>CAZDXB010000003.1:0-65800 GCA_964509335.1 uncultured Hyphomicrobiales bacterium | reverse complement strand
AGGTCCCGGAAGACCCCCTAAATCCGAAACTAAAAAAGGTCCCGGAAGACCCCCTAAGTCCGAAACTAAAAAAGGTCCCGGAAGACCTCCTAAATCCGAAACTAAAAAAGGTCCCGGAAGACCCCCTAAATCAGCATCGGCAAAAGCCGAAATAAACAAAAGAGGAAGGAAAAAAACATATATCGATTACACGGGCAAGGAGCTTAGGCAATTTGAATTCAACAACGAAGTATATAAAATCGACTCTTGGAAGAAATTTCTCATTAAAATTCTCGAGTTGCTATATGAAAAGCATGAAGGCGACTTCGATAAGGTTTTAGAGATAAAAGGCAGGAAGAAACCTTACTACTCTACAAATCCCGACCAGTTAACCAGATCCGAATTAATTGGCAACAGCGGAATTTATTGCGAGATAAACTTCGGAGCGAGAGATTTAGTTAGGCTAGTTAGGAAAACGCTTGAGAAATTCGGATACTCTTTGGAAGATTTGAACATTAAAACAAATTGATATATTAATATTAGCGTTTTAAAAGGGCGGAAACAGACTATCCGCCCTTTTTTATTATCAAGTTCTCAATTTTAGCTCTCCGCTTTTTCTTTAACTTTTAACAAAATCAAAATCCCGATAATAAAAAATATCGCCAGCGATAAAATCGCTATTCGATAAGAACCGGTAAATTGCAGAGCCAATCCAAAAACCAGAGGTCCCATCCAGCTCGTCCCTTTTTCGCTAACTTCGTATAAGCTAAAATACTCGGCTTCTCTTCTTTTGGGTATCAATCGGGAAAACATCGACCGACTTAAGGCTTGAGCCGGTCCTAAAACAATCGCTATTCCAGCCCCCAACGCGTAAAAACCGGCGACCGATTTTAAAAACAAAAAAGCGTAAAGAATAATCAAAAGCCATATTATTAAAGTCAAACTAATCGTTTTTTTCGTTCCAAGTATTTTGGAAATCCTATTAAATAAAATAGTTCCAAATATCGCGATAAATTGAACCATTAATATAACGGTCGCTAAAGTGGACATACTCAAACCGAGTTCCTCCTGTCCAAAAACTGCGGAAAGCGCGATTACGGATTGAACCCCGTCGTTGTAAAAAAGATAAGCCGCAAGAAACAGAAGAGCTTGCGGATGATTTCTGGCGTCCCTAAAAGTAGAAATTAATTGAGCGAAACCGACGGAAAAATAGTTAACTCCTCGCCTTTTATAATTGTTGGGATTCCTAACCTTAAGCGAAACTAGCGGAATAATAGTAAATATTCCCCACCAAACGCCGGCGGAAGCTAAGCATATCCTCACGGCGTATTCTTCCGCTATTCCAAAATAATCGGCGTTCATAACGAACAATAGATTCGCGGCTAACAATAAACCGCCGCCCAAATAACCGAACGCCCATCCCCTCGACGAAACCGAATCCCTTTCTTCCGCGCTCGCTATCTCGTTCAAAAAAGCGTTATACATTACAATAGACGCGCCAAAGCTCAGATTCGCAATAATAAATAACGTTACGCCCAAAAGAAACTTTTCGCCTTCGAGAAAATAAAGCCCCATAGTAGCGAACGCGCCAATGTAAGCGAAAATTCCCATCAACGTCTTTTTCATTCTAGTATAATCGGCAAGCGCTCCAAGATAAGGCAGTAAGACGACTTGCAAAGCCACGGAGGCGGCGACTGCGTAAGGAAAAACCGAACCGGCGTAAATCGGAAAACCGAATATCGTTACAAATCCGTCGGCGTTAGCGGCGGCTTTAGCCACAGTAGTTAAATACGGTCCCAGAAACAAGGTAACCACGGTAGTAGAAAATACCGAGTTAGCCCAGTCGTAAAAATACCAACCTATTCTTTCTCTTTTAACCGAATCCAATTTCCGCCGTTATTATTAACAAAACAATCGGCAAATTACGAAATGATTAAACTATTGGAAAGAATAAAAAGAGTAAAACAATCTATTCATACCTCAAAGCGTCAATCGGGTCGAGCTTCGCGGCTTTCCAAGCGGGATACGCGCCAAACGCGACGCCGATAAAAGTGCAAAATACGACGCTTAAAACAATAGCGTTCAAAGGAATCGATAAAACCAATCCCATAGCCGAGCCAAAATACGCGGACGCCAGCAATCCTAATACTATACCGATGCCTCCGCCTAGCAAGCAAAGCGTAACGGCTTCGATAATAAACTGGAACAAAATCCAGTAATTTTTCGCGCCAACGGCTTTACGGACACCGATTTCTTTAGTTCGCTCTTTAACGGTAACCAGCATAATATTCATTATGCCTACGCCGGCGGCTATTAGCGCGAAAGCCCCTACAATCCATCCGAAAACGGACAAATAATTCGTAAAGCTCTCGAACTTCTCCCCCATCGATTCGTTTGTCTCGATTTCAAAGTTGTTGTCTTGCCAAGGTTTTACGTCGCGCAATATTCTCATAATGCCAATAGCTTCGTCGAAAGCGTATTCCACAGATTCTTTATCGAACGCCTTCACGGTTATCGTCAAAGATTCGTCCCACCAGCTCGCGTAATATCTCAAGAAATAAGTCAACGGAATCAACACCCTATTGTCTTGACTCTGTCCAAAAATCGCCCCTTTTGACTCCAAAATCCCGATAACCGTAAAAATCTGACTTCCCATTTTTATTTCTTTACCGAGCGGCGAGACGTTCGGAAACAAATTTACGACAATATCCGGTCCGATAACGGCAACTCTTTTATTATACTTCAAATCGTGAGCCGTAATATTCCTTCCTTCGACGACGTCCACGTTAACTGATTCAAGGAAATTCTCGTCGGAGCCAAATAAAGTTATATCAGGATTTGTTTCTTTATCTTTATATTTTACAGTATAACCTCCGTCGGCTGAATAACCCGAAATCATTTTAACTCCGGTCATTCTTTCTTTAAATTCCTTATACTGCGAATAAGATATTGCTTTCCTCTTTCTATATTTTCGCCATTGATGTCGCCCCATTTGGATTTTAGGAATGCGATAAATTGAAAAAGAATGAGCGCCGGCTTGTTGTATCTCTACGTTAACGGCGTTTTCTATAGAGCTGACCAAACCGTTGGCGCCAATAATAGCGAAAACGCCTATCGATACGCTCAACAGAGTCAGGATAGCTCTAAGTTTATTCATCCTTACCGAATCTACGGCTAATAATATGCTTTCTAGAACATTCATATATATTATTTTCGTTTATTCATACCTTAAAGCGTCAACTGGGTCTAAATTCGACGCCCTGACAGCTGGAATCAACCCGGCTAACATCCCAACAAAAATTGATACTACGCTCGCTATTATTAATAACTCCATCGGCAAATACTTCGGCAAAAACTCCAATTCCGAAACAAATTGAGGTATATAGCTCGCCGCGGCGTAAACCAACCCGGAACATAAAACCAAAGAAAACACCGCTCCGATAAAGCATAAAGTCGAAGACTCCACTAAAAACTGCAATAAAATCGAACTCTTTTTAGCTCCTATCGCCTTTCGAATGCCTATTTCCTTTGTCCGTTCGGTAACTGAAACGAACATTATATTCATTATGCCAATAATACCGACAATAAACGATAAAATAGTAATGCCAAGCCCGACTCCCCAAACGTATAATCTAATAGTCGAAACCTGCTCCTCGAAAGCTTTTGTTTCGTTAATCGAAAAATCGTCTTTTTCGTACGGACCTAGATTTCTGATTAAACGCATTAAACCGCGCGTCTCGGCTCTAACTTCGGGTAGCTTATCGGCGCTGCCGGCTTTAATATTTATTAAAAAAGAGCGGTCGTAAGAACCGTAAACTCCGAGAAATTTTTGCAGAGGCATATATATCCTTCTATCCATAAAATCCAGCAATACTGTGCCTTGCTTTTTTAACACTCCGATTACCTTGAATTTTCTGCCGTCGATTTTAATAGCTTTGTTAAGCGCCTCGCCGTTAGGGAAAATCGTTTCCCATACTCCGTACCCTAAAACCGCGACGTTTGAGCCAATTCTATCTTCAAATTTCGAGAAATGCCTCCCTCTCAAGATTTCTCCGCTGGAGGTTAAACTATGTTCGCTTAAAGCGCCGATAACCGGAATACCTTCGTAAACCTCGTTATCGTATTTAACGGTCGAACCTCGAAATTTATTAGCCGACGGAAAAGCCAACTCGGGAGATTCAACGCGCGAGATAAACTCCTCGGCTTGCTGAAGAGTTATAGGCTTTCGTTGACGCATCTGTTTCCAATTGCCGCCGCCCGCCCACTCCCATTTATCGACGTAAATCATATCGACGCCTAATATATTAAAAGTATCCATCATAGCTTTATCCAAGCCGGAGAGCGCCCATCCCATTAAAATAACTACGGAAATACCGATAACGACGCCCAACGAAGCCAAACCCGACCTAAGTTTGTTTGTCTTCATCGCGTCGAAAGAAATTTTAATCACTTCTCCTATTTCGGAAAATTTCATTGAGTCTCGCCGTTTTCTATTAATCCGTCTCTTAATCTTATGATTTTATGGGCGCGGTTGGCTATTTCCATTTCGTGAGTTACCGTAATAATCGTATTGCCCTTTTGCCACAATTCGTTTAACAATTCCATAATTTCTTCGCCGGTTTTAGTGTCCAAGTTTCCCGTAGGCTCGTCGGCTAAAATTATCGAAGGAGAAGTTACCAGCGCTCTGGCGAGCGCCACTCTTTGCCTCTGTCCTCCGGACAGTTCGTTGGGTTTGTGAGTAATTCTATCTCCCAAACCAACGTCTTGTAAAGTCTTTTCAGCTTTGTCTTTTCTAACGGAAGCCGATTCGCCCGAATAAACCAGCGGCAATTCGACGTTCTTAAGAGCCGTCGCCCTCGGCAGAAGATTAAACGTTTGGAAAACAAAACCGATTTCTCTGTTCCTAATATCGGCTAATTCGTTATCGTCCATACCGCTAACGTCAACGCCCTTGAAAAAATACTTGCCTTTGGTGGGAGTGTCCAAACAACCCAATATATTCATCATCGTGGATTTACCGGAACCGGAAGGTCCCATAATCGCCAAATAATCATTTTTGTCAATTTCCAGCGAAATATCTTTTAAAGCGTGGACTAATTGTTTGCCCATTTTGTATATCTTCGCGATATGATTCAGCTGAATCAGTTTTTCCTTAGTCTCGCTCATTCTTTGTCTTCGCCTTTTTTATTGGAAAACTTCTTCTTGTTTTTAATTTTGATAGTCGCTCCGTCTTTCAGTTTTTTACTGATAGCTAAAAAACTGCCGCTAATAACTGTGTCGCCTTCGTTAACTCCCTCGGTTATTTCTATATATCCGTCGTCGCTTATGCCCGTCTGAACTACTGCCTTCTTAGCTTTCGAGCCTTTTTTAAGAAACACTACCGAAGGCGGACGTTTTTTTACTTTCTTGTCGTCTTGCTCTTTTTCTCTTATGCCGACCTCGGAAACGTCCGGCTTCTTGTTGATATTAGAAGTCCTAACGGTTACCGATTGCAAAGGAACGGATATAACGTCTTGTTTTGTTTCCGTCTCTATTTCTGAATTACAGCTCATTCCCGGTCTCAAAAGCGGCTCCGATTCAATCAATCTAATCTTTACCTTAAAATTAGTAACTTGGTCTTGCGTTCCAAGCTGGCTCATGATAGCCGAATGCCCAATTTCTCTGACAACGCCGTCGAAAATCCTTTCCGGAAAAGCGTCTATTTCTATTCTCGCCGTATCGCCGATTTTAACGAGAACAATATCGTTTTCATCGACTTCCACTTCGGCGTTCATCACCGTCAAATCCGAGACCACCATCATTTCCGTGCCTTGCATCATCTCGGTTCCTACCGCCTTCTCCCCTTTTTCGACGCTTAACCTCGTAATAATTCCGTCGATAGGCGAATAAATAGTAGTTCTGTCGGCGCTTCTTTCTATTTGTTTTAAACTGGCTTTCGCTTGCGAATACCTAGACAAAGCCGCTTTATAACTCGACACTGCCTGTTCGTAGGCGGTCTTCGCTCTGTCGAATTCCTCCTGCGAAGCGAATTCCTTAGAATACAAGTCATTAATTCTTTTTAGCGAATTTTTTGCTCTTTCTTTTTCAGCGTTCCTTACTTCAATCTCCATTTTAGCGGCTTCTAAGGCGGCTCTTTGCTGTTCCAATTGCGTTTCGATTATATCCGGCTTTATCCTTACCAGCAAATCCCCCGTCTTAACGGTATCGCCCTCTTCTACGCCTAAAAATACTATTTCTCCGCTGGTTTCCGAAGAAATGTTTACTTGAGTCTCCGGCTGAATTTTACCTATCGCCGAAACGGTCTGAGTAATCGTTCTCCTGCCGACCTCTTCGACTACCGCCATTATTTCGGCTTCGTCGCGTTTCATCATTAACACAACCGCCGTAACAATTAAAGCGAGCAATATTATGATTAAAACAACCAGCTTCTTTTTCGATTTGCTTTTTGCCATTTTTTAACCCATATATTTAATTTTCAATTTCGTATTCGTTTTCAATTTCTTCCGACTTAATGTCGTCCTTTTTATATACCGCCGTTTCCGAGAGCATATCGTGAAAAGCTTGTCTCTTAGGAGAAAGCGTGAAGAAAAATCCCAAAATGATAATAATAGTGGCTATCGACGAAAGAGTTCCCAAAAACATAATAGAAGTCGCCAAAGCGACCGCCGATAAAATTGTGTCCATATGCTTAAAAATAAATCTTAAGCCTAATCTTTGAGTCGAAGCGACTTTCCTACTATCGCTCGCTATCTGCAACCCTAATATCATTTTGCCGGGGGTAGCGGCTAAGATTATTTCGAGCGAAAAGTACATAAAATTAATAATCAAAGATAAAGGAGCGATTTCTTGTTGGAAGCTCATTAATAAATCCTGATTATACAGCATTTGCTCAAAATAAGGAGCGTAATCGCCCCAAATTCCCGTAACCAGCATTATGATAAAAGAGATTACGCCGAGAATGACAACGTCGATTAAAAACGCGCCCAGCCTCGGACCGAATCCGACTCTATAATCAAGTTCGTCCTCTACCCAGATATTTTCGTATTTCGATAAATACCTTTCTCTTTCTTCGTCGCTCATTTTCTCGAAACATTCCTTGCAAATGTTGTCAACTGCGAAAAAATAGCTGGAAGGATACTCTTTGCCGCATTTTTCACATTTCATTATTCAACTCCAAATATTTTCATCTTACCGACTGAAAACAACAGCTCTTTTTTCGACTGAATATAGCGATAAACGGCGTTAATTCTATTAATTTGCGCCGTAATATACCGAGCGTTCGCCGCTAAGTAATCCGTTACGTTCGAAGAGCCTACTCGAAACTTTTCCTTAGCGCTATTGTAGCTCAGTTCCGCCGCTTTCAAAGCTCGTTTGGTTATCTCTAGCTGTTTTTCGGACGCTTCCAAATTCAAAAAAGCCGTTTTTACCGACGACTTAATATTTTGTTCGAGTTTTCGACGGTCAATATCCCTTTGTTTCAACTGCAACTGGGCAGTTTGTATTCTATTGTTAACGTTAAAGTTATTGAAAATCGGAATATAGAAACTTAACCCGACAGCAGACCGTCCCAAGTCCGAAAAGCGTTCCAGCTCGGAATTACTCCAATACCAACCGCCAGAAGCGGAAATAGTAGGATAATAGCTTGCTTTAGCCGCCGTAACTCCCGCTTCAGCCGCTTCCATACTCGACTCTGTCGCTTGATAATCCAATCTATTCCTCATTGCCGAGTTAATAGCGGAACTCAAACTTCCAATGTCGTTTCTGAAAGTATTTATATCCTCAGAACTTATATCTGTCGGCAAACTTGTCTCCAAAAAATCAACGTTCTGGTGTGGCGACAGCCCCATCACTTTCAATAAATTTGCTTTTGAAACCTGTAAATTATTCTCGGCTTGCACTAAATCGTATTCCTTATTGCCTAAATCCGCCTCCTGAGAGTAAACGACGTCTATAGGTATTAGTCCCGCCTCGCTCTGAGCTTTTATTCTCTCTAACTCTTTTTTACCAAGCTCAAGATTTTCTTTTCTAATCTTGACTATTTGATAGTTGGCTATAACGTCGATGTAGTTGCTATAAACCTGAAGTTTAACTTGCTGTTTGGTAAATTGAGAAGAGTAATCGGTCGCGTTCAAACTCTCGTGCGCGCCGCGATAATTATTGTCCCGAGCGAAACCGTCAAAGAGCGTCAATCGAGCGGAAGCGTTTACGTCGTATGAATTCGGCTTAGAATCGGTTCTCACCAACTGCCCGTTAATCAAACCAAATCCGGGTTTAGCGTTCAACTGCCTAGAATAACCGAGATTAACGTTGATATTAGGCAAATAATCTCCGAAAGCGCTTGTAACCTCCGCCTCTGCGGCTTCCACCCTCGAATCCGAAAGCCTTATATCAAAATTATTAGCCAAAGCCACGCTAATGCATTCCTCTAAAGAATATATCTTTTTCTTATCGCCGCTAAACTGTCCGTAACAAACGGTCGTAGTTAGTAGTAAAAGAACTATGAGCTTTTTCATATATTTATCGCTTATATTTTGTTTTAACAATGGTCGCAAACTCTTATTTATAAAATTTAATTATAATTTACGAAAACGGAAGCGATTTGTTTCAGTTCTCCGCCGAATATTTCTTTGTCTTTGATTTACGCCCTCTTTCGTCGATAGCTTGAACCTCGAAAATAAAGGGTTTATCGGGATTTTCGGGCGTGCATTTAAAGATTTGCACTATTGTGATTTCGTCGGGAGCGTCTATCTCGGGTCCTCTTAATTCTCTAGTCTCGGCGTTGCCTTCTACGTTAAGCTCAACATAATTCCTTTTGCCGTTATAATAGCCGTAGCTGTGAGTTATTATCTTGAGCCAACCTTCGGGGGCTTCTTGGATATCGTAAATAATAGGATTGGGATAATCGAGAACGCGAATATCGTATTGGTCTAGCAAATTATCGTTCACGTAACGTTTCAATTTTAATACTTCCCCGACAAGATTCAAACTAGGTTCAAAAGTTATAGCTTCTCCCTGCGGGCTTTTTACTAATACCTCCCCGTCGTTTGCCAAATAAGCTTTTAGCTCTTGATTCCTTAAATATGGCAGATTTGGCTTAATCAAATAACTCTTCTCCGGATATATCACTCTTTCGTATTCCGGTTTTAAAATTGGCTCCGGCAATACGGTAAAATCAACCGACCTCTCTTTATCGTCGTAATTAAACTTTGTTCTTACCTCAACTTTCATAGAACCGTAAGCCGGCGTTTTGCCGGAAATCAAAATATGATTTTTTCCTATTTTATCGAGCTGCGCGTCTCCTTGGTTGCCTTCTGGATTTTGCTCCACCGTAATTTGGGGCTTTCTAGCTAAGTCTCTTTCGGGATTAGCGTTGAATACGTAAACCTTGTTACGCCATTTTTGGTAAGCTATTGCTTTCACTTCCGCTTCTTCAGGCGATAGGTCAACTTCGCCCGACCTTCTCGGTCTCCTGAACTCGGCTTCTACGTATCGAATTGAATCCGCCCGGCTTGCCGCTTCTTCGCGATTCCTAGTTATGGATTCGCCGGACGCAACCAACTCGTCGCTGACATTATTGATAATTAAACTAAACTGTGTCTCCGCTTGTAATTTAGCTCCGTTGTCGGGCGACTCATCGTCTTCAGAATCGGCGTCTTTCCGCTCGGCGCTCGCAAACACTCGAACGATGTATGTCTTATCCTTTTTATCAAATAAAGGCGGATTCCAGCTAAACTTCAATTCTTTCTTTTGAATATTTTCCTCGAAAGCAAAATATTTAGAGCCGGGTTTTATCTTCTGTTTCTGCCTTAAATCTTTATCTTCTACCTCAATTTCAAAATCGGCGTTTTTAACATTGCCGCCCAATAAAATAGTGTTGACCGAATCGTAATCTATAACTTTTACTCCGCTCGAGTCCTCGTAAAATCTAAAGTTTAGCGACGTCTTAGTCGGGCTAAGCGAAAAAGCGCCGGGAGCTATTGGCGAACCGCTCGCGTTAGCGTTTTCCTCGTCGTTTTTATCCGGCAGGAGAAAAACAATAGCGGCTAAATATAGGACAAAATATATTTCAACCGTTCTTTTGTTCCTGATTTTCATCCCGACACGCTAATCATTTTTATTAAAACGATTGACGAACAATCTCTCCACTTCTTTTCTCACGGCGGATTCTATTTCTTCGCTTTTTAACTCATTAATAGAATCGTTCAAATTATCGACGGTATTTTTGAATTCGGCGAGGGAAGCGTTGGTTTCGCGCATAGAATCTAGCATTTGAGGGTTAGGCGAGACCGCTTCGCCGGTACTCTTCGCTATTTGATTTATTTGATTTAAAAGATTGACTTGCTGCCGAATCATCTCGTTTATCGAACCGTTGACGTTTTCCAACTTATTAACCGCCTCCGCTATGTCTCTTCCTATTTCGCCGATTTCCGAAATCAAGTCTTCCCCTTCGCTTTCTTCATCGTCCGTTTTTTCGAGAGCCTCGTCGTTCGGCGAAAACAGCATAACGACAAACATAATAATTAGTAGAAACGCTTCGAAGGCGACGCCGGCTATTACCATAGATTCGGAAACGCTCTCGCTAAACCTCCTTATTCCAATAATAGCCAACAAAATAGCCGCGCCGAAATATACAAATGAATTTATCGTGGAAAAATAAAATCTATTTACGACTTCCTGCATCCACAATCCAGTCCCCGAGAAAAAGCCCAAAGGATGAATCACGTTAATTTCTTTGTTGGAATATTTGCGCAAATCTCTGCCCCCAACGCAAATCTTCCACGCTAAAAAAAGAGAAGCTAAGCTCGAAAGTCTTTTTTCATACCTCAATTCTTTAAAAAGCTCTATTAAGGTTTTTCTCCCCTCTATCGAAGAAAGCGTTTCAATTTTTCTCAATTTCAAGCCTTTTGATAATTAAACTTTTTAATTTTTTAAAGTTACGAGATTTTCGCAATATATAAAACCTCTATGTTTTAGTTTTTAATATAGTTATTAAGCCGATTATAAAAAATATAATGTTCGCTCCCCAGCCGGCTAAAATCGGATTAATATCAGCCGCGTATCCCATAGTTTGCGAAATTTTTGAAAACACCAAATATGCGAACGATAATATCAAAGCCGCTCCTATTTGTATAGCTAATCCGCCTTTCCTTCTTACCGAAGCAAAAGGAGCGCCGAACAAAACAACGATGAAATTAGCGAAAGGAAAAGCGTAGCCGCCGTAGTATTCAATCATCTGCTTCCTGACGTCTTTGCCCCCTTGCTTTAAAAGAGCTATGTAATCTCGCAATTCGTTAAAATTCATCTCTTCGGGAGACCTTTGCAGCTGGACTATTTTATTATGCGTGATTTTCAAATTCGTTATTTTCTTTTTGAAAGGTTCGGTTTCGGCGCCCTTACTCGTAAAATCCCTTTCGACGCCGGCGTACATTATCCAAGCGCTTTCGACCGAATCCCATTCAATTTTCCTCGCCTCCATCCTACTTTCTAAAACCGGTCTTTTATTAATCCTATATCGTTCAATTGCGACGTTAGAGCCCGTTTTTGTAGTAGCGTCGTAATAACGCATTATTACGTTGGTTTTAGGGTCGTCTCTGAAATATAAATTATAAATCGGTCCGCCGCTAATCCTTTTGTGTAAATGCTTCTCCTCGATAAATATTTTTTTCTCGTTCGCTCTCGGAACGACCCACCCGTTAAAATACAATTGCCCGCCGCTAATAATAACAGAAAAAATCGCCAGCGGAACCATCAATCTGTATAAACTTACGCCGCCGGATTTCATTGCTGTTATTTCGTTTAACGTAGATAACTTGCCGACCGTAAAAAGCACCGAAACAAGCAACGCCACGGGCGTTATTATTTTTAAAATATCCGGCAAGTAATAAACGTAATACAAAACAATAGTTTTGAACGTTAAATCCTTATCTAAAAACTCGTCCAAGTTTTCGAGAAGATTGACGAGAATAAAAATCATCGACAACGCCGCGAGCGAAAATACCAGCGTTAAAAATAATTGCTTGACGATATATCTATCGATAATGGTCATATTAATACTTTCTTTTCACGACAATCGCGCTAAACAAAGAAACCAAAATACTCGCGAAGAATATCGCCGAGCCGCTTTGTATAATCGACTTCAATCGCAGCAAAGACAGCCAAGCGAACTCTTCCTTTAAAAAAAACCAAATTAAGATTAAAGCCGCCGTCGCAATTAAAACCCCGCAAAAAGCGTTAAAAAAAGAAAAAACGAAATTAGACCAAGTAGCGAACAAACGCTTCGACGACAACTCCCGTTTCTCGCCGCTCTTTTTAATCAAATTTGCGGCGGGATACGCAAACTCAGATTTAATCGACAAGAAAAGACCCCAAGACAAGAATACAAGGAGAATCGCCGCGAACACTCCCAATAATTGAAATATTTGGCTTTTAAAAATCGACAAATCCTCGACAAAATCTTTCTTATATCTAACTTCCTCGATTAAATCGCTATTTCTTAGCTTATCGACCAACAGCTTAACATTGCGAGACTCCACGAATTCTTGACGCAAAACAATTTTAACTATATCGGGAAAAGGATTAGCCTCGGTCAACTCTTCCGACAATTCGTAGTCCGAAAAGAACTTCTCCGCCGCTTCGTCCGAAGAAACGTATTCGCATCGCTCTACCATCTTTATCGAATTCAACTTTTCGATAAATTCAAACGCTTGTTTTTGGCTGACGGACGAATTAAAGACCGCTGTCATTTTCGCTTGCTCGGCGACGGCGCCGTATTCAATTTCCCCGTACTTATAAATTTCCACCCCCATAGTTAAAATAAGAGTCGCCATAGCGGCGGTAAAAATAATTTTTAAAGCCGAGCAAAATCTATCGGAATATAATTGACCTAAAGTTGAAAACATCTCTATTTATTTTTGTTCAACAATTTCTTTATAAACTCTTTCGAATCTCCGAAAGCTCTAAAAATAGACATAAATTTAAAATTGAAATTCTTGTTCGTATAAATATAAAACATAATCGCGTTCGAAAATATATAAACTATAATTCCCAAAGGCATAAATAAAGCGTTGCCGCTCAGACCGACCAAATACAAAGTAACAAAACACAGAACAACCCCCGCCGCCGAAAAAGAAAAAGCAATATAAGGCTTTCCTATAGCGGTAATTATCGACGACAAAACCAGCATCGGCATTCCCAAAGCCGCTATAAGCAATAACTCAAATTGCCCGACGGCAAAATGATAACTCTCCGGCAAAAAGAATTCGATGAACCACTCGCCCACTCCGGCTTCCAAAACGACGACGGCTGTGAAAAACGCCATAAACAAAAACGAAACCGCCTTAGTCGTCAACTCGTTAAGCGCCGAATAATCTTTTCTTTCAATTAATCGCACGGCGGCTGGATAAACCAATCCAAAAGAAGCGTTCAGAGCTTCGTCGAAAACCCGGAAAAGATTTTTAGCCGAATAATATACGCCCGTAGCCGAAGTAGAGAAAAACGCCTGAACAACGTATATATCTAAATTCCTCGGCAGATAATGAAAAGACGAGTAGAATGTCCAAGGCAGAGAAAATTTTACCATATCCTTCAATTTAACCGAACCGCGCAAACTAAACCGCAAATCGTCTTTTATCGTCAACAAACCGTAAAGAGAGCTTAGCCCAGTGCCGGTAAAATAAATCAACAACATATCGCTAAAATCGAGAGTCCCGTATTCAATTAGCAAATATACCGTAATTGCCGTCATAGCTCCAAAAAATACGAAATTCGTGAAAAACAGCTTGTAATACTGCTGATTGCGATATATTATTTTAATCGAAAACATTCGCGGAATAGTCAAAAAAATGAGAATCGGCAATGCATTTCCCACTTCCACTAACCTCGCTTCGTTAAAAACCTCGGAAAACTGGAATCGGGAAAAATAAACAAACGACGATAAAACCAAGGCTAACGCAATTTCGATAATCAAAGCGTAAAAATTAACTTTCTTTCTATTTTCGAGATTCATCCCAAATTGAATTAAATTCTGAAGAGCGAAAGAATCGATAACAATAAAAAACCAAGTGTGCAAACCTATCATTAATCCGAAAATTCCGAACTCGTCAGGATTGAGAGCTCTCATTTGAAATAAAGTTACCACCCCGTAAATAAAATACAGAGCTTTGTCGGCTAGCGACCACGAAATTTTGTCTATGTGCTCTTGAATTCTCATCAATACGCTTTATACGGCGATAATTTCTAAGTTCCATTTAACTTTATTTTCGAAGCTTTTAAGAATTATCTTTTCCGCCCTTTTCAATTTGCCGTAGCCCGGCGAGAAATTGTAATTCTCAGAATTTATTTCCGCTCCTTCGCAGGTAAGTTCGGCTACTATGCCGTCTAAGCTCAACACGGCTCTGTTTCCCTCGCTGTTTATTTTTGAAGTTACCCCCGGAGCCAAATGAAAATTAACGCGCTTCTCGAGATTTAATTGGCAAAGGTCAACGCCCTCGACATTATTAATATCAAAACTTAATATTCGTTTGTGCGGCTTTGGGTAGCCGTAATGTTCGCCGATAAACATAATATCCGAAAACTGCAATGATTTCGCTTTGGACTTATGTTTTTCTATCCAAAACAAATCGTCGGTATTCTCGTTGGCGAATTGATTTTGCTCAAAATTTGGGATATGCAATGTATTGTGATAAGCGGTCGAGCGTCTTCGGTTCCGCTCGTCGGGCAAAGCGGTGTAAACGTAAGTTCCGCCGTCCGTTAGAAACTCCCTGCCTTTAATAAACAAATATATCGACAGCTGGTCGTTGTGGCTATGACCGCCTTTGCCCAACTGTCCGACAAATCCGCATCGGACAATCGAATGATAATAATAAGTTTTATTGCAATATACGCCGAAATTCGGAAAAGAATAATGCAAAACGCCCGACTCTTCGGATTCAGGGTCTTTGATAAATTTCTTCTGCTGCAAAACGTCGTTAATGAACTCGTCGCTTAAATCAATAAAAGATTCGCCTATCCTATCGCCGATTCGCTTGACTATCGAAATTTCAAAAATCGGCGAGTCGCCGAATTTCGACCGCTTGTTCAAAAGCTCCTCGCAATTGCTCAAAGTGGAAAAAAGAGCGATTGGAAATATTTGTGAATTATCTATATTTTGCGGCGTCAGCTTCAAAAATCTTCCGCCGTCTTCGTCCCCAATTTTAGGCGAAACGTAATCCAAATCGGAAACCGTATAAGAAAAGTAAGCCGTTTGCTTTAATTTATCGAGAACTTCTTTAGAAAAAACAATTTTTGAATTTTCAATTCGATAGCCCTGCTTTTCAAGAGCGTCTATCTTTCTATACTTTTTAATCTCCTCTGAATAAAATTTCTCTATATTTTTGACTTTACTTTCCGGCAAAGATAAAGCAAGTAAAACAGAATGGTAAACCATTTCGGCGGCGAAGGAATGATAACTCGTTGAAGCCTCAAAATTTCCGCCGTCGCGGTAAAACTGGAACCCAATCTCGTTAACCAACTCTTGCAAAGCGAAAGCTAAAATAGCTCTCGAACGCTTGGAATTGGGCAAATAAGCCGCGCCGAACAACAACCCAGCCGCGTTCGCCAAATAATGATTCCCCCTAAGCCCGGACGAATACTCGAGATTATTAAATATATGTTCGGTATGTTCGTAAACGCTTTTCGCGAAAATCTTCTCAAAATTCTCGTTGAACTCCGCGCCCGCGCCTTTAAACATATCGTATGCGACCAGCCAGTTCGTCAATCTAATCGCCGCGTCCATCGAGCAAACCCATTGAACGCCGAATCTCGGCGGATTAGACGCTATAAAATCGAATATCTCGTTTACAAATTCCCGTAAATATTTCTCTGAACTCTCTTCGTCTCCCAAAATGTAAGCGTAAGCTAAAATCGGCAAATGTTGCATTCTGCCTAATTCCCAAGGAACTTTTACGTCCGCTCCCCTTTTATCGCCGTAAACTATATCCTTATACCATACTCTCTCGCTCCATCTGTAACCGGATTTGAAGTCGATTTGCCAGTCTAAAGGATGGTATTCTTTATCTATCAACTGAGAAACTTGCAAGCAAAACGGATAATTCGGTTCGGTAACCGCGTCCTTTAAAAAATCGTTCCACTCTAAAAAACCGTCGCCTCCCGAGTATCTAACGCCGGCGAAACCTTCCGCTTCCATACCCCTATAAACCCGAGTCAAGCCCGAACCGAGCAAATCAAATTTATGGGCGAGAATACTATTAGCTAAATCTAATATTTGACTTTTTCTGAATTGCAAATCTTTCGGCTCGGGCGGCAAATAAAACGAACCGTCGATTTTGTTAACCCCCGACGAAATCTTCTCAAACGTCGGCCTTGAATTATCCATTTTCCAACGCCGCCGAATCGTCAAAGCGCGGACGACCTTGGAAACAGCTTTTTTCAAAGCTATTTCCGGCGAAATCGCCAAGACTTTCAACCATCTCTTCAATTCGTTCAATATTGTCTCTTCGATTTTCTAACTAAAATAACAAAATTAACCGCTATTTGCGTTAAATAAAAAACTTTTTACGAAAACGCTTCGATTCGCAAAACATAACAAGAAAAAAACAAGAGAGCTAAAACGATAATTGCCAGTGATTGTATAATTATTCTTACCGAAAAAAGGAAAAAGACAAAACATTTTAAGAATATTTTGTTATTATAGTAATCGTCGCGTATTTTTTTGCGAATTATTTATTATATTTTGAGGATTAGAAGGCGGGGATAAAATGAAAAAGCTAATAATACCGATTTTCGCGCTTCTTTGCCAAGCGGCTTTTGACGCCGACGGTGGTAAAATCGAAAACAATCGAAGTTTTGAAATAGAGGTTTTTTATGAAAAAAGTAGTTTTATTTGTTATCGCGTCTTTGCTTTGTTTGCAAAGCGCTTTACTCTCGCGGGATAATCCCGATTTGAATACGGAGGACAGTTACGGCTTATACTCCCATTTCGGCTTAAATACGCATATAGCCGACTTCGACAAACTTACGGGAATCCCCAACTGTTGTCCCCAATTCGAGAGCGGCGTCGGAACGGGACTTTCAATCGGAGCTTTGTTCGAAACGCATATCGACAAGAATCTATTTCTCAATTTAAGAGCTAGTTATTCCAGCTTCGACGGTCTGCTCGTCAAAGAAGAGACGACTCACGTAATCGTAGATGGGAATCATCAACAAGGCGCTTTTGAGCACACGATGGACGGCGTCTTGAGAGATATTGGCTTAGAACCGATGATTTCATACGGTATAACTAATGAGCTAAGATTAAGCGCGGGATTTAGAATCGGCTACCAAACCGTTAGCGAATTCGACCAAAAGGAGGAAATATCAAAACCTTCGGACGGCGGAACCTTCGCCGACGCCGACGGCAACGACACCGGCTTGCGCGTCCGCAACGACACGTCCGGCGCCATACCGAACGCCTCCTCTGTTATACTTTACGCTCTCGCCGGCTTAAGTTACGATTTACCGCTAAACTCCTCAAAAAGCCTATTGCTGTCCCCTGAAATTTACTACTATTTCGGCTTGAATTCATACGTTTCGGACGTAAACTGGAGGTGCGGAAGCCTAAGAGGCGGAGCGGCTATCAAGTATCGTCCCGTTAGGCTCGAGGAGGAAATTGAGATGAAATGGAATATCGACACCTTGATGATTGAATCCGAAAAGTTCGCCGCGGATACAATATCAACGGGCGTTCCGTCGGAAATTGAAACGGAAGAAATAATTGATAATAAAAAAATAATCACAAAAATTTACGAAAGAACGGACACGCTGTTTAGCCCAAAAAAATACAATCTATTCGGCAGCATTGAAGCTTTCGGCGTCGATTCTTTGGGAAAAGAAATTCCAAATCCCGTATTTACTATTGAAGAATATATTTCAAATAGACTCGACCCCTTGCTGAACTATGTCTTTTTCGCCGAGAATTCTTCCGATTTACCCGACAGATATAATCTAATCGACCGAAAAGAAGCCGAAAGTTTTGAAATCGACAACTTGTTTAGAGAATCTACAATAGATATTTACTACAATATTTTAAATATAGTCGGCAAAAGACTAAAGGAAAACCCTTCGGCTAATATAACGTTAGTAGGGTGTAATTCGGGAGTGGGAAAAGAAAAAGACAACTACGCTTTGTCGAGAAACAGAGCCGAGAGAGTAAAAAGGTATCTCGTCGAAGTTTGGAAGCTACCCCCCGACCGAATTAAAGTTAAAGCAAGGGGGCTGCCCGAAAAAGCGTCCACTCCGATTCAAGAGCCGGATAAAATTGCCGAGAACCGAAGAGTCGAACTTTACTCCAATAAAGACATTATTCTCAAACCAATTTTTATCGAGAAAATCGACAGAAGGGCAAATCCTCCTATTGCAAGATTCAAAACGAAAATCGAAGCCGAAGCGGAATTAAAAAGCTGGGAGCTAACCGCCTTCCAGCCTTCCGCTCCCAACGATAAATTTGTCGAACAAGGCGAAAAATCAATCCCCGAAAAAATCGATTGGCGCTTGGAGAAAAACCAAAAAATAATTCCCAAAGCGACGGAAAAGATAATTTACAAGCTCAAACTTGAAGATATAAAAGGAAACCAAAAGGCAATATCGGATAAAACGCTTCCCGTAAAAGTAATAACTATTCGGCAAAAGCGCAGAGAAAAAATCGGCGACTACGAAATCGAGCGATTCAGCTTAATTCTATTCGATTTTAACAAGGCTTACATCGAAGGTAATAATAAAGAAGTAATAGATTTCATTAAAAGCCGAATAAAACCCGATTCAGAAATCGAGATAAGCGGATATACCGACCGAACCGGAGACGCCGATTATAACAAAAGACTTTCGGAGCGGCGCGCAAAATCGGCGAGAAACGCTTTGAACCGACCTGACGCCACAGCTCGCGGCGTAGGCGAAAAAGAGCTTTTGTATAACAACAAACTGCCCGAAGGCAGATTCTACTGCCGAACGGTAGAAATAATAGTAGAGACGCCGATTGTAGAATAGTATAGTTTTCTAAAAACTTAAATTTTTGAGCGAAATATCAGTAACTTAAAAGATTTAACGGATTTATGCGTCAAACTAAAGAAAAATCCGCTTATTGTTTTATAAGCGGAAAGGTATATATCTTAGAACTACTCGTAATTGTTATGAAATAGCAGCCATTTGTTAAATCGGAAACATTAATTCTATTTGTTTTGTTTCCATTTTTAAATTGCCTTCTGATAATTTCTTGCCCTAAAGTATTTGTAATTGATAATGAATACTCGCCAAAGTCGTTGGTTCTAATAAAAAAGAAATCGCCGGCGGGATTGGGATAAACGGAAATATCGTTACTTACAACGTGCGGTTCGTCAACGGAAGTATAATTTTTGTTAAGTATTTCGTCGATTTTTTCCTGTAATTTTTCACGCCATTCGTCGTATGTTAAGCTATCGCCGAAATTGAAAAGGCGATTGGGGTCGTCCACAATTTCATTATTAACCGGAAATACAAAATATCTTGGAACGTCAGGATTCGAAAAAGGACTTTGTTTTGTTACAGAAGTGGTATAGTAAAAATTGTTGAGAGTATCGGAACAAAGCGATTTGAAATAAATAAAAATAATAAAATCATTTCCAACGTCTAAATCAATATCTTGATTATGATCGCTACTTATGTCGAATTGAAAGCATTTTCCCGATTCATTGAGCTGAAAACTTGGCTCAGGTCTAATATATTCTTCAGGAGAGTCGGGAATTGTCATATCCTTGCAAGTAGGTATAAAATTACCTTTAATAACGTCCTGTACTTCAGACGTAATTAATTTAGCTTCCCCTAATTCCACAATTCTATTGATGATATCAGTAATCTTAAACCTGACTATTACTTCTGACTTGATTAAAGCATAATGACTTAGGGTATCGGGAGCAATATCTCGCAATCTTTCAGTAATACGATAAGTTAAGTAAGCCTGGGATGCCTTCTTTAAACTGTCTTCATAGTTATTCTGTCGCTCTAATAAAATGGGATTATAATCTTGGGCAATATAAATTCTTTTAATAATTTCTTTATATTCATCGTCAAAAGACTTATTATTAAAAATATCATCAATTTCATTTACATCGTAATTATAGACCCAGTCGCTATACCAGATATAAAAAAGCATAGCTTCGTAAGGCATATCTAATTTCAAAAGCGGAAAACGGTCCGGAATTTTGCCCTCGTAAGACAAAAGCGTCCAATCCGGCATACAAGGAGGTCTTTGGGCTGGTAAGCGAGAAATAACGAGAAAGAAAATCAATATAAGCAATACTATCAATCTTTGTTTCATCTTGGTTTACCTTAATATTATTAACTTCTTTATTTGACGATGATTTTCGCTTTCTATTTTAGCGAAATATATGCCGGGAGTTAGATTTTCGGAATTAATTGCAATTGAATGCTCCCCTGCAGTCAGATTGTTTTCCCTACGGCTAACAACTTTCTCGCCTAATATGCTATATAGCTCGATATTAACATTCCTTGAATAAGTTTTTGTTTCAAAAAACAAAGTAACTTGACCGTTAAAAATATAAGCTTCGCATCGGTTTTCTTGTAACTCGTCCTCCACTAATGTAGCCGCCAGTTCGGGGCAATAAAGTTTCATAAAAGTGCACTTATCATTTTTAGTTGATATATGTGGAGTTGCAGGACGCTTTGAATAACCATCTGGAGCACGACTGTAACTGGAATGCATAACACCAGCGCCATCATAACACGGTCCATTCCAAAGTTCGCCAAAACCAAATATACAGGCAAGTTGATATAAAATAACAGATTTTAAATTAACACAATTTCGAATTCCTTTTTCTTCAAATGTTTCTTCTCCACAATCCGAAACAAAAAAATGGTCATAAACATAATCTCCCTCCTTGCCTTTATGTTCTCCGCAGAACTCATCGGTGTAATTAAGTAATATTGTTAACTTACTACAGTCGATTTCACAATTACTATTTAATACATTTTCAGGATTAAGATATAGTGTATTGGTAGAAGTTTGCGTATCTGGATTTTTGAAATTATCTTTGTTCTCGCTAAATTTAATATCAATTTCACACTGGCATTCTTCTTCTTCCATACCGCACAAGCACAGCCATTCATTGAGCGCCCAGTTCATATCGTTTTCAAAATCCGATTTGCAATAAGCATTTTTCTCACGAACAGTACAACTGTTAGCAAGAACTAAATCTGGTCCTGAGCCATCGAATTTCAAGCATATTGGCTTATTTGCTTCAGGGATTCTCATAGGTGTTCCCCATTCGGTTTTGTAGGGATTCTGAACGCATTTTGTAATCGTTTTACCGTCTTCGTCGCAATATCTATGCGCCGTTTCTGTATTAGAACAATCCAGATATTCGCCGCACTGCGGCTCTTGACAATCGAGCGGATTGTAAATTAATAAAGCAACGAACATTACTATTACTTTTTTCATATTTCAACCTCATTATATTATTCGGCGTTAAAATTTTTGATTTGATTTATCCGGTTTTCCAAGGCGGTTTTGAATTCGGAGACAGTCAAGCCCGTCCCGAAACCAAAATCGTCGAGCGGAGAATATACTATTCCGTTTTCAACTGGGTATAATAGCCCCGTTGAAGATTTGTGGAAATCAACGGTCCTTAGCTCATAACGAATAATATTATGGTCCACGCATTCAACGATAAGATTTAAAAACACTAGATATTCCTTGCCTTCTTTAATCCAAGGCGCCCCAGTAGAATCCCTCATAGTAAGAAATTCCCCGTCGTCTGATTTCCTTTGCCAGCCTAAGCAATAATCGAAAATCAGCGTTTTGCCCGAGTCCGCGCTAGTTTTTTGTATTTCAGGCGGATTATTCTTTTTGGCTAAAGGATCCGGTCCGGTTATTTCCGGAATAATTTTCCCTTTTATCGGGTCGATTAATTCGCACTGAACTGTTACTCCAGGACCCACATACGAAGCGCTATCAACCCAACTAACCGTGTCGGTAACTAAAACGCGCGCGATTATATCGGTATGGCATAAAGTATAATCCAGATACGGATTGTCGGATTTTTCTTCGATTAAATAATCAAGTCCTTCTCTAACGTTTCTTACTGTTATATCCATTGCAGTATCGCCGTAAAATCTCGACTGCATAAATTTTATTGGGTCCCAATCAACTACGTGATAGTAATGTTTCATTATAGTTTTTAAAGTATCGTTATTCTCCTGTCTCGACATAAAATCCGCAAATTCTTCCCAATCTCCGTAATAACATACGGTATCGAGAGCGACATAGCCCAGAAGAACTTCATAGGGCATTTCGAGGTCGTAATCCGGAAACGTCGTAAGATAATCAATATCAAAATAACTTCCCGTAAAAGTCTTGGACGTACAATCCTTTGCTTGGCTTTTCCCGCTGAAGAAAGCCGACAGTATTATAATTATAACGAAAAAGCTGAACAACTTGGGTTTAATTATGGATTTCATTGTTTACACCCCTTTTATCGATTGTGGAAACATTATTTATTTTAAAATAATAAATAACTTTTAAAAAAAAATTAATTTTTATTAATTATTCGATTTTTATATCAAGAATTTTAGAAAGAGCAAATATATTTATTCCAATTCGCTGAATTATTCTTGAGTTTGAGAGCTTGTTTTTTTAATTATAGGCTTTTAAGAAAAAAAATCGAGCGTAAAGGTCAATCGCTTACAAAATTTTCCTGATTTTCACGTCGAATTTAAGAGAGACAAGAACGACAACGGTAGCTTAAAATAGTACGCCAGGCAGGATTCGAACCTGCGACCCACAGCTTAGAAGGCTGTTGCTCTATCCAGCTGAGCTACTGGCGCGTAAAGATTACAAATTTAACAAGAATTTGACTTTCTTACAAAATATTTTTGAACGAATTTCAATCTTTTTTGGAAATCAGGCTAATATTGCCTAATTTTGTAATTGGACCAAGTCCCGCGCGACTGAGGCTTGCTCAATCCCGTCAGGTCCGGAAGGAAGCAGCGGTCGGCAAGATTTCAGGGCGCCGCGGAAAACTTGGTCCTTTTTTTTGTTTTTTCGCTTGAGATTAATAACTTTAATATTAATATCAAATTAGTTATATTTATTGATTTATAGATTAGGCATAAAGGAAGAAATTTAGGAGATGGAAAAAGAGATAATAATAAATTCTACCTTGAACGAGGAAAGGATAGCGATTACCGAAAACGGCAAACTCGCCGAATTGTTCATAGAGCTTCCCGACAAGGCGCGAGAAATCGGGAATATATACTTGGGAAAAGTTACCAGAATCGTCCCCTCGATTAACGCCGCTTTCATCGACATCGGACAAAAGCAAGACGCATTCCTCCACTTTTCGGACGTGGACGAGTCGATGGAAAACTTAATAACCGACGAAGAAGACGAGCGAAAACACGGCTCCAAAAAAAAGAAACCAAAACCAAAACCCAAACGCCGCAACAAATATAATTCCGCCGACAACGACACTGAAGTAGCGTTAAGAAAAACGCAAGCGATGAGGCGAAACGTCAACTCCAACGTTACATTCGAAACGAAAAAACTCGGCAAAGTAAAGATAAATATCGAGCCGAAACAAAACGTAATCGTTCAGATTGTGCGGGAAGCTTACAGCACAAAAGGCGTGAAAGTAACGACAAAAATCGGAATACCCGGAAGACACACGGTTCTTTTGCCGTTCGACAATTTAATCGGCATTTCTCGCAAAATCAATTCATATCAAGAAAGACGCAGGCTGCGCTATTTGGCGCGCAAAATATTGCCGAAAAATTACGGCTGTATAATAAGAACCGCCGCCATCAACAAGAACGACAAAGAACTGCTTAACGACTGGAAAAGTTTGCTCGACATTTGGAAAGAAATAGAAGAAAAAGTTAGAAACGCCGAACCCCCAACTCTCTTATACCAAGATTTACACATAGCGAAAAGCGTCGTGCGCGACTTATTCACAAGAGAAGTCAAAAGGGTTATCGTCGATTCTAAAAAGATGCACAAAGAAATAATCAATTATCTTAAAACGGCTTCTCCCAGCATAATAAACAAAATTGAATTATACGCCGGCAAGCAACCAATTTTCGACCACTTCGGCATTGAAAAGGAATTGGAAAAAACATACAAACGGCGAGTTAATCTTCCTAGCGGCGGCTCCATCGTAATCGACCAAACCGAAGCGATGGTCGTAATCGACGTTAACTCAGGACGCTCTACCGGCGAGGACAAACAAGAAAAGAACGCTTACTTAACTAATTTAGAGGCGGTGATAGAAATCGCTCGCCAAATCCGTTTGCGAGACATCGGCGGCTTGATATTAATCGATATGATAGACGTCAGCCAACAGAAATACCGCAAAAAGATATTTGAAGAAATGAAAAAAGAGATAAGCCGAGACAGAGCTAAAACGATGGTTTATCCACTGACGCAATTAAGCGTGCTGCAAATGACGCGTCAGAGAATAAATCTAAACATAGCTGAAAAAATCAGCGAAGAATGCCCAATGTGCAAAGGCTCCGGCAGAATCATCTCCAAATCCATAGTTTCCAACGCTATCGAAAGATGGCTAAAAAATTTCAGAGCGCACTCAAAAGAGTTCAGACTGCGTTTGCACGTTCATCCGCATATAGCCGAGTATTTAACCGAAGGAACTTTGTCGAGGCTCACTAAAATAATGATTAAGTATTTCGTTAAAATCAAATTGAAGCAAAGCGACCATCTAAGAATAGACGATTTCAGATTTTTCTCAGTTAAAAACCAAAAAGACATTACTCAAGATTATATTCAGTAAATCCAAATACTTTTTGAAAAAATGGCGAAAGAGAAGAAAACTTTAACAATATTAGGTTCAACAGGTTCGATAGGCGCTCAAGCGTTGGAAGTAATCGACGGTATGTCAAACCGCTTTGAAATAGCTTATCTGACCGCCAACAAAAACATAGAGCTATTAGAGAAACAAATCGAGAAATACAAACCAAAGGGCGTCGCCGTCTCAAACGAAAGCTCTTGGAAGAAACTTAAACGAGAAATAAAGTCCGACGTAAAAATATTAAAAGGCAAAGAAGGTATAATAGAAGCCGCCGGAAGCGAGGAAAACGATTTGGTTTTATCTGCGCTGGTCGGTTTCAGCGGGGTTCAGCCTACTCTCGCGGCTATTGACTCAAAAACTACCGTAGCCTTAGCCAACAAGGAAACTTTAGTCTCCGCAGGCTCTATTATCACAAAAGCCGCCAAAGAAAAAGGAACGGAAATTATCGCCGTCGATAGCGAACACAGCGCTATTCTGCAGTGCATCGTCGGCGAAAACGTCGAGGAAATCGAAAAAATTATACTAACGGCTTCGGGAGGTCCTTTTTTCGAAACTCCCAAAAAAGAATTCAAAAATTTAACGGTCGGTCAAGCTCTTAAGCATCCTAACTGGGAAATGGGCTCCAAAATAACAATCGACTCGGCGACTATGATGAACAAGGGGTTTGAAGTGATAGAAGCCTACTGGCTATTCGGGCTTAATCCAAACCAAATCGACGTATTGATTCATCCGCAAAGCATAGTTCACTCTTTAGTCCAATTTATCGACGGCTCCGTTAAAGCGCAATTGGGCTTGCCGGATATGAGAGTGCCGATATCTTACGCTTTAACATACCCCGAAAGACTGAAATTCGATTTCCCCAAGCTCGATTTAACGGAATTACACAGCTTAACTTTCAAAAAACCCGATTATGAAAAGTTCCCTTGTCTAAAATTAGCTTTCGAAACTCTGGACACTGGAGGCTCGGCTCCGGCTATATTAAACGCCGCCAACGAAATAGCCGTCTTCTCGCTCCTCGAAGAAAAGATTAAGTTCGTCGATATTCCAAAATGCATAGGCGCCGCGCTTGAGAACGTCGAAATAATATCTAATCCTAGTTTGCAAGAAATAATAGAAACGGACGTCGGAACGAGAGAATTCACAAAACAGTTTGTAAAAAATAATTTGAATTGAAAAAATGGGCTTTTTATCATCTTTAATATATTTCATCATCGCCATCGGCATACTTGTTTTCGTTCACGAATTTGGCCACTTCATTTGCGCCCGACTCTCCAAAATGCGAGTTGACGTCTTCGCTCTTGGTATGGGGTCGAGATTGTTCGGATGGAATAAGAAACTCGGCTTTACTTTTGGCAAATTGCCAAAAGACTTCGACGGCGAAGGAAAAACCGATTACCGCGTTTCGATTTTGCCAATAGGCGGATACGTTAAAATCGAGGGAATGGTGGACGAGTCGCTCGACTCGAATTACTCCCAAGAAGAGCCGCAGCCTTGGGAATTTCGGGCTAAAAATCCATTTCAAAAATTCATAACGATAAGCGGCGGCGTTCTGATGAATCTCATTTTTGCCGCTCTGGTATTCGCTTTTATCACGCAAATCCAAGGCAAAGATTACTGGGCGACTACGACCGTAGGAGCCGTTCGCGACAGCTCCGTCGGCGCGCAAATAGGATTACAACCGAACGATAAAATAATCGAGATTAGCGGAAAAGAAATAAACGATTGGGACGAATTCTTAAGAACTTTATCCCTTGAAAATATCGGCGAACAGAAAACGATAAAAGCTATTAGAAACGGAAAGCGAATAACGTTAAAAGCCGACGGGAAAAAAATCATCAAACAACTTTCCGATAAAAAATCCATCGGAATCTTTCCCAACAACCTCAAAACTTATTTAACGACGGTGTTATCGCTTAAACCCGCCGGTAAAATCGGTCTAAAGAAAGGCGACACGATTGTATCCGTAAACGGCAAAAGAATCACGGCGACTACGCAATTCCAAAAAATAGTCAAGGCAAACGCCGAAACGCCCCTTTTCTTGAAATGGAAGCGCGGCAACAAAACAATGTCCGACTCAATAAAGCCGACGAGCGAAGGAATGATAGGGGTTGGAATATCTCAAGCCTACACCGGACCGGTTACTCACGAAGAATTTGGATTGTTCGCCTCTCTCGCTTCGGGCGCTAAGCAAACATACAAAACGATAACATTAATAATCGACTCGGTAGCTCAGATGTTCGAAGGCAACATCGGCGTTAAACAATCCGTAGGCGGACCGATAGCGATAGCCCAAATGGCGTCGCAGGAAGCGCAGCGAGGCTTGCTTAACTTTTTCAACTTCCTCGCGCTTCTATCCGTAATGCTGGCGGTTATCAATATCTTGCCCTTCCCCGCTCTCGACGGCGGACATTTGGTTATAATACTGATAGAAGCGGTTATACGAAGAGAACTACCGCTAAAATTGAAGCTGGCAATTCAGCAAGTGGGAATGGTGATTTTAGTGCTGCTTATGATTTTCGTCTTTTATATAGATTTAACCAGATGAAAATACTAGTTACAAACGACGACGGCGTCGATTCGGCTGGTTTGAAAGAACTAGCTAAATCGCTTAGGGATTTAGGCGACATTTTCGTAGCCGCGCCGGCGAGCCAACAAAGCGCTACCGGACACGCCTTAACGATAGAAAATCCGCTAAGAGTTCACTCCTTTAATTTAAACGGAGAAAAATTAGGCGTAGCGGTTAACGGAACGCCAAGCGACAGCGTCAAATTAGCCCTTTCGGTTCTTTTGGACGAAAAACCCGATTTAGTCGTCTCGGGAATTAATTTCGGCAGAAACACTTCCGTCAATATATTATACTCGGGAACGGTGGCGGCGGCTACCGAAGGAATGCTCCTAGGCATACCCTCGATAGCGATATCTATGGATTCATTCTCCCGAAAAGCCGACCCGAAAACAGCCGCCGAATACGCTAAGTACATCGTGTCAAAAATTAAGGAATTCAACGTCCCAAAAGACGCTTTTCTTAACGTAAATATACCTTATCTACCTAAAGAGAAAATAAAAGGCTTTAAAATAACAAAATTAAGCGACTCGTTTTGGAAAGACCACTACGAAAAACGTGTGGACCCATTTGGAAGAGAATATTATTGGTTTTCCGGCGAGTATCAAATTAACGACGACGGCGTTGAATCGGACGACTCAGCGATAAATTTAGGCTACGTATCTATAACTCCGATAAGTCTAAATTTTACAAATAGAAAATTTTTAGGTATTTTAAAAGAAATGAAAAAAACATTCGACGATTTTGTTTAATTTAATCCGAAACGTCAATGCCTAACTATATAGAACCTGAGGAAATAACGGACGGAATGATATTAGCCGAGCCGATTTTAAATAAAAACGGCGCCGCCCTATTGCCCGCCGGAGCTAAACTAAAAAAATCGCATATAAAACTCCTAAAAGTATGGAATATTAAATCGATTTCAATCGAGTCTGACAAATTAGAAGAAGAAATCGAATTCACTAACGAACAAATCGAAAAAGCGAAAAAATCACTTAGAGCTAGAATGCTATGGTTCCCGAGAAATCCGATAGAAAACGATTTATTCAGACTTGGCGCGCTTATTAAATTAAAATCGAGCAAGGAACGTAAATAAAATGGAAGATATAGTCAAAAAATTGATTAAAGGCGTAAAAGAGTTCCCGACTCTGCCGACAATATACACAGCTCTCTCCGAAGTTATGAGCAATCCTTACTCGACTCCGTCCGACGCCGCCAATATTATTTGTTCGGACCAATCTTCCGCCTCTAAAATCCTAAAAGCGGCTAATTCCCCTATTTACGCGTTAAAATCAAGAGTCGGAACTATTACCGACGCTATCTTCTACGTCGGATTCGAAGAAGTAAAAAATCTTATCTTAGCTATGTCCGTAATAAATCTTTTTCGAAAAACCGAGCTTCTAGACGATTACAACCCAATAGATTTATGGAAACATTCAATCGCCGTGGGAGTTGTAACGCGAATAATAGGCGCCGAAACAAACGCCCCAAATCTCGAAAATTATTTCGTTACAGGAATTCTTCACGACATAGGCAAACTGCTATTCATAAAAAATCTCGAAACTCAATATTCCGACGTCCTGAAATACTCCTCGGAAAAAAAAGTCGTTATACGCGAAGCAGAAAAAAAACTATTAGGAGTAACGCATAACGTCGCCGGAGAATTAATAGCCGATAAATGGAAACTACCCCCCGAGATGAAAAAAGCTATCAGATTTCATTATATAGGAAAAACAGACGAAGGCTTCGACCGCTTAGCCGCCTGCGTCCACATAGCGGACATCGCCGCTCGTATGATGGATTACGGCTTCCCGGGCGATAGTTTAGTTCAAGAGCCAAATTACGAAATATGGGACTATCTTAGCTTACCCAAAAGCTTCTTTACGGATTATCACAAAAAAATAATGTTAGATTACGAAACTTCGCTAAACGTTTTTTCTTTATAAACTAAACAATTGGTTAAAAAAATGAAAAATACGGGGCGAAATATAGAAGATTTAATCGATTCGCTCGACGAGGCGACAAGCAAAAAAAACGGCTTTAATTCAGCGGTTGAACGTTCGCTCGAAGTTATAGCTAATTATAATAATCTCGATTGCGCCGCCGTTTATTTAGTCAACGAAGATAACCTCGATTTTGAATCGTTTCGATGCCTGCCCAAAAATAAAAAAGCTTTTTTAGACGGCTTATTCGACCAACTAGTTTTAAAAGAGAAAATAGGAGAAGCCGTCGAGACCGAAAAGACCGTTTTGGTAAATTTAGAATCCGACAAAAAAACAGTTCTCGTAAAATCTCTCGAAGCTTTTAACAAAACTCTTGGAGTCGCCGTTAGCCTTTACGAAAAAGATACTGTTCACCAAGAAATTATAGACAAATTCGAAATCTCGATTAAGATATATTCGCAGAGTTTGCATTCAATCTTACTTTCCAAAGATCTACAAAAAACAAACGCGCTACTCGAGCAAAAGGTCGCGGTTCGCACTATGTCGATAGCCCACAGCAAACGCGAACTTCAGACAATACTCAACGCCGTAGAGACCGGTATTCTCGCCGTTAAACCCGAAAACGGCGAAATATTTCACTCAAATTCTTTAGCCGCCGAGTTGATAAACGACAAAGCTGAAAACATTATCGGCTCTCAAATCTTAAACTTTTTCGAAAAACCCTATAAAGACAAAAAATTCGACTTCAAAAAAACTCCGATAGTAAAAAATCGAGAATCCTCTTTGATAAAAAGCGATAAAAGCTCCATTCCCGTTCTTAGGTCCACGGCGGCTGTAACTTTCGGCGACCAAAAAATTATAATTGAAAGCTTTATCGATATTAGCGGTAGAAAAAAAATCGAGGAAAAATTAAAAAAGACAAACGAAAGACTCGAACAAAAAGTCCAAGACAGAACCGAAGATTTAGAAATCTTAGTTCACAAATTAAAAGACGAAGTAAGCTCTCGCAAAAAGATAGAAGAAGAACTAAGAAAATCTCTGAAAAAAGAAAAGGAGCTCGGCGAATTAAAATCCCGTTTCGTTTCCATTGTTTCTCATGAGTTCAGAACGCCTTTAACCATAATCAGCTCAGCCGCGCAAATATTGCTCAAATATAGAAACAAACTAAACGAAGAAGAAAAGGACAACTACCTTACGCGAATACTCCAGACAATCGACGCTTTATCGAAATTAATGGAAAACGTCATTTTTATTGGAAAATCCGACGTTCAACTAAACGTTAATCAACCGGAGATAATGAATTTAAAAGAATTCTCCGAAGGATTAATAAAAGACGTAAATATGGGAATAGACTCCGAGCGTTTGATAAATTTCAATTATAAAGCCGATTCTGAAGTGTACAATCTCGACGAAAGAATCCTTAGGCAAATCCTAATCAACTTATTAACAAACGCTATTAAATATTCGCCAAAAGAAAAACCGATAGATTTTGAAATTAACTCCGAAAACGATAAATTAGTTTTAGCGATTAAAGACTTCGGAATAGGAATACCGAAAAATGAGTCTAATAGGATATTCGAGCAGTTTTACAGGGCGCAAAACGCAGGAGCGGTAGCCGGCACCGGATTGGGAATGTCGGTGATAAAAAAATCTCTCGACTTGGTGGGAGGAAAGATAGATTTCGAAAGCGAACTGAACAAAGGAACAAAATTTACGGTTGAAATACCAATATAACGGCGAGGAAGTATGAAACAAACAATAATGGTAGTGGAAGACGAAGTCAATATCCAAAAAGACATAGCTCGTTTTTTTGAGTTGAACGATTTTGAAGTACTGACCGCCTCGGACGGCGAAGAAGCCTTGCAAATAGTGGAGAAAGTCCTCCCCGATTTGATTATATGCGATATATTAATGCCGAAAATGGACGGCTATGAATTGCTGGAAGAAATGCAAAAAACTCCGGAAACCGCAAATATTCCATTTCTTTTCCTTACGGCTAAAATCGAAAGAAAAGACCAGAGATTTGGAATGGAGGTAGGCGCGGACGATTACATAACTAAACCGTTCAACTACGACGAATTAATAAGGGCGGCTCAATCTCGGCTAAAGAAAAAAGAAAACACAGAAAAAATTTACGAACAGAAATTCGACGAAATAAAATCCACCGTTCAATACGCTTTGCCTCACGAGTTAAAAAATCCTCTGAACGTAATTTTAGGCTTCACGGACATACTCAAACATAACATCGATAAAGTGGGGGAAAAAGAAGCGGTAGATATGCTGGACAACATCTACAAAGCCAGCCTACGACTAAACAAGCTATTCGAAAACTACGTTCTAATGGCAAACTTAGAACTAACGACAAAAGACGACGAAGAGTTATTCAAAAAGTTATTGGATAAAACCCACTCCGCGGAAGTCATTATTATAGACTCGGCAAATAAAATCGCCAGAGAACGCGAAAGAGAAAACGACCTCGAATTAGAGTCAATCGAAGACGCCTCAATTTATATTTCGCCGCAATTCTTCTCCAAAGTAATGACCGAGATTATAGACAACGCCTTCAAATTCTCCAAATACCGAAACAAAGTAAAAATCAGCGCGAAAAAAGATAAGAAATCATTAGTAATAACCGTAAAAGACAAAGGCAGAGGAATAAGAAGAGATCAACTGAAAAGAATCGGCAAATACGTCCAGTTCGAAAGAAAACTATACGAACAGCAAGGCATCGGTTTAGGCGCGGCATTAGCAAAAAGGCTAGTAGAAACTCACAAAGGCGTCTTTAAAATAGAGAGCGAACCGGACGCATACACAAAGGTTACAATAAAACTGCCGCTAGTCAAGGAATAACTCGCCGATATTCGCCCAGACTTCATAGAATCTCTCGCTGGACAAAGTTAACTGCTTGCCGCTAGGCAGTATGCTTTCAGCGAACGAACCGTCAATGGATTCTTTAACGTTATAATCGCTAGGCAAAACTATCGGCTTCAATCCCACCTCTCTAAAAACGGCTTCAGCCCGAGCCGCGTGCATAGCTGAAGTAACCAAAATGAAATTGTCGCCTCGAACTATTTTCTTTGTTTCCGCGGCTTGCTGTAAAGTATATTTAGACTTGGTTTCCAAAAACAAATCGGATTTGTCAACGCCCAAACTAACCGCCAACTTTTTCATCAAATCCGCTTCGCGAACGTCTCCGTCCGTCGAACCGCCCGACAAAAGCAACTTAGAGCTTGGGAAAACGTTTCTTAATCTAATTCCCTCCACAACTCTCGCTAAAGTAGCGCCGCTCAACTTCGACGTTAAAGGCAAATCCTCGTCGTTTACTATTCCCCCGCCCAAAACCACAATCCACTTCAACGGTCTGCCGCTGTTGTTAACGCGGCTTCGCGCTTGCGAGTAAAGCGACGGATACGGCTTATACTCCTCCTCAACCGGTTCCGCAAGCATTTTCGCGAAAAATGGAAAACTAAAAAAAATCGTCAGAATAAACGTTACAGCCGTCAAAGCCACTCCGCCTTTATATCTTTTCATTAACAACATAATCAAACCCGCCGCGAATAAAACAATAATAATTGGAAGCGGCGACAGCAAATTAGCGAGAAACCTTCCAAATTCAAGCATTTTATTATCCTTTACTATCTTATTTCATTTAAAGCAACAATCTTAATATGAAAATTCCGAAAAATTCTACTAATAACAAAATTTATTTGGGGGCTTTATAGCCCTCGTTCCCATCGCTCCGCGTGGGAACGGGGATAGCCGCGCTCCGCGCGGCAACGTAACGCGGAGCGTTTGGATATGCATTCCGACGCAAAGCGTTTTACAAGGAGAAAAGATAGACGCCAGCCAAGCGCTTTACTCTTCCAGATGACAGACGCATCTAAGGATTCGAATATCTTATGCGTAAACGGACGCGTAGAGACTGTCTCATAAGTAAAAAGTGATTTATCTTTTCTTATATCAGCGCGTCAAAAAAAAACTTCATATCTGGATTCCCGCTTTAGTGGGAATGACGTATAGAGGTCATTCCCAACTTGATTGGGAATCCAGAGAAGACGATTAGACATTTCAATATTGTCGATACAATCGGTTTTTGAGACAACCTCTATTTATCTCCCTCTTTATCGACGCGTAGCGATTTTTGGGGTAATAATAGCGCATAAAATTTCTACACGTCCAAATTCTCGACGTATTTGGCGTTGCGTTCGATAAAATCTCTACGAGGCTCTACTTTGTCGCCCATTAATATTTCGAATACCTGCGCGGTTTCGGCGGCTTCTTCTATCGTTACTTTTAGCAAGGTTCGCGTTTCGGGATTCATAGTGGTTTCCCACAATTGGTCTGGGTTCATTTCGCCCAAACCTTTGAATCGGGATAATACAATGCCGTCTTTCGTAGTTCCGCCCTCTATTAACGTTTCAACATCTTCCTCTCCTACGCTTTTCTTTACGGCTGTTTCTTTCCTAATTCTTTGAATAATCTCGTTTCGCTCCTCGTCGTTAAAAGCGTAATATTCACGCTTGCCCTTTTTTATTTTGTATAAAGGCGGTTGCGCTATATAAAGTTTCCCGTCTAAAATAAGTTCTCTCATATATAAAAAGAACAGAGTCAACAACAAAGTTCTAATGTGCGAACCGTCTATATCGGCGTCAGCCATAACTATTATTTTGCCGTAACGCGCTTTTTCCGATTCGAACTCTTTGCCGAATCCGGAGCCAAGAGCGGTGATTATAGCTTTTATCTCTTCGTTTTCCAATATTTTTGTCTCCCTAGCCTTTTGCACGTTGAGTATTTTACCTCTCAAAGGCAATATGGCTTGGAATCTTCTATTCCTGCCTTGCTTGGCGGAACCGCCCGCGGAATCGCCCTCCACTATAAATAGTTCGCTGTCCTCCGGCGTTTTAATAGAACAGTCGGCGAGCTTGCCGGGAAGCGTCGATGTTTCCAAAGCGCTCTTTCTTCTCACTAATTCCTTGGATTTTCTCGCCGCTATTCTCGCTTCGGCGGCTAGCTTCGCTTTTTCTATTACTTTTCTCGCTACTTTGGGGTTTTGGTCTAAAAAGATTGAAAGCTGCTCATGAACTATTGTTCTGACGATACCTTCTACTTCGCCGTTGCCTAATTTAGTTTTAGTTTGCCCCTCGAATTGCGGCTCGGGAACTTTAACGGAAATTATCGCCGTCAAACCTTCCCTGAAATCGTCGCCCGTCAGCTTTATATTTTTCGCTTTCAAATTATTTTCGGCGTAATAATTGAAAGTTCTCGTTAGAGCCGAGCGGAACCCCTTAACGTGCGTTCCTCCCTCGATTGTGTTAATATTGTTCACGTAAGAAATAACGTTCTCGTTAAATCCGTCGTTATACTCAATACATATCTCTATGAAAACCGTCCCCGCTTCGGAGGTCTCGCCGTTGCCGGAACCTTCAAAACAAATAGGTTCGCTAATAACGTTCAAATTCTGGTCAACGTATTTCACGAAATCCCTCAAACCGCCTTCATAATGGAATTTGTCGCTCTCGTCGGTTCGTTCGTCTTCTAATTTTATGCTGACTTCCGGATTCAAAAACGCCAATTCGCGAAGTCTTTTAGCTACTTTCGAATATCTAAACTCAACGGCTTTAAAGAGCGACGTGTCGGGCTTGAATCTTATCAAGGTTCCGGTTTTGTCGGTTTTGCCGACGGTTTTGATTTCGCTGACTGGCTTGCCGTATTTATATTCCTGTTCGTATATTTGTCCGTCCCTATATATTGTCGCTTTAGCGGTTTCCGATAGAGCGTTGACACAAGAAACGCCTACGCCGTGCAATCCGCCGGATACCTTATAAGAACCTTTGTCGAATTTTCCGCCCGCGTGCAAAGTGCACATTACCACTTCCAGCGTCGATATTTTCTTTATCGGATGCGGTCCGGTCGGGATTCCCCTGCCGTCGTCTTCAATTGAACAAGAGCCGTCGGTATGCAAGGTTACCTCAATATTTTTACAATAGCCTTCTAACGCCTCGTCGATTGAGTTATCGACAACTTCGTGAATTAAATGATGCAAACCTCTCTCGCCCAAATCGCCGATATACATCGCCGGACGTTTCCTTACCGCTTCCAAACCCTCCAATACTTTTATGCTTTCTTCGGAATATTGTAGCTTTACTTTTTCCTCTTTACCATTCATATTTATTCTCTCCGTATTACCTAATTATCTGAATTTAATACTTTTAATAATATTTTTGCCAATCTTTTCGTTCAAACTTTTTATAATCGATTCGCTACGGAATTTTAACTCGCTTCTCCAAGTGGAAGACTCGGTTTCAACGATTAAAACGCCGTCCTTCAAACTAACCGCTTTGCACGACTCCGCTATGCTTTCCCCGACAGCCTCTTCCCACAACTTCGGTATATTCGCTTCCTCTATCTTCTCTTCCCATCCTTTGTCTTCTATCAAGTCGTCCAACAAGTTCTTGATTTTCTTCGGTTTATTTGAACCAATACCCATTTTTATTTGTTAATTGGAAACAACTTCTCCGTCTTTAATTTTATAAAATCCGTAATCGCCGGTCAAATTCGCCGTTTTCATTAACAAATCCCTATCGGTCGCCGTTATAAACGTTTGCGCCTTGTTTTCCCGAACGACTTCCAAAACTTTTTCGACTCTGTCGGCGTCCAACTCCGAAAAAATGTCGTCGAACAAAACAATAGGCGTCTCTCGATTCATCTCCTTCAAATACTCGAACTCAGCCATCTTCAAACTAATCAACAAAGTTTTGTGCTGTCCCTGCGAAGCGTATTCCTTAGCTATACCGCCGTTTATCAATATCTTCAAATCGTCCTTCTGCGGACCGAATAAAGTCATTCCCCGCCTAATCTCCTCGTCTTTCAGTTCGTAGCTTAATCTTTCCAAATTCTCCCTCACGTTCTCCCGTCCAAAATCGTAGTTCAATGGAAACTTCCCGCCGCTGGGGTCGTATTCCAAATCAACGTCCTCTTTGCCGCCGGAAACTTCCTCGTAGTATTTCTTGAAAACCGGATTGAAATCTTCGACAAACTTAGCCCTTTTGCTAATAATATCGACGCTCGCTTCTATTAAAACTTCCGTCCAAGAATTCGCCAAATCTTTGTTCGCCCAAGCGCCCGCTCTAATATCGCTAAGCAAGGTATTCCGCTGCCTTAACGCTTTCCTCGCCTTATAAAGGGACTCAATATAAGACTTAAAGATTTGGGAGAGCAAACGGTTGATAAAGCTCCTCCGCGACCCCGGCGAACCGAAAGTAATCGATTTAAAATCCGGCGATAAAATCGCGGTCGGCGCCTCGCCTATTATGTCTTTCGGCGACAAATTATCGCCGACAGTCGAACTTATCGACTTCCGCTTGCCCGGCTCGTATTTTACCTCGATTTTATACGGGGCGTTCAAATCCGTCATAGCCTCGGCTTTAATCCTATAAAAACCCTCGTTTATTCTTATCAAAGAACTATCTTTAGTCGGCAGAAAACTTTTTGAAAATCCGCAAATCGAAATCGCCTCCAAAATAGTCGTCTTGCCCGCTCCGTTCAAACCGTATATCAAATTTAGGTTATTATTGAATTTCAGAATAGTCTCTTTATGATTCCTCAAATTCGAAATTGAAATTCTCTTTATTTTCATAATCCGACTAACAAAAATCTCAGTCTTATAGACGTATATAAACTCTTGATATTATTCACAATTACAATATTTTTTATCTCAACCTGACGGGCATAATCAACATTAACAAATCGTCGCTTTCTACTTTCGGTTTTATAATAGCCGGTCTGTTCGGTTCGGTGAAGCCGATGGAAATCATATTATCTTCAGTCTCGCCCGACAAACGCTCTACGGCTTGTTCTAAGTAGTTGCAATTGAAAGCGATTTCAAAAGGGTCGCCTTCGTAATCGCACTCTATTTCCTCGTTTGCTTTCGAGCCGGCTTCTTCGTCTTCGCCCAAAAGAACCATCTTGCCTTTTTCCAGTACTACGCTTACCTGATGCGATATTTCGCTTGTCAGTATAGAAACTCTCTTGATAGTGTTGTGCAAATCCTTTTGATTAAGATTTACAAAGAACTCCGACGCCTCAGGAATTACCGATTCGTAAGGCGGAAACTTCTCGTCGATTAAACGCGTTATAAAAACAGTATCGTCAACGTCGAACCTCGCGTGAGTGTATTTGCCGCGGGATTCAATAAACGACAAAGTCAAATCGCCGTCCAATTTCTTCAGCGCGTCTAAAGCGCGAGCGGGAACAATGATTTCCAACTCTTTCGGGAATTCGGTCTCGTCCTTGCGAGCGACGAACTTCACCAAACGGAAGCTATCGGTGGCGACGGCGTTGAGATAATCTCCCCGAAACTCGAAAAACACGCCGTTCATAGCGGGTCGGAACTCGTCGGCGGACACGGCAAAAACCGTCTTGTCAACTATTCGCTTCATCGTCGCTTCTTTTATTCTAGCCGCCGCTTTGTCTTCGGCTTTAACTATTTTGCCATCCTCGTCAACCTCCGGCTTAGACGATTCAAACAACTCGGGGATATTGAGAAACTCGTCTTGATTCAAGCCTTTCATTGAATATTCGCCCGTGGGTTTCTCGGATTTTATCATTATCTCGAAAGTGGCATCGTCAACGCGAATATTCAGACTTCCTTCGCTCCCCAAAGCTTTTACGATATCGCTCAATCTTCTACCCGGAATTAAAGCCGCTCCGTTGCTTATTCCTTGCGCTTGCATAAGCGTTTGAACAGTAATATCTTGGTCGGTCGCGGTTATCTCCAAAGAGTCGTCTTTCAAAGAAAAAGACAGATGCTCCAAAACCGGCAGAGTCGATTTGCGGGGCATAGCGGGCAATACCTTCTGCAAGCCCTTCTGAAAATCCGATAAAGAAACGCTAAATTCCATTTAAAATCCATATTATTTATCCAACATTACTAGCTCTTTTAACAGATTAACAAAAATACAAAAAACTCGGCAATTTACCCATTCAAACTTTCCACAAATAATAGACCGATAAACGCCGTATAAAAATTTTTAGCCGTCAAAGTCTCGCTTAGCTTTTATACTAATTTCAATAATTTTTCGTATCTTTAACTACGATTGTTTCAATAAACAAAGATAATAATAATGCCGACAAAATACGGCGTAGATAACGTAATAGTGATGCTTTCGGCGGCGGCGATTCTGATACTCGTCGGCGTTTATGTCTCATCTGTTTGGGCTTCGACTGTATTAATAGCCGCCGGGGCGGCTTTAGCGCTGTTTACTTTGTGGTTCTTCCGCGACCCTAAAAGGAAAATACCGCCGGAAGCGCTACAAAACAAAGCCTTGCTATTAGCGCCTGCCGACGGAAAAATCATAGAAATCTCTAAAGAAAGAGAAAACAACTACTTGAAAACCGACTGCGTCAAAATCAGCGTCTTTCTTTCGGCGTTCGACGTTCACATCAACAGGTCGCCGGCGGCGGGACTAGTCGAATACTTCAACTACTACGAAGGCGAATATCACATAGCCACCAGCCCGAAATCCTCGCTGAAAAACGAACAGACGCATATCGGACTGAAAACCGAGAAAGGGAAAATCTTCTTCAAGCAAATAGTCGGCGTTTTAGCGAGACGTTTGGTCTGGGACATAAAAATCGGCGACCGCTTAGAAGCCGGACAAAAGTTCGGTATGATGAAATTCGGCTCCAGAATCGACCTCTTCGTTCCCCAAAGCGCGAAAGTCCGAACGCAACTAGGCGACAAAACCCGGGCGGGCGAAACAATTATAGCGGAGCTGTGAGAACGCAGATAGTAAAAATCCTAACCGCGTTTTCTTCTCATTCCCAAACTGGAATTTGGGAATTTGTTTTAAGCTTATTACCAGTTAGACTGGAAATAAGTAGTAAATGCAATAATCCATCAATTTAACTTTTTTAAAATTACACTCAAATAATCACTTTTAACGGCCGCACAACAAGGAATGCCTCCTTTATAAGCTCTTGGAAAAGATGGAAACGCTTTAGCTTTTACTCCAACGAGGTGATATGTTTTCACACCCCTGTTCTTTAGCATATAAACTTCATTCTCTGAAGGCTCAGGATACACTTCATTAATCAATATCAGTTCTTTCCAAAAATAAGGTATGTAATCTGCCAAAACATTCTTTTTTGTAACGTTTATAAGAATAGCCTTTTCCCCAACCAATTCCTTTGGCCAAGCTTTTTCCTTTGCTTCAGCACATCCATCAAGATCAACCTCATAAATATTACGATCTGAATTATTTTTAATTTTTTTTGATAGCCTTCTACCAATAAAACCTTTTCCTCCAAGAATAATTATTGGGGTGTCTGGTGAACAATTTTCAATAATTCTAACCTTTTTTTCTGCATTTAGTACTGCGTCAACTGTAACATTAGCCTCTGAAGGTTCTTTTATTATTCTTTTCATAAACAATATTCCATGCAATATACCTGCATAATTAATTTGTTCCGCGTTAATAATCCTTTTAATAATGTTCGCCCTTTTTACTAATAATTTTAATTTATTTGAATACGAATTTTTTAGGAAATCTGATTCTGTTGCGGATATAGCTGTTGATATTGTAATTCTACCATTTTGAAACAAAAATCCAATTATAAAAGGCCTCCACTTTATAAAACTTCTAAACCACCTATATGAATATCTCGACGCATATTCTTCTGTTGCAGGATAAGCAATAAATATAGATCCAATAAATGGCAATATTCTGTTTATAAATCCAAGCAAGCTAAAAACAATATAATTATTAACTATTAGATTTAGAATCATTAATACTAATCTAACTAATGTTTTACTCATCATAACCTTTTGATTTTTTCTGTTTTTTTAATCTCTCATCCCTACTGACGAGAATTATACCATACAGTTCCAATACTTTTTTCTAAATATTGGATACTTTATATTATTCGAGATTTTGTTGAGATTTGTAAAATTATACTTACGGGAATTATAACTAAACAAATAATCAGTAATCGGAGATGGATAAAAAGCGAAGGGCGCTTCGATTTTTATTGTCGTTATAAATTGGGGGTAAAAAGAGCGTTTTCTAAAAGAACAAAATATTAATGACCGGTAATAAGCTATAGAAATAAAACGAGTATTACGAGAGTAAATAGACGGTATGATTTGCGCATACATACATACATACATACATACATACATACATACGGTAGGTTGTTTAACTTCTTCATTTTCTTCCCTCTTTTAATAAAAATGAAACATATTCCTTAATTTTAAGATACAAAATAAATTTTCAAAAGTCAAAGATTTTTTCATTTTTTTCTTTTTTAAGATTATTACTCGATTCTAATCATTATTAATTTTATTAATCCAATTAGTCGCAGGGCGTTTAGGACTTTCGGCGTGGGCTGTCTCAAAACTCGATTGTATTGACAATATTGCAAAGTCTAATAGCTTGGTTCCAAAATTTATCGTCTTCTCTGGATTCCCAATCAAATTGGGAATGACCACTTAGGCTGTAAAGCCTTTTTCAAGCGTTTTCTTCGTAAAAATCCTTCAGCGCTTTGCCCGTCAGGGATTTCTCGTTTTTGACGGCTTCCTCCGGCGGACCGGAATAAACCAAATCGCCGCCTTTGTCGCCGGCTTCGGGACCTATGTCTATAATCCAGTCGGCGGAAGCGACCACGTGCAAATTATGCTCTATAACGATAACCGAATGCCCTTTGTCGATAAGCTCTTCGAAACAGCGCAACAGCTTTTTAATATCGTCGAGATGCAAGCCCGTCGTCGGCTCGTCGAATATAAATAACGTTTTGCCGGATTTACTATCCAGATGTGCCGCCAGCTTCACCCTTTGGGACTCGCCGCCGGAAAGCCTCGTAGAAGGTTGCCCCAAGCGTAAATATCCCAAGCCGACCTTCCTCAACGCGCTTAGCTTCCTCAACACTTTATTGTTATCCCTGAAAAATTCAGCCGCCTCGGAAATAGTCATGTTTAATACGTCAACAATCGACTTGCCTTTATACAAAACGTTTCTCGCCTCTTTTTTATATCTCGTTCCTCTGCATGCTTCGCATTCCAAATGCACGTCCGAGAGAAATTGCATATCGACGGTTATAAGACCTTCGCCGTCGCAAACGTCGCATCTGCCGCCGGGAACGTTAAAAGAAAAATAGCCGGGTTTCAAACCGAGTTGTTTAGCGGCTTGCGTTCCGGCGAATATTTCCCTAATAGCGTCGAACGCTTTGGAATATGTAGCCGGCGTAGAGCGAGAAGACTTGCCAATAGGCGACTGGTCAACCAACTCGACGCCCTCGACTGAATATTCGCCTTCTATGTCTTGAAACGCCCCTACGTAGCCGCGGTAGCCGGAATGGAACTTCTTCAGATAATCGTATAACGCGCTCATAGTCAGCGCGCTCTTCCCCGCTCCCGAAACGCCGGTAACCACCGTCAGACATTCGGTCGGAAAAGCGACTTCGCCCATCTTCAAATTATACTTCCTCGGCTTCTTTAATTTTATAAAACCTTTCGGCTTTCTTTTGACGCCGTTGACCTCAATCTTTTTTTCCTCCGTAAGATATTTCGCCGTAAGCGATTTATCGCTTTCGGTAATTTTTCCCAAATCGCCCGCGAATATTACTTCTCCGCCATTCTCTCCGGCGGCGGGTCCCAAGTCTATAACGTAGTCGGCGGCTCTGATAATATCTAAATCATGCTCGACGACTATTATAGTATTGCCCAAGTTTTTTAATTTTAGCAGAATATCAATCATGCGCTTGTTGTCCCGCGGGTGCATGCCTATGCTTGGTTCGTCCAATACGTAAAGCGAGCCTACCAGAGACGCCCCAAGAGCCGTCGATAAATTAATTCTCTGCGACTCGCCTCCCGAAAGCGTATGAGTCAAACGCGCAAGAGTTAAATATTCCAAACCGATATCGATTAACAATCCCAATCTCCGCTTTAACTCCTCGACAACTCGTCTAGTGAGCTTTTTCTCTTTTTCAGTCAAAATTAAATTGTTTATAAAACGCGATAATTTTGGCAAGGGCATATCGATTAATTCGGGAACGTTTTTGCCGTCAAGATAAACTTGGCGAGCGGAAGTCCTAATTCGAGAACCGCCGCAAACTTTGCATTGAGTATATCCGCGATATCTGCTATGAATTACTCTATAATGCAATTTATACGATTTGTTCTCGAGAATTTTGAAAAAGCCGTTTATGCCGATATACTCGTCGGCACCTTCCCATACGAATTGCTTTTCCTTATCGCTTAAATCGCGATAAGGAACGTCGGTCGATATATTTTTCTTGCGAGCTACCCTCAGCATCCTCCTATGATGCTTAGCGAATCCCTCCATTGTAAAAGGATGCACGGCGCCTCGGCTCAAGGTTCGCGACTCGTCGGGAATAACGAGCTTTTCGTCTATATCCATGGTTCTGCCGAATCCTTGACAATGCGGACATGCTCCGTATGGATTGTTAAATGAAAACAACCTAGGTTCCGGTTCGAAATAGGGAATTTCGCAGTCCGCGCACTCGTAATTAGAACTAAACACTTTTTTAACGCCGTTCGTCAAATTTCTCAGCTCGACTTTGCCCTCTCCCGCGGCGAAAGCCGTTTCCACAGAATCGGTCATTCTGTTGAGCGTCTCCTCGTCGTCCCGCAAAGCGAGCCTATCGACCAAAACGTATAAATCGTCCATCAGGACGTTCGATTCCTTCGCTTTATCGTATTCTATTATCTCGTCGTCGTCCTTATTAACAAATCTAAAAAAGCCGGCTTGTTTTAAATTAGCGAGCTCGTCCTTAATATCCTTTGATTTCGGAACTATGGGGAACAAAACGTATATTTTATCTCCCTCGCTCCATTTGTTAGCTTCCGCTACAATCGATTCGGGCGAATCTTTCCTGACCAATTTGCCGCATTCCCTGCAATACGTTTTGCCGACTCGTCCGTATAGTAATCTGATGTAATCGTAAATCTCGGTCGCGGTGCCGACCGTCGAGCGCGGATTCCTAGAAGGCGGATTCTGCTCTATCGCTATCGCGGGCGGAAGACCCGTTATAGAGTCGGCGTCCGGCTTGCTCGAACGCTCCAGAAACTGCCGCGCGTAAGCCGACAATGACTCCACGAATCTGCGCTGCCCCTCGGCGTAAATCGTGTCGAACGCCAGCGAAGACTTTCCCGAACCGCTGACCCCCGTTACAACCGTGAATTTGTTGTGCGGAATATCGACGGAAATATTCTTCAAATTGTGCTGCCGTCCGCCCTTGACGGAAATATATCTCTGTATCTTAGCCATCTTTTTCCAACCTATTTTTCATATCGTTTAAAAAGAAAATTTATAATATATGAAAAATAGAGTTAGAAAAAAACGACGGAATTGGGATTTAAACCTACCCCGAATTTATATTTTACACTAGGCGTGGAAAGCGAGTCGTAAACTATAACTTCGCCGCTAGACTGGTAGTTTTTAGCGGCGCTAATCCATATAGAGCCGTCTCGCGGGGATATATCCAGACCGTACCAATTATCGTTAAAATCCTCGTTTTTAATAAACAAAACGGGATTCGCTGATTCGTTCAAATCAATTCGTTTAACTCCGCTATCGGATATAAAATACAAGCGGTTTCCATCGGCGCTCAAATCTATTGAATAAGCGTTCGTTCGCCAACGCCTAATTTCAAGCAAAGTATTTATATCGTATTCTACAATGCCGCCTAAAGAATCCTTATACTTAGGCAAATGATTGTATCTGGCGTATAACTTCGCGTTCGCCTCGGAAACTTCCAATTCGATAACGTTCGGAACGCCTTCAAGCAACGCGATTTCCGTCAAACTGTTAAGGTCTAAAACAGACACCGTTCCGGCTTTGGGCTTGTCGGCAAGATAGTCGCCGTATCCCGAATTGGCGACGAAAAGCATATTTCCGTAACTGGCTATTCCTTCGGGGGCGGGACCTACTTTAACGCTCTCGCCGATAACTTCAAATGTCGAAGGATTGAATTTCGTAATAGAATGGTCGTATAAATCAGTTACGAAAGCGACTGAATCGTTTACTATTTCAATTTGCCTCGGAAATCTTCTTTCGCCCTCGAATCTAATAGTAGCGAGCGATTGGGCGGTCGAAGCTCTAATTGCTTCTATTTTCTTGTTTGTAGAAACCGCGATGTAAATCGTATCGCCTTTGATAACCATCCCGTTAGCTAAATCTCCTAAATCGCTCCCGGAATTCACCCGCGAAAAAACTCGATTTTCGACTTCGTTTCGGTTAAAATCATAAAACGAGAGCGAAGAGTTAGAGCCGCCCATCAGCCCTTCACATAATATATACACGCCGCTCTCGGCGTTCAAAGACAAACCGTCGTTTGGCGAATCGGGCTGTCGAACGCAAGCCGCGACAATAAACAACTGCGCTATGATAATAATCGTTTTTCTCATTTCATCTCGTAATTAATCGCAATAACCGCGTCTAAGTCAAACCCGCTGATAGTCGCGTCGTAATAAGGATGAGCGGGATTTTCGAGCAACATCCGCGAAATATCGGTTATTTTTATTCTATCCGTCTTGTAAACGCCGAGGTCTTTCAAGTCAAATTCATCGCCGCCCATTTGCAAAAGGTTTTTAGCTTTCCCATACGTAGGCGTAATTCCGGCGCATCCGCTAAGCGACAAGCTGTCGAAAGGGAAATCGACGAAAAACCCGCCGGCATTGTAAATCGAAACTCGCGCCGGCTCGCAAAAAACCTTATCGGTCGCCGAATTTACGAAAGCGTTCTCGAATACTACAAAGTCCGCTCCATCGCCGTCCACAATCCAATAATCTTTGAAACCGACGACGAGTTCGCCGCCCAAACCGAAACATAGTATTTCGTCTGCGGAAGTCTCGGGGACGTATTCGCTCGCCTCGCTCGACGGCGCGCCGAATATGTTATCGGGGAAATACTCCTCCGAGCTTCCCGCGCCGCCGTTTTCCCCTACGGTAAACGAATAAACCGCGTCGATTGAAATATAGTCCGGCTCGCCGTTTTTTACCGTTTCGTTCTCGGAACAGAACGAAAGAAACAACAAGGAAATTAGCGATAATAAATATATTCTTTTCATTTTGTCTCCTTACATTTCAAATCTAACGCCGAACCTAAAAGACCTACCCGGCATAGGATAATTCTTTATTATGGAATACCGCTCACCGAAAAGGTTTTTGCAATCGGCTCTTAATTTCAAATCGAAACTATCGAAATCAAATTTGTAAATAACGTGCAAATTCGCCAAAAAATAAGCGGGCATAATCGCCTCCCGCGTATTATCCGGCAGCGAATAATAATAGCTCGAATACCTAACGGACGCTCCCATATTCAAATTAGAAACGTTTCCAAAAACCGACGCGCTTAAAACTTCCTCAGGCGAATACGGCAAAATCTCGCCTTTATTAATATTGCCGTAACTTTGATTCTCCGAGCGCCGATAAGCGTATGAAATATCCGCTCTTAACTTATCGCCGAAAAAACGAGCGGACGCCGAGCATTCCATTCCTTGAGTTTCGACGCGAGCTATATTCTCAGCCGACCACGAAACTTGGCTCTTCGGCGTCGCGAGAATTTTGTCGGAAACGTCGAGATAAAAAGCGCCGCAATATAAAGTAACGTCCTCGAATATATCGGCGGAAACTCCCAATTCGAAAGAATTAGAACGCTCCGGCGACAAGTCGGCGTTGCCGAAATTCATATAATACATCTCGTTGAAGCTGGGCGCGCGAAAATTATACGACCACTGCGACTTAATCTCCGCCGGAAAATCCGCTTTCTTCAACCGAACGCCGACCAAAGGCGAAAGAGCCGTTCCAGCGTCGCTTATGGCGTCCATACGAAGCGCCGCTTGATAGCTCGCGAAAAAATCTTCCCATAATTTAGCTTTAGATTCCGCCCTCGCCGACAAAACCGCCGACGAACGCTCGATAAAACCGCTCAAGCTCCGGTCGAGTTGGTCGCCTCGCAAATCGGCGTAATTTAGCTCCGTCCGAAAATAAAATAAAGTAGAACCGAAAGCGAGCGCGTATTTCGAAGAAAAACCGAAATCTCTATTAACAAAAAAATTATCCAACGCCTCGTATTCAGAGCCAAAAAAATCCGTGTCTTTATATTTATAATCGTTGCTTCTGGCGGAAACGCCGAAAAACAGCGAACTACTCTCGGATAAGAGCGTCGAAGCTCTAGTAAGCCAAATGATTTCCTTTTCGCTCAGCCTCGCCGACGAGACGAACTGCTCGCCGCCTTCGGAAATCGCCGGTCCCGGAACGCCTCTAGCAGAACTTCTCGCAATGACGCGCGACTTTAATTTCCAATCGCTTACGTTTTTTTCCGCCGCCAGCGACATAGCCAAATTCTCAAAATCGGCGTTTTTTCTTTTCATTTCCTCGCCGCCGCTCGTCTCAAACGCGTAATCGCCGTCGGTATATGTATATTCCGCCGAGCCGGACAACTTGACAAAACCAAAATTCCCCGCGCCGTCGCCGCTAACTCGCTTTTCGCCGAACGAACCAGCGGCTAGCGAGCAGTCGAGATAGTTACGGTCGGGAATCGCCGGCGATAGATTTATTACGCCGCCGACAGCGTTCCCGCCGAACAGCGCCGACGCGCCTCCCCTTACGATTTCCACGCTCTTTAACAAAGAAACCGGCAATACGCTAAAATCCACTAAGCCGTTTTGCGAAGAATTAATTTTCATACCGTCCAACAATACGAGCGTTTGATTAGCCGAAGCGCTCCTAAGCGAAATCGTTTTAACGCCGCCCAAGCCGCCGTAATCGTTGATAAAAGCCGACGGCGAATACGCGATGGCTTCGGAAAGTTGCCACGCTCCTAAGTTCTCAATTTCCTTTCCGTTAATCGAGCTAAATGACGAATATTTCAGAGCGGACGCTCCGGTAATCCTATCCGCCGTTACCTTAACTTCCGGGAAGCTCTTTAATACGGAATCGGGCTGTTCCTCGGCAAAAAGAAAAACCGCGGAAAAGAAAAACATAAGTATTGGCGATTTTAACCGCATTATTCGAGAGCGATTATTGAGACGTAATTGTAAGCGTCGTATGAATTAGCCATATTAATATTGCACACGGCGATATTCCCGTTATCGTCGAAGGCAAAGCCCTCGCCCTTGCCGGGGAGTTCTATTGTTTGCTTTAAATTTCCCGAAACGACGCCGAATATTCTTAAATCAGCGTTATAAGTAGTAACAAAAACGTTATCTCCTTTAATTACCGCTTCTCTGGGTCCATTGAAGCCATCTGTAAGCGTCGGGATTGTATTGGCGACGGCGAAATCGTTAAAGTCGAATATAGAAACCTGATGCGAGCCGTTCAAAACAAGCGCTCCTTTACTTTCGCCCGCGTAAAAATGATTCGCCAAATCTCCCAAAGCCGTATATTCCTCGACAAGAGACAAACTGTCGCCGACAATTTTCGCGAACTGAATCGAGCCGTCGTCCTTACCAACGCCAACACCGATAATAGCGAGATAATCCTCGCCGTCAAATTCGAAATGCTCCGTTTGATGAACGTTTATATGCGCGTCAAAGGAAAAAAGCTCTTCTCCGCTTCCAACTCGAACAACTACAACTTCTCCTTGCTCTCCGAATAGCGGCGATACGCTCAAATACAACAAATCTCCCTTTTTTGAAATAGCGGTAATTCTATATTCGGTTTCAATTTCCGAAATCATTTGATAATTATCCAAATCGTAAACTCTTATCGCGTTTTCGTTCCAAAGAGTATAAATCTTTCTTTCCGTCCAATCGACAAAAGGTCGCAAGGGAAATCCCATATAACCGAATTCAAAATCTTTCGCTTTTTCGGCGGAATCTAAATTAGCGGCGTCGATAATCCACCAAGACGGATTTTCGTCGCCCTCGTCTTTTTGTTGGTTGAAATTTTTGTCAAGCCCGATACAAAAGACGTGGAATTGATTTTTCTCCGAATCGAAATAAACTTTCGCGGGCTGGCGACCTACTTCTATATCTTTTAATACAGAGTAATCCGGCAGTTTTACCGGCGAAGTAGAATCGTTTTCCGAACAAGAATAAACGAAAATCAAAACAACTGCTAAAAAAAAAGATAATCTGAAGTTCATAACTCCTCCCATATATTTTTTTAAAATACTGAGAGGGAAAACCAAGATTTAGCAAGTCAAACGCTTTAAATAGCGATTGCTCATAAATATGTAAACCTCGAAGTTCCCTCATTGAATCCGTTATGCGCGGACTTTCTACGCCTTTCGGCGCAAGCCAACGAGCGATAAAGGCAGGTCTTCTGGCTTCGGGATTATCCTCCTTTTTTCGCCTTCCCATTCGTAATGAACAGTGGCGGCTTCAACAAGCCTGAAAAAAGTCGTACCCGTTACAGCGGCGCTACCGCGCGGGATTTTCACCCGCTTCCCTTTTACGCATATTACAAAGAACGAACGCAAAACCTTTAACGTAAAAACCTAAATTATCAAATAAAGCTTTACAATCAAAATTTTATTTCAAATTGAAAAATCGTAAATTGACGTTTTACATAAGCGATAAAATTAAAATAATGGAACGAGCTAAAAATAAAGAATTTCTAAAGAACTTGCCTTGGCTGGCGCCAATTTTCGTCGTAATTCTCTGGTTGAGACTCGACTTAACTTACAACGCTCTTTCACCGCTGGAAAACTCTTTTGTCTTTCTCGGCGAAAGGATTCTGTCGAGCGCTCGAGCCGCTGATATCGACTCTATGTCTTCTAGCTTCCCGGCGATATTTTGCGGAATTGGAACGGCTCTTTTCGGCAAGCTCGGCGGACGGATTATCGCTCTTATCTTAAGCGTCCTTAGTATGTTCTTCTTCTACAAATTCTCCTTCTCGGTTACGCAAAACAAAGAAGCGTCCGTTTACTCCCTAATTTTCTTTTCATTGCTCTCGCCGTTTATCTTTATTTCCAAATACGCCGGACCGGACATAATTTCTCTAACGTTTTTCTTAGCGGCTTTGTGGAGCGGAGCTGAAAGTATGAGACGAGACGATAAAACGGTTCCGCTTCTTACTTTATCCGCTTTTCTATACGTTTTAGCCGCCGTTTCTAATTACTATTTGATACTTCTATTTCCTTTTTTCGTCGCCTATACATACAAAAAACAAGCGCGTCAATCGATTATTTACGCTATCGCCGTTGTTGTTATATCCTTAGCGTTTATTTTTATTTACGGCGAGAATTTCTTGTTTGAATTTTTCGGCGGTCTTGCTAACCTGACCGAGCAAGCTTCGTATTTAAAAACTGTTATTGAAATAGCTAGCTTTCTGGCTATTCCTGTTATGATAGCGATAGCGGAAACTCAAATGGTCTGGAAGGAAACTTTCTTGAGAAGAACTCTCTACTACTTTCTAATATTATCGCTTGTTATCCCCGTTTTTCAGATTTTCGTCAACGACCAATTCAACGTCTATCGAGCGATTTCTTTCAGCTTGGTATTCCTTTCGCCCATCGCCGGTTTGCTGATAAACCGTTTCTTGAAAATCAGCTCGCAGTATAAAATCTCGGCGATTTTTACCCTCTACTTTCTAGCGGCGCTTTCTATCTGGCAAACCAGCCGACTAGAAAATTCGTACCCCAACACTCAAGCCGTAGTCAAATTTATGAACGGAAAAATAAACTCCAACTCCTCCGTTTACTCGGAAGATAAATATTTATTTTACGTTAACTTTAAATTAAAAAACAATTATTTGTATCGCCTGTCGAACGAACAGTCTTACATTGAAACGATAGAGAATATCAGAGAAGGCGAATACGATTACGTTGTTCTAAACGGCTTAATTCATCCCCGTCTAACTTACGATTTAAAGAAAAACTATCTCCAAGAAAAATACCATAAAATATATTCACAAGAATTTAGATGCTACTCGCTTATGTATCCCAACATTCAAGGCTATTATAGCGTTTATAGACTCCAGGTAAAACCGATGCAGAGAAATTTGTTCGCTGGAAAGTAGCTAATATATCCCCCGACTTCTTCGTAAATTAAATTATGACCGCCTACTTCGTTAACGTAAAGCGAATAGGTTTACTGACTAAAACTATCTCCTCGCCAAACTCCGATTTGGCGAGGAAAGAATTGGTAGAGGATTCTTGAACTACTGACGTATGATATAAACATACTTCCAAAATCGGATTTTTGGAAGGAGGGGAAACGCGACAAGCCGAATCAATGAATAGTTAATATTGTATTAATATCAACCGTTTTGAACGCAATTTAAATTAATAAAACATTAACATAGTATTCATATTGAAATAACATAAAATCCGTAAACTGCGACCATCATAGCTTGCAAATTAACTTTATTGTTTATATAATATTAAGGATTTGTTATGAAAAAAATTACGACGTTCGCAATTGTTATTTTATTCGTTTCTTTATTCGTCTCGGCAAAGTCAAAGCCGTCGCTAAAATTATCAAATTTAAGCTACTTATCCTATGAATCCCAATTTAACGAGGATGAATCAAACGTTAACCAATTCTTAATCAAAAGAGCCTACTTTACGCTAAAAGGCGATTACAACGAATTTTTAAGCTACAGAATAACGATGGACGCGCATCAAGACAAATCCGGTTCTTTTGGAAACAGATTAAAATACGTTTACGCTAATTTTCATCTAGGCGATTTCCTCGTTTTCACCGACCCCGGCGTAGAATTCGGAATCGTTCATATGCCTTGGCTCGACTTCGAAGAGCATCTCAATTTATATCGTATGCAGGGAACTATGTTTATGGAGCGCGCCGGATTATTTAACTCCGCGGACATAGGCTTTACTTTTTCTTCATTACTCGGCGGTAAAATGAGCGAGAAATACCAGAAAGAAGTTAGCAAATACTATCCGGGCAAATACGGAAGCGTTGCTTTTGGATTATACAACGGCGGCGGCTATCACGCCGCTGAAGAAAACGAAAACAAAACGTTCGAAGGCAGATTAACGCTAAGACCGCTCCCCGAAGTAATACCCGGATTACAATTTTCCTATTTCGGAACGTTCGGAAAAGGCAATACGAGCGAAATATTAAAAGACAGCTCAAAAATCCCCGACTGGCAAACCAACTGCGTTCTAGTTTCCTACCAAAGCAAATATCTAACCCTAGCGGCTCAGGGCGTAAAAGGAACGGGCAACCAAAAGGGAAATATGATAACAGAAAATTTAACTACGGCGGAATACGAGGGCTTTTCCGTTTTCGCCGAAGGTAAATTCGGCGACTGGAAAATAATCGGACGTTACGACTCGTTCGACCCGAATCTCGACGCGGAAAACGACGATTATACGAGAGCCATCGCCGGCGTAGGCTACGATTTTGGCGACAGAAACGTTCTTATTCTCGATTTCGACAGACAAACGTTCAAAAACGACGACATCGACCCGATAAACGCTCTTAAACTAACTATGCAAATACATCTGGGATATAAAATCCAGTAGATTTCCCAGAATATCACGAGATTTTGTTGTAGGGGCTAAAAATCTTTAGCCCCTATCTTTTACCTCTCAACATCCCTTTAGAACTCAATCACCCCCCTATTTAAAGATATTCCGTTCAATTATTCATATATTGCTAAAGTAATTATTACATAATAGCGGATTATATCCAGCGGCGGTATGAAAGACGATATACGAAATAAACTAGAAGGCAAGCGCTTAGCCGCCTTCGATTACGGGTTAAAAAGAGTGGGCTTCGCCGTCTGCGACGCGCTTCATATATCCGTTACGCCGAAACGTATTTTCGACCCGACTAAACCGGATTTCTGGCGAGAAGTAACAGAGAGCCTAAAACAAGAAGAAGCCGCCGCCGTAGTAGTAGGAATCCCATACAGAGACGACGACAAAGAAAGCGAACTCGTCGAGATAATCGAAAAATTCATCGAACAATTGAAGGAAAAAACCGGTTTGCCCGTCTTTGCTTACGACGAGTCGTATAGTTCGCGGGAAGCGGTCTCGACTATGCTGGAAATTGGAAAGAAAAGGAAGAAACGGAGTAAAAAAGGAGCTAAAGATAAAATAGCCGCGGCTATTATTTTAAAGAATTTTTTGAACGAATTATACTAAACAAACTATGGCAACAAAATATCTCTTAATTCTGATTCTTGGTTTACTATTGAGTTCAAACCTTATATCGCAAGACTATTTAAAAAGAGAAAGACGCTTCAAACAAAACAAAAAGCTATTTGTGGCTACAAACTATTTGCCCAAAACACAAGATTCCGCTTGCGTTTTAGTTTTATATCGCTTTACCTACGATTTGATTTCTTTCGAAAAATACGATATAAACAGCGGCAAATACGGCAAATTCTTCTCCGTTCCAAAATTTGAAATAGAATTCGAGGACGAAAGAGGCATCATAAGACAAAGAGGCGTCTGGGAAGACACGATTGAAACGGACAGCTTCGATAAAGTCGTCTCCAAAAAAGATTTCATTCGCGGCGGCTTTTTTGTTGATATTACCCAAAACTGCCAAAAAGCTAAATACAGATTAAGCGACCAAAGCTCAAAAAATATTAGGCTCGGAAAAAGAAAAGACAGCCTAATATGCGATAAATCAGTTGGAAGCTCAATTGGAGAGCCGATTTACGCTTCGAAAGTCAACCAAAACGGCTCCGCCTTTTATTATCCATACATTCTAAACAAAAAAGCGGAATTCTCCTCAAAAAATTTAACTTTGTTGATTCCAATTCTATACGACGAAAAATCCGTGAAATATTCTTACGTCTGCCGCTATCATAAAGAAAAAAGCGAACAGGGATTGATTTTCGACTCGGATTATCGCGTTACGGGAGTAAAAACCGCAAAACCCAACGTTGAAATTCAACTCGATTATCCTAACAGCAAAGACTACCCAAGGTTAAAAATAGCAAACGTCGAGACCGAAAAACCAAACAAGCCTAATATTGGCTTTCTTGAAATTCCTTTGTCTAGAAAAGAAGCATATCCGGGCGGTTACGAATTAAAAATTATCGATTCGGAAACGGGCGATACGACGACTCGTTATTTTGAAATGATTTGGGAAGACAAGCCTGCCGTTTTAAACAATTTGGATTTAGCGATAGAAACTATGTATTATGTGCTAACCGAAGATGAGCACGAGGAATTAGAAGATTTAAACGAAGTAAAAGCCTCGAAGTGGATTATCGACTACTGGAAGAAAAAGGACCCATCGCCTGCGACCGCTTACAACGAGGCGATGGCTGAGTATTTTAAAAGAGCGGACTACGCGTACTACAACTTTAAAACGCCCAGAAAAAAGAATGGAATCGAAACCGACAAAGGCAAAATTTATATATTATACGGTCCGCCCGATAAAAAGGAAAAAAAATTAGAAGAAGACGAAACCTACGAAATATGGAAATACCTTCAAGCCGGAAAAGCTTTCAAATTTAAACTTATTGGAACTAAGAGATGGAAGCTAATAGACGCGAAAGGCGTTAAATAGTTCGCAAATTATTCGTCGTCGTTAACCGGCTCCCAATCCAAACCGTCGCAGGGGATATAATCGGAACTTACGTGTTCGTCGTGCAAACGGCACAGCTGGCTTCCCGAATCGAAATGAGCGCAAGAACCGCAAAGAGTTGATTCCTTAAAATCGTCCATCCGCTCCTGATATTTTTTATATTGAATCCAACCGGGATAAGCCGCGGCGAACCAAATAATAAACAGCATCATCCACCAATATTGCCGCAACGCAAGGCTTTCCAAAGCTAAAGTAACCAAAAGCACCAAAACTATCGACCGCAAAAGGATTCCCCAAACGATAGAGCCCACCGTTACCTGTGGCTCGCGAGAATGACTATCCTCGTCGCTCGGCAGGCGAAACATCAACAAATCCACTACCTTTTGCAAAGACATATCGAATATTCTTTATTTTCACATAGACTTAATAACGATTGAAATAAAAATTTCTTATATTTCTCAATAATATATCGTTAAAATTGGCTTAATCCTCGAGGCTTTGTCTTATCAAATCGGCGGTAGTAACAAAAGCGAATCCAAACGCCAGATTCAAAAGGCTAGCCAGATGCATCTCTTCGTTAACGCTTCCCGTTGCGTCGGCTAAAAAGAATACTTTATAATCCCTATAGAATAAATCACGAGCGGTAGATTCGCAACACATATTAGTCATTATTCCTGATACGACGACGTCCTCAATTTTTGAACACCGCAGAACCGTTTCCAAATCAGTATTATATAACGCCGAATATCTATGTTTATCGACTACTTTTTCGTTTGGCAAAGGCTTTATATCCTTATGCATCTCGCTTTCAGGACTTCCTTCGACACACATACCATCCCACCACCATCCCATAATGCCGGCGTCAATTTTGTCGGGATGGTGAATATGCCTAGTATAAATAACAGGTCTGCCTGCTTTGCGAAAAGCCTGAATCAACCGTTTCAATTGTGGCAGAATTGCCGCTCCTCCGCAAGTGAAAGTCGGCGATTCGGGATTCAGAAAGAAATCCTGCATATCAATAACGAGAAGCGCCGACTTATCCTTATTAAAAGACATTTGATGTTGATTAAAAGGCTCAATTTCCTTTAACCACTCTCGAGTCTTTTGTTCGAGCGTGTTAGTCGTAACGTATGGTTTCATAGCAACCTCCCTTGTTTATCCAAATTTATGAATAACGCTTTATAAAATAAAAACAAGAAAACTGATTCACGCGTTTAAATATTATAGTTTTAAGATTAATTGGGAATGATAATATTAGAATCCGAAGCATTGTAACCTGATTGGTTTATAGTGGGCTCGACTTGATTCGAACAAGCGACCTCTGCCGTGTCAAGGCAGCGCTCTTGACCAACTGAGCTACGAGCCCAACTATCGATTAATCTTCCATCAATTCTTTTTCTTTGTTGTCTTGCAATTCGTCGATTTGAGCCGTAAAATCGTCCGTTATATTTTGTATATCGTCTTCTCCGTTCCTTAGCTCGTCTTCCGAAATAGCGCTCTGTTTTTCTTCTTCCCTCAAAATTTCAATATTGTCGCGACGAATATTTCTAACGGCTATTTTGCCTTCCTCTGCGATTTCTTTGCTCCTTTTGACAAATTCCTTCCTGCGCTCCTCGGTCAAAGGCGGCACAGGTATTCTTATTACGTTGCCGTCGTTTTGAGGATTAAAACCCAAATCGGCTTGCAATATAGCTTTTTCTATATCGGCTATTACCGATTTGTCCCAAGGCTGAATTACTATAGTTCTCGCGTCAGGCGCGGAAAGGCTGGCTACCTGCGTCAAAGGCGTAGGCGCGCCGTAGTAGTTAACTTTTACGCCGTCCACTAGCGATGTGGAAGCGCGTCCCGTTCTAACTTTGTCGAGCTGCTTTTTAGTAAATTCAAGGGACTTTTTCATCTCTTGCTTAGTATTCTTAAGAATATCTTTTACTTCCATAGCGACTCCAAAATTTATTCAAATTTAATGCAAATTTAACATTATTTTACGACAGTTCCTAACTTTTCTCCCCTTAGCAATTTCTTTAAATTGCCTCGTTTATTGACGTTAACGACTACAATAGGCAATTTGTTCTCGCGGCATAAAGTCAGAGCGGTATGGTCCATCACTCTCAAATCTTTTTCCAAGACGTCTAAATAAGTTAATTCCTCAAAAAACTTAGCGTCGGGATTCTTTTCTGGGTCTGAATCGAAAACGCCCTCTACTCTAGTTCCTTTAATAATCGTGTCGGCTTCTATTTCAATAGCTCTTAAAACGGCGGCTGTATCAGTCGTAAAATACGGATTGCCGGTTCCCGCTCCAAAAAGCGCTATGCGATTCTTCTCCAAATGCCTTATTGCTCTTCTTCTAATAAAAGGCTCGGCGACTTGTTCCATTTTAATAGCGGTTTGAAGACGCGTAGGAACTCCTTCTTTCTCCAAAGCGTTCTGAAAAGCGACGGAATTAATAACCGTAGCCAACATCCCCATATAATCGCCGGATACCTTGTGAATGCCGTGCGCGGCGGCTTGAATGCCTCTGAAGATATTGCCTCCGCCTAAAACGACGCCTATTTGGAAACCCATCTCCCAAATCTCTTTTAATTCGACGGCGAAGCGCTTTAATACTTCCGGGTCAATACCGAAAGGCTGCTTCTCGCCCATTAGGGCTTCGCCGCTCAATTTAATCATTATACGTCTGCGCGCAGGCTCCATATAACTCGTCTATTTATAATTAATCTTCTAGCGTTTCGCCGAGATAAAACCTAACGAAACCGTTAATATTAACTTTGCCGCCCAACTCCTCGGAAATCTCTTTTAAAACGTCCTTAACCGCCATTTTGGAATCCTTTACGAACTGTTGTTCCAAAAGGCACTGTTCTTGAAAATATTTATTCAATTTCCCCATAGCTATCTTCTCGGCTATTTCCGGCTTCTTGCCTTCCTGAACGGCGGCTTCCTTGTATATCTCTTGTTCTTTTTCGATTACGTCTTTCGGCACCGTATTTTTATCTATATACGCTGGATTCATCGCCGCGACTTGCATAGCGACGTCCCTAATCACTTCCTTCGCTTTTTCCGTTGGATTTGAAGCGGATACGTCCAAAAGAACGCCCAACTTATTTCCAGCGTGGTTGTAGCATTCAATATATCCGTCGGAATTGATTTTTTTGAATCTTCTGATTTTGATTTTTTCGCTGAATTTCGCCAAAATATCGTTGTGTAAATTTTCTATCGTATTGCCGCCAAGTTCGACCTTCATCAAGTCGTCGTTGTTTTCGGGAGATTCATCTAGAACGGCTTCCGCCACTTTGCCGGCGTATTGACCAAACTCTTCGCTTCTCGCTACAAAATCCGTCTCGCAGTTAATCTCAACGATAGCCGCGCTTTTTCTGTCTTCCGAAGTAATAGCTATAATCAAGCCTTCGTCCGCGGAACGGTCTTGACGCTTAGCCGCGGCGGCGGCTCCCTTCTTACGCAAATATTCGACGGCTTTTCCCATATCGCCGTCGTTTTCGACAAGCGCTTTTTTGCAGTCTCCCATTCCAGCGCCAGTCTGGTCTCTCAACTCTTTAACTAATTTAGCGCTAATTTGTGCCATAGTTCTTAAATCTCTTTATTGTTAATAAAATTATTCTTTTTCTTCTTCCGGTTTGGATTCGGCGTCTGTTTGTTCCGATTTTGCATCTTCCGGTTGTTCCTCGGGCGTTTTTTCTGCTTCCTCTTTCTTTTGAGTTTTTTCCTTTTCCGCTACTTTTTCAGTCTCTTCGTTATCTTTCTTTGCTTCTTCGCCCTTTTCTTCTTTAGTCATTTTCTTCGTTTTCGTCTTTCTTTTTCTCATCTTTCTCTTAACCTTGGGCTCTTCGTCAACGACAATTTCTTCTTTCTCTTTCGCGATTCTTTCGCTTTCGGCTTCCATTTCCGCTCTTCGCGCTTTGGCGATTTGCGTTCCTTCGACTACTGCGTCCGTCATTGTTTTAGTAATCAAATCAATCGCCTTTACAGAATCGTCGTTCGAAGGAATCGGATAATTCACGTCCTCGGGGTCGCAATTTGTATCGACCATAGCCACAACGGGAATATTAAGAATTCTAGCTTCCTTTATCGCCAAATGCTCTTTCTTAATATCGACTACAAATAAAGCGCCCGGCAAGCGATTCATCTCTTCTATTCCGCCGAAAAAGTTTCTGAGCCTGTCGCGTTCTCTCATAAGCAACAAGCGTTCTTTCTTAGTAATTTGGTCGAAAGTGCCGTCCACTTCCATCTTGTCGATGCCTTCCAATCGCTTAATGCTCTTACGGATAGTCGAGAAATTAGTCAACATCCCGCCGAGCCATCTTTCCGTAACGTAATACATCTCGGCGCGTTTGGCGTTCTCTTCGATGATTGGTTTAGCTTGATTCTTTGTCCCGACAAACAATATCGATTTGCCTTTGGCGGCTAAATCATAAATAGCTTTTCGGGCTATATCGACGAGAATTTGGGTTTTTCTTAAATCAATGATATGGATATCGTTCTTCTCTTTAAAAATAAACGACTCCATTTTGGGGTTCCATCGGCGCGTTAAATGGCCGAAATGAGTTCCAGCTTCAAGCAGTTGCTCGATTGACACGTAATGTTTCATTTTACCTCCGTTTGTGTTTAACTGCTGTTTCGTTCCGCTCGCGCGCTCAACGCCTAAAAACGCCACACACGCACGATCCCGAAACATGATTAATGATATATAACTAACGTTTCGAAAATTGGAAACGTTTCCTAGCTTTCTTGCGTCCGTATTTCTTGCGTTCGACCATTCTCGGGTCGCGGGTCAAAAGACCAGCGTCTCTTAAAGGAGAGCGATGCTCTTCGTCGTATTCAGCTAAAGCTCTGCTAATGCCCAACTGAAGCGCTCCGGTTTGACCGCTTTTGCCTCCGCCGCTTACGGTTACGAATACGTCGAACTTTCCTTCCGACTTAGTAACCTCGAACGGTCTTCTTATCTTTAATCTGTGAACTTCGACGGGAAAGTATTCGTCTAAATCGGATTTGTTAATAGAGAATTTACCCGTTCCCGGGGCTAATCTGACTTGCGCCACCGATTTTTTTCTTCTTCCAGTCGCTATTGAAAACTTCATCAATTATCTCCGTTTATTTAATCAATTTATTTCTTAATCTCGTAAGTTTCCGGCTTCTGAGCTTCGTGCGGATGCTCCGTTCCGGAATATACTCTTAGGTGTTTCATAATCTTTCTTCCCAAACGATTTTTAGGAATCATACCTTTCACGGCGTGCGTTATTACAAATTCGGGTTTTTTTCCCATCATCTCTTTGTATGATGTAATCCTTTCGTTGCCGATATAACCGGTATGGGTGAAATACTCCTTTTTCTCGTATCTTTTGCCAGTTACTTTTACTTTGTCGGCGTTCAAAATAATAACGTTGTCGCCGCAATCGACGTGGGGCGTAAACTCAGGTTTGTGTTTGCCGCGCAATAACGCCGCCGCTTGAGAAGCTACTCTTCCCAACACCTTGCCTTCGGCGTCGATCGCCCACCATTTCTTATCGACGTCTTCTTTTCTTAACGACTTCGTAATTTTAGCTGTTACGTCCACTTCTATTACCTCTGTTTTTTATAATTTTGCTTCGTATAAACTACAAAAATATCGACTATTTGTTAGAATGTCAAATTAATTTTTTATTTTTAAAATTCTTTCGACTATATTCTTCCGAATCTTTTGTCAAAATCTTTTAATTCAAATTCAATAATAGTAGGCCTACCGTGGGGGCAAACGTAAGGGACGGAACATTTGAAAAGCTCGGTCATCAAACCTTCAATTTCTTCTTGAGAAAGTTTTTGTCCCGTTTTAATCGCGGCTTTGCAACTAAACGAAGCCGCAAGATTGTCCCTATCGTCCGACTCTCTGGTTTTTTGATATTCCTCGTATAGCTCTACTATTTCAACGAGTGATTTCCGCTCTTCTTTTTGGGTTATATCCAAAGGCACCGCTTTTATGTTAACGTTTCCCTCGTCCAAAATGTCGAAAACGAAACCGAGCGATTCCAAGTATTCCTTTATCTCTTTTAATACCGCTATTTGCGACGAATCGATTTTAGCGCTAACGGGGAAGAGCAGTTCCTGCGCGTAATCGAACTTTTTGTTCATCGCCTTGACGGCTCTCTCGTAAAGAATCCGTTCGTGGGCGGCGTGCTGGTCGATTATCATCAAGCCTTTGTCGGTTTGCGCGAAAACATATTTGTCGTGCAACTGCCAATAATGATTAATACGAGTCGCTTCGATTGAATCTTCTTCGTCGCCTCTTTCTTCGTTGCGTCTCTCTTTCTCTTTGAACAGAGCTTCGTAAGCGGACATTTCCGACTCTGTCGGTTTTCTAGACGACTCCCTCTCTTTTTCCCAATCGAATTTCATCGACGAGGACTTGTCGCCGCGGAATTGCCCGCCGCCGCTAAATTCACTCCTCCCGCGGTTTACCGAGGAGCTTACGACCTCGCCCGTCGATTTATTCACTAGAATCATATCGCCGGAACCCGTCTTCTCTTTTTCGATTGGCGGCGTCTCTGAACCGAAATCCAAATCCGACTCGGCGGTCAAATCCCTTTTAGCCAGAGCCTCGTTAACAGTTTTATTAATCAAATTGAAAAGAAGCCGCTCGTTTTCGAACTTTACTTCCTGCTTTTGCGGATGAACGTTTACGTCGTATTCCTCCGGGTCGATTTTTATATTAATCAGAAAGAACGGATGCGACCTTTTCTCCAGCAAATGTTCGTAAGCGGAAAAAACCGCGTAGCTCAGCGATTTGCTGAAGACGCTCCTGCCGTTCAAAAACAGGAACTGCCCCGATTTAGATTTCTTCGCTATCAAAGGCTCGCCGACGTATCCGCTTATTTTTACTCCCTCCCTCTCGTTTTCTATTGAAATTAGAGAAGAGGCGACGCTCTTGCTCAAGGTTTGCTCTATTCTTCCTTTTAAATCCGACGGTTTGGCGTCGAAAATCAAGGCGTCGTCGTCGTAGAAAGCGAATCTTATATTAGGATTGCTCAGAGCGAGCTTCAGCATAGTGTCGGATATGTGCCTGAACTCGGTCAACTTCGACTTCAAAAACTTACGACGAGCGGGAACGTTGTAAAACAAATTTCGAACGAAAACCTGCGTCCCGACTTCGGCATTGCAAGGCTCTACCGTAGCGTCCTTCATCGGTTCCGACTTCAAGCGATAGCCGATTTTCTCGTCTTTGATTCTCGTTATTATCTCCACGTTCGCCACCGAAGCTATAGCCGCCAAAGCTTCCCCGCGAAACCCCAGCGTCTTTATCCGCTCCAAATCCTCCGCCGATACAATTTTACTAGTGGCGTGTCGCTTTATCGAAAGACGCAAATCATCCTCGCCCATCCCCTTTCCATTATCGACTATGTGTATCAAAGTCTTGCCGGCGTCTTTAACCAAAACGGCGATTTCGGTCGCTCCGGCGTCGAGCGAGTTCTCCGTCAATTCTTTGACGACGGATTCGGGACGTTGCACCACCTCCCCCGCGGCTATTTGGTTAGCCACGAAATCCGGCAGTATTCTTATTTTCTCTTTATCGCTCATATCGTTGTTTTCTTTCGCTCGACGATAAAGCCGCGGAATTAACTTAACGAGGGCTCAAAATTTCTTTTAGGAAAAAATCGCCGCTATCGCTAGCTTTCTCTCCTCGTCAGCGGCAAGCAAAACAAAATCTCGGTTCCTTCGCCCAATTCAGTGTTGACCAAAAACTTGCCGTCGTGCTTTTCAATTACGTTCTGCATAATCATCGTCCCGATTCCCATACCCCCTTCTTTCTTAGATGAAGTAAAATACGGCTTCATCATTCGCTCTCTTTTATCTTCGTCCATCCCGACTCCCGTGTCTTTAACGGAAAAATAAGCGAATCGGGAATCTTTTCGGTTGGAAATGAATATCTTCCCCGGTTGCTTATTCAATGCTCTTATTCCGTTCTCTATGGCATTTCGCATCGCTCTCACCATCATTTTCTTGTCGCATTCCAGCTCGAAATCGTTAACGTCAAGCTTGAATTCCACGTTGGGAAAAATCGCCTCGTCGAATTCGCTTTTTGCTTCGTAGCATATTTCCAAGGCGCTTACTCGCTCGACTTCCGGCTTCTCTCCTCTGCCGACCGTTACGATATCTCGAACGCGCTGAATGAGCAAAGCCGCTTGATGCAAGATTTTGCCGCGCCTTTTGTCGTTCTCGACGTCCTCGTCGCATCGCAGAGACTCAGCGTTCAATCTAATAGTAGTCAAGTTCGTTTGCATATCGTGCGCCAACTGCGCCCAGTTCGTCAATCGTCTGCGCTCCAGTTCTTCCGTTATATCTACTCCCGTTAATACTATCCCTTTGAAATTACCGGCGAAACTTTTAATAGCTATAGCGGAAAAGAACCATTCTTTTTCCTCAGAATTGTATTGCAAATTGATTTTTCTGTTGAAGCTATCTCTTTTTTGCAAGGCTAATTCGACCAACTCCTTCAAGGCGTTATTTTCATCCGGGTCGCAGTAGTAATGAAAGAACCGGCGTCTAGGAACGTCTTTTGTCATTTTAAGTATCGATCTGCCGGTTTTATTGGCTTCGCGCAACCTTCCGTTCTTATCCAAAATAAACGCCGCTCCAGAGGGCGAAGTTTCCATTAAAGCTCTTAACTGTCTTTTCAACCGCCTGTTAGAAACGTAAAATATCGCAACTATTAGGACAAAAATCAGAGGTATTACCACCTTGCCAAAATTGTGCGCGAATCTATTTAAACGCCACAATGAATTCTCGCCCCGCTTAAAAACAACCGAAGACCCCGAAGACGAAACAATTAGATACTCTCCTTTTCTATATAGTTTAGGAACTCCGTCAAAATACTCTCCGAAAGGATAAGAATCTGCAGAAAGACAGTTGCCGTCTAAATCGAAAGACGACAGACCGTTTCTGAACAAGACGTAAACCGTTTCCTCTTTGACGCATATACCTTTCGGCTCGAAAAATCCCGGCGGCGCTTCGCTAATTTCTTTAGAGCGCTTTCTACCCAAACCCTTGAAATCCGAAACGACTAACGTATATCCATCCTTGTCGCCTTTCAAAAAAACTATCTTGACCTCGCCGTCGTTCACTGACTTAACAAATTCGCCGTTCGTTTCGATATCGTATTTAGTCAGGACGCCTTTCTCCGAATCGATTAAATGCATCCAGCAGCTATTGGCGCGCTTAGTCGTAGAAACTATTCCCAGCCTATCGCCAATTCTTACCAAATATATTAAATACGGCAACCTTAGTCTGGCGGCAAGTTTCTCCTCTCCGCTAAAATTCGCAAACACCGCTTCCGTCCAGCCGCCATTTTTCGCTACATATACAAGCGGCAGCGAGTCCGATTCGAGAACTATCGCGTTCTTTACCGATGAAGAGACGAACCGTATAGATATAGCCTCGTCGTTTACCGAACAGATATATAAATCGTCGTTCACGAGCAAAGGAATTTTATCGTCGCGATTAGACTGAATCCAACGAACGTTCAACGACCTAAGCTCGGATTTGGTACCGTGCAACTCGGATAATGAAACTATATTAGCCAAAGTGTCGATTAAACCGGCGAACAACCTGTCGTTCTCGCTCCATACGGCGAGCAAAGACGACTTTAAACGATAAGTCGCCAAGAATCTAACGCCGCCGTATGCCGCTCCTCTTTTCTTGCCGCCGCTTATTCCCTTCCAAACGGAAATTTGCTCGCTTTCGCCCGCCCAACTCGGACGCAACAAAAAAGCGTAAGTTTCTTCGGGATTAGCGTCCTCCGAATCCGTAAAAACAAGTTCGGCTCCCTCCCAATCCTCGACGGATTTATAAAAATAAGGATGCGAATCGTCGGCGAAAGCGGCCTTGCAAAAAAACAGCGAAACGATAATATATATCAGCGACTTTTTCATCGGCTTTCGCCGGATGTTATTTGACATACGCAATAAGCCTCTATAGCCTCTCCTTTGCCGACGGCGTCCAAGCCTTCGGAGGTTTTAGCTTTTACGTTGACTCGCTTTTCTTCTACTTTACACAACTTAGCGACGTTTTTCTTTATCTCCGCCTTATAGCTTTTTAATTTTGGTCGCTCCAACACTATCGTCGCGTCGATATTTATGATTTGCAAATTTCGCTCCGCTAGCAAAGTCATAACGTCCTTCACGAAAATCGAGCTGTCGGCGTTTTTGTATCGGGCGTCGGTATCGGGAAACAGTTCGCCGATGTCGCCCAAGCCAGCCGCTCCGAGCAAGGCGTCGCAAAGCGCGTGAAACAGAACGTCGCCGTCGCTATGGGCTTGCGCGCCCTTTTCGGAATCGACTTCGACGCCGCCTATCATTAACTTCAAGCCCTCGACGAGCTTGTGTATATCCCATCCAAATCCAACCATAATTTGTCAATTTAAAAACGACTATTTAAATTACAATTTAACCATTTTATTAATTAATTCGTAATTTCGCCTCTATGAAAAAACAAATTTTAACCGTTAGCGAAATAACTCAAGAAATAAAAAGAACCTTGGAACAAGGTCTCGGATACGCGGACGTTCAGGGCGAAATCTCCAATTTCAAACTGCACACTTCGGGACATAGATATTTCACGCTAAAAGACAAAGACGCGCAAATCAGTTGCGTGATGTGGCGTTTCAAAAAGCTGGATTTCCTGCCGACCGACGGAATGAAAGTAATAATCGGCGGCAAGCTCTCCGTTTACGCCAAGCGCGGACAATACCAAATAGATTGCGACACAATACAACCGGTCGGAAAAGGCGATTTGTATCTCGCTTTCTTGGCTTTGAAAGAAGAATTGGAAAAACTCGGCTATTTCGAAGTAGCTCGTAAAAAACCGCTGCCGAGAATGCCGCTGAAAATCGGCGTCGCTACATCCCCTACGGGCGCGGCTATAAGAGATATTTTGCGAACGATTGAAAGACGAGCGCCCGTTTGCGAGATATACCTGCGACCGACGATAGTGCAGGGCGACGAAGCGGCTCCCGACGTCGCCGACGCGATAAAACAACTCGACGACTCGCCCGCCGAAGTAATAATAATAGGCAGGGGCGGCGGCTCGCTCGAAGATTTATGGGCGTTCAACGAGAAAATCGTCGCCGACGCCATACTCAGCGCCAAAAAGCCGATTATCTCCGCCGTCGGACACGAAACCGACTTCACCATAGCCGACTTCACAGCAGACGCAAGAGCCGCGACGCCAACGGCGGCGGGCGAAATCGTTACGCCTATCGACATCGAGTCGCTCTACGAAAACATAGATTACGCCGCCGAGACAATGACGAAAAATATATCGAACGAAATAGAGAATTTGCGGCGGGAAGTCGATACGAGAATAGAATCCTACGCTTTCAAAAGCGTAATCGACAAAATCAAAAACTACCGCCAATTCATCGACGAATCGGACACAAGAATAAAAGCCGGCGCAAAAAGAACCGTCGAGCGCTACGGCGAGAAATTATCGTCTCTGGAAAAACATTGCAAATCGCTGTATCCTTTAATCCCGTTCGACAAAGGATTCGCGCTGCCGATGAGCGAAAATAAAATTATTCCGCCCGACGAATCATTGGGCAACTACATTCAAATCGACGTTTTAAGAAAAAACGAAACGGCGAAGGCGAACATAGTAGAAATAAGAAAACAAAAGAAGTTCAAATAAATAAAGGTCGTAGTTTATGGCGAAAAAGAAACTTAACTTCAACGAAAAATTAGAAGAATTAGAAGAAATAGTGGAAAAACTCGACGCCGGCGAAGCGCCGCTCGAAGAATTAATTAAAGACTACGAAAAAGGGATGAAGCTAGCCGGCGAACTGCGCGATTTCTTATCCAAAGCCGAACAAAAAATAATAGAAATCGGCGAGAAGAACGAAGAGGCGAGTTCGTCGGACGAAAAGTCCCGGGAAGAGTAAATAGCAGAGCGGACGCCCTCGTCTGCTCGAACATCCTCGAACCCTTCCCAAACCCTTCCCTTTATCAAAGGGAAGGGCTTGAAAAACGGCTTCTACTCTT
>CAZDXB010000002.1:150305-223750 GCA_964509335.1 uncultured Hyphomicrobiales bacterium | reverse complement strand
TTAGGCACGCCGCCAGCGTTCGTCCTGAGCCAGGATCAAACTCTCCGTTGTATATTAATACTTTTTTTCAAGTTGATCGCAGGCAATTGACTTGGCTGCTTTTTGCTTCTGTCTTTTTCTTTTTTGCTCCCTGTTTTCAAAGAACGTATCCCCAAAGGGACTCCAAAAATAATATGAAATTTTTAACTATGCAAGGAAAAAATTAAATTTTTCCAACTTTTTTACGCGCTCGTTAGCTAACGTTTGTCGGCTAACTTTATTTTTCGCTTTTCTTTCTTGTTTCAAAAGAACGTCTCGTTCAGAGCCTACAAATAAAGTCTATATTCTTTGAATATCCAAACTATTTTTTAAATTTATTTAAAAATTATTACGCGACGAACTGTAACGCCGTTGTTAATGAAGATCTTAAGAATATAGGCTCCGTTGGGTAAATCTTGGGTGTCTATAGCGATTGTTTCGCTTTTTGCTCGGTTTGCTCCGTTTTTGCGATTCGAGAAATCGTCCAAAGAGCCCTTAAATACAGCATTACCATATAAATCGATTAAGGAAAATCTGACATTCAACTCCTTCTCGTTGGTTTGGGAGGTTTCAATATCAACAGAAAAACCTGATTCGGCGGGATTGGGATACGGTTCCGAGATTTTGAAATACTCGTCGTCCAACAATCCCGCCGTCCTCATTTCTATTTTTTCGCCGCATTCGCTTTCGCCGCTATATAGTTTGCTCTTCGCTTCGCTCATTAGCGGTATTACGTGATTATAGCAAGTGTCTTGTATTTCTATTGTGTCTCTTGCTATTCCCAATTCGTTCGGTTTTGTGCAAATTCGTAAATAGACCGTATCCATCGGTTCCGTTAGTATAGGGAATTGCGCTTGAGGAGCGGAAAATTCTACGTTGATTCGAAAGAAGACGTCTTCTATATATATAGGGCTCTCGGAAGCGTTAAATAATCTAAGATTGAGGCACTTGACGCCGCCGAGGTTTACTGTGCCAAAATCGAAAACGCCGTCTTTGCCCGCTTGTATTGTAAGCAGATTTGATATATTCCAAACTTCGACGAAAACGGTGTCGCTGTATCCTTCGCAACCGTTAGCGTCTAAGACTTTAGCGTAGTAGTTGCCTTCGGTTTTTACTATTACTGATTGATTTGTAGAAAGTATCGAGTCTTCGCTTTCGACTCGCGTCCATTCAACTTCCGGGAAATGGCGGTTTAAAGCTAGTTCGGTAGAGTCGCCGTCGCAGAAGGCTAAGTCGTCTAAAGCTTGTATTTTCGGTTTGGGATTGGGGTAAACGACGACTTCTATCGAATCGAGCCATTCGCAACCGTTTGTATCGGTTATCGAAGCCCAGTAAACCCCGCTTTGTTTAACTACTATTGTATCGGAGGTTTCTCCAGTTGAAAAGATATGGTCTTTGTAGCGTCCTTCTATCCATAATTTAACCGAATCGCCGTCGCAAAATTCTAAATTTTCTTTGTAGGCGATTTCAAAGTAAGGTTTTGGGTAAATGGCGATGAATATCGAGTCCCTTATTTTATCTTCGCAGAAGTGGTCGTAAGCTTCGAGCCAATACCATCCGGGCTCGCTTGCGGTTGTAAAGGAAGTAGTGTCTCCGGTTGACCAAAGGTATTTTTTATAGTTTAACTCGGACTTTAAAATTAGGCTGTCGCCTTCGCAAATGCCTGCTCTGTCGGAAATTATTTCGGGTTCGGATTTGCCGTAATCGTGAGTTTTGTAAACTCCTTTGCCGACGACGAACCCCAAAGTTTCGTTAATAAACCATAAATCGTCCAAACCGGCGCCTTCTTCTATTCCGCAATCTATTAATTCCCAAGAAATGCCGCCGTCGGAAGTGTAATAAATCGAGCGGTCGATTCCGCAGCCCCAACCTCTTAAAGAATCGAATAAGAAAGCGCCATACATAGCCTTGTCGTTATCGAACTGACGCCAAGTCTTTCCGTTGTCTACGCTCATTCTCAATCCGCCGTCTCCGCCGCCGCCGGTACATCCTTTTGAGTAAGGAACTAAGAAAGACTCTCCGGAATGGGTTATTTCCTCTTGCCAATCGTTTTCGCCGCAATCGGAAAATATTTGCCATGTCCTGCCTCCGTCGTTGGTAATCCATATAAATCCGCTGCTGGTAGCGTATCCTAAACCATTTGAGGAGTACAATATCAAATCTGTCAAACCCGAATTAGGTTCGTTCCCCAAAAAAGTTGTCCAAGTCTTGCCGCCGTCTTCTGTTCTGCGAAAGTGTTGAGCGTCCAATTCGTAGCATCCGCCGCCGACAGCCATACCGGTGTCCGGCGATGTAAAGAACACGCCCCAAGCGCGCATATTTGAGTCGCTAACTAATGTCCAATTTTTTCCGCCGTCGGTCGATTTGAAAACTTTATCTTCGCCGGAGGCGTATCCCGTCAAGGAATCGGCGAAGTGCACGCTTTCCAATTGGTTTACAGGAAATACATACGTTGTGTCGTAAACCCAAGAGCCGTTGACTTCCGTTGAGTCTATAATCATTTTTTCGATTTTTTTTCCTTCCCAAGTTTCGCCTCGGTCGCTAGTTCTTATAACCATTCCATTATAGCCGCAAACCCATCCGTAATCGGGATTTGATTCTAAGAAATAAACGTCCAGCCAATAGTTGTTTATATATTTGCTTGGTATTGTTTCCACTTCTTTCCAATCGGCTTTCGATTCGGCTATTACGAAGACGAGAGCGATTACGGGAATGAAAATCAAAGATATGATTTTGTTTAAAAGCGACATATTTATACCCAAGCGTTTAGTATCATAAAAGTAATACGTAATATAAAAAATACGACGCAAAGTATTAAGTAATATTAATGAATTTTGCAATATTCTTTTTGATTTAGTTAGCGCTTTATCGCGCAAATTGATAGAAAAACAAAACCCCGCCAGATTTGGCGGGGCTTTAAATTAAAAGATATATCGGTTTCGTTTAAGAAGAATACTCGGCGTTGATTCTAACGTATTCGTAAGATATGTCGGTTCCCCAGGCGAGAGCTTTCCCGTCGCCTTGATTTAAGTCAACGAGAACTTTAATATGAGTGTTCTTCATATGTTTCTTTAGCGATTTACGATTATATTCGACTGGTTGGCTATTCTTCAGTATATTAATCCTGTTAGTGAAGCCGAAAAAGAGGTCGATATTGTCGGGGTTTAAATCGACGCCCGACCTGCCTGCCGCGGCGATAATCCTGCCCCAATTCGGGTCTTCGCCGAACATAGCGGTTTGTACCAATTTCGAGTCGGAAATCGTTCTTGCGACTTTTTTTGCGTCGTCGTCGCTCGGCGCTCCGACAACTTCGTATTCTATGTTTTTGGTCGCTCCTTCGCCGTCGGAAACTATTAGTTTAGCAAAATGTAAGCATATCTGCTTCAGATTAGATTTGAAGACTTCGTAATCGTCGTCTTCTTCGACGATTTCTCTGTTGCCGGCTACTCCGTTGCAAATGATTCCGACCATATCGTTGGTGGATGTGTCGCCGTCAACGTTAATCATATTAAAAGTGTCGTCAACGCACTCTTTCAAGGCTTTTTCGAGCATTTCAGAAGAAATAGCTATGTCGCTTATAATGAACGCTAACATCGTTCCCATATTCGGATGAATCATTCCCGAGCCTTTTGCGACGCCGCCTAACCCGATTTGTTTTCCGTCCACTTTAAACGAGAGGAAGCCTTCCTTTGGGAATGTGTCGGTCGTTAATATGGCGTTCGCTACAAGCGAGCCGGCTAAATCGCGCTTTGTTAAGTTTGGAATTGTGTTCTTTATGCCTTCTACGACTTTCTGCGTTGGGAACGGTTCGCCTATTATACCTGTTGACGCCACTAATACTTCGTTCGGTTCTATTTCTAATTCTTTCGCCGCTACGTTCATCATAGCTTCCGCTCCTTTTCTGCCTTGCTCTCCTGTGCAAGCGTTGGCGTTGCCGGCGTTTACTATAAAGGCTCGCGCTTTGCCGTTCTGAATGTTTTTTCGGCTAAGTTTTACAGGCTCAGCCGCGACCAAATTATTAGTGAAAACAGCCGCCGCGTTCGCTTCCGTCTCTGAAAAAATTACCGCTAAATCTCTTCGTTTCGATTTAATTCCTATGTGCGCTCCCCAGCTTTTAAATCCTTGAACGTTCGTCATATTTTGTTGCTGCATAACTTTGTTTTTCTAGTTTTTTTCCACAAATTAATTACGGGCATAAGGGAAAATCCCTCAACCCTGTGCGCTCTATTGAATTGAGCATAATGTTCATATTCTGAATCGCTTGTCCCGAAGCTCCTTTTACTAGATTGTCCAGCGCCGAAACTACGATTATCTTATCGGTTCTATCGTCGTATTTAACGTGTATGTCGCAGAAATTCGAGCCTCTGACGTTTTTTATTGACGGAGGCTCGTCCACGACTCTAACGAAGTGTTCTTTTTTGTAAAAAGTGTCGTATATATTATATAATGTTTCATCGTCGGTCGGTTCGAGCGGTTTAGCGTAGGCGGTTGTTAGAATTCCTCTGTCAACCGGCAACAGATGCGGAGTAAAAAGAGCCTTGACTTTGATTCCGGAATATCTTTGAAGCGCTTCCTCTATTTCCGGCGTGTGCCGGTGGTCGCGCAATTTGTAAGCCTTGAAGTTTCCGAAAACGAGCGGGAAATGAGTGCCTTCATTTACTTTAGCCCCCGCTCCCGTAGCTCCGGATTTTGAATCTACTATTACGTCTTCGGATTTAATCAAATTTCGTTTTAATAGCGGAGCCAAAGCTAATATTGCGGAGCTTGGATAGCATCCCGGATTCGCCACTAGCCGGGCTTTTCTTATGTCCGAACGGAAAAGCTCGGGCAAGCCGAAAGCCGCTTGCTCGACGTATTCGGGACAGGAATGCTTCTTGCCGTACCATTTCTCGTAAGTTTCCACTGATTGCAATCTGAAGTCGCCGGATAAATCGATTATTTTGTAATTATCCAAACCTTTTTCTTTGACGAAGTCCATAGAAACCTTGTGCGGCAGAGCGAGAAACACCAAGTCCAAATCGTATTTGTCGATATTTCTTACGTCTTCGAGTTTCATATCCGCCAAATCGACGAATTGCGGATGAATTTTCGAGAATCTCTCGCCCGCGTAGCTTTTCGAAGTCACTACTTCCAGCGAAGCTTCCGAGTGATGAGTTAGAATTCTAACAAGTTCCGAGCCGGTGTAGCCCGTTGCTCCGACGATTCCAATTTTTTTATCAGCCATTTTCTTTCGCCTCTCTAATTGATTCAACCATAACGTCGATAATTTTGTTAATTTCGTTTTTCGGTATTGTCAGCGGCGGGACTAATCTTATGACGTATTCCGCCGCGCAGTTCGCCAAAACGCCGCGTTCGCGCATTTTATCGACAACGCCGGCGCATTTGAAGTTCAGTTGAACGCCAATCATCAAACCAATGCCTCTGATTTCTTTAACGCCGTCGATTCCAGAGGTTTTTTCTTTTATTTTGCTAATAAAGTATTCGCCTTTTTCTTTGGCTTGTTGCGGCAAATTTTCTTCTATAATTACGCTTAACGCCGCGAAAGCCGCCGCGCAGGCTAAGGGATTGCCGCCGAAAGTTGTTCCGTGATTGCCGAACTCGAAAGTTTTGGCAATTTCTTCTTTGGTTAGCATAGCGCCTATCGGAGCGCCGCCGCCCAAAGCCTTCGCTAAAGTAATAATATCGGGTTTTATATCGAAATATTTGTAAGCGTAAAGTTCGCCTACTCTACCCATACCGCACTGAATTTCGTCGAATATCAATAAGGCGTCGTTTTCGTCGCAAGCTTTTTGTATTTCTTTAAGAAACTCCTTTCGCGCGGGAACTATGCCGCCTTCGCCCTGAACCGGCTCGACGACGACGGCTTTTACGTCTTTGTTCATATTCTCTCGTAAAGCTTTTACGTCGTTGAACGGCAATGTTTTGAAGCCTTCGGGCATTGGACCGAAACCTTCTTGATATTTACCTTTTCCCATTGCGACAGTCGCCAAAGTTCTTCCGTGGAAGCAGTTTTCGAAGGATATTATATCGCCTTTCTTGCCTTTTTTGTAGCCGTGTTTTCTGGCTAATTTGATCGCGGCTTCCATAGCTTCCGCTCCGCTGTTGCAAAGAAAGACTCTGTCGAAGCCGGAAGATTCGGCTAGGAGTTCGGCTAATTTGCTCTGCGGTTCGTTGTAGTAGAAATTCGAGCAATGTATTAACTTTTCCGCTTGGTTTTTTATCGCGGCTACGACTTTGGGATGGCAGTGTCCGACGCTGTTTACGGCAATGCCCGCGAGAGCGTCTATATATTCGTTCCCGTTCGAGTCGTAAGCTCTCGTTCCTTCGCCTTTTGTGAGCGTTATTGGGTATCTTTTGTAAGTCTGAAAATGATATTTTTTCTCTAGTTTTTGCGTTTTGTCTAGTGCCATATTAAGTCCGTATTTTTGTTCCGATTACTTTATTTTGAGAAATTGCGGTCAATAGAATGTCTTTCTTTGAGCCGTTCACTATTTGAGCGTTTTTCGCTCCTCCTTCGAGGGCTTCGATACAAGATTCGACTTTGGGAATCATTCCTCCTTTGGCGATGTTCTTCATTTCCTTCTTTAAATCTTTCAACGTGATTTCGTGAATGATTGTGTCTGGATTGTCTATATCGCGCATCAAACCGTCAACGTCGGTTAGGACGATGAATCGCTCTACTTTTAAAGTAGCCGCTAAATTGCCGGCGAACATATCGGCGTTTACGTTGTAATCCGAAAAGTCTTTGCCGTATGCGATAGGCGCAATAACTGGTATATATCCATTGTCGATAAGGATATGGTATAAATCGGGCGTGATTATCTCTACGTCGCCGACTTGACCCAAATCTACTTTTTCGACGATTCCTTCTTTTTCGCGCTCGTGGTAACGTTTCAACGCTCTCACCGAGACGCCGTCTTTTCCGGAAAGTCCTACGGCTTTTTGTCCTTTTGAGTTTATAAGGCGCACAATTTCGCCGTTGACCTGTCCTTTAAGAGCCATCTCGACGTAGCCTATTGTTTCGTCGTCGGTCTTTCTGTGCCCGCCGACAAATTCGGACTTTATCTTCGCCATATCGAGCATCTTGCTTATGGCGGGTCCGCCGCCGTGGACTAAAACGACTTTCAAGCCGGATTTTTTGAGCGCGCATATGTTTTCGACGACGTTCTCCTTAATTTCAGCGCTTTTCATAGCGTTGCCGCCGAATTTGATAAGCGCGGTTTTCTTTCGTAAATCCTCGGGCAGGTTAATTTCTTCTTCGCTTGAATCTTGGTTTGAATTAGAATTGTCTTGGATTTGCATTGCTTAGTATTGCGTTTTTAATGATATTTTTATCAAATATAAAAAAATATAAACGAAGCGATATAGATTATATTGCCGATTTTCTCGTCGGAGTTTAGCTCAAAATCGCGCGCCGATTTAATGCTTTATGAAAAAATGTCTTATGAAACGCGCTCGAAGATTTACTGTTTTGTGTCTTTTATGTGTTTAGAAAGCGCTTTTTTAAATAAAATCTCAAAGAGCTTGAAAATGATTATGATAATCGGAATGTAAACTTTTTATGCGGCTATGTGGAAAACAAAAACCGCCTGTTTATCTAAATAAAGACTTTGCGCCTAATTATGGAGATTTAACAAAAGTTGATTACTTTATTTTATCAACAATAAATTGTATTCTGTTGATATTAAGCGGTTTGCACTGTGGATAACTTGGGGAAAGCGAGCTTCGTATTATAACCGATTTCTTAACTTCTTATAAATTTTGGAGATTGAAAATTCCAAGAAAAATAATTTTTATTTCAGTTTGATGTTTCGCTAAAAAATTGTAAAATTGCTTTCAAATGAAGATGAGGTTGTAAAAATAAACGAGACTTTTCTTATGAGAAGAATATATATCACTCGAATGAAAATAACAAGAATATGACAAAAACGCTTTAATAAAGAAAGCGTTTTTTTGTCTCTAATAGCTCATTTAAATTAAAAAGCTAACATATTTAATTAATCTATTTCTAACATTCAAACGATGGAGAGTTCCCGTGTCTAACAATGAATTAGATACCGCTGATTTGTTTTCTCAAAACCGAAATAGCGGCGTAAAAGTCGAACCGAGATTAGAAGAGGAGTACGACCGCGTCGCTTCCGCTTATTGGAATAGATGTCTCGATATAATTAAGGACAACGTAAACGCCCAAGTTTATAAAACTTGGTTCGAGCCGATTAAAGCTTTGAAATACAAAGACAACAAGCTAATAGTCAAAGTGCCTAGTCAATTTTTTTGCGAGTGGATTGAAGAACATTTCTATCCATTGTTGCAGAAGACGATTTCGGAAGTATTAGGCGAGCGGGCGAAGCTACAATATCAAGTGGTGGTGGACGAGCAGAGCGACGCTCTGGAAAACCGAACAATCAAGGTTCCGGCTTTTCGGCATCCGCCCAAAGAAAATCAAGCCCAGTTGCCTTTTGTCGATAAGCCAAATTTGCCGGAAGCGTTTCCTTCTTATTTAAATCCGAGATATACTTTCGATAATTTCATCCAAGGCGAAAGCAATCAGTTAGCGTCTTCTGCGGCGTTGGCGGTTTGCAAGAACCCCGGAGCCACTCGATTCAATCCCTTGGTAATTTACGGCGACACCGGTTTGGGAAAAACGCACTTAGTGCAAGCGCTAGGCAACGGCTTAGTGAAAAGAAACAAAGACGCAAAAGCGCTTTACACTACAAGCGAAAGGTTTACGATGGAATTCGTAAACGCGATTCAAAACAATAACGTTAACGATTTTATTAATTTTTATCGAAGTATCGACGTTCTTATAGTTGACGATATTCAGTTTTTCGGCGGCAAGGAAAAAACCCAGGATAATTTTTTCCATACGTTCAACGCTTTGCATCAGGCGGGGAAACAGTTGGTTTTAACAAGCGACAAACCGCCGAAGGAGTTTTCCGACGTTGACGACCGACTTGTTTCAAGGTTTCAATGGGGATTGATAGCCGACATACAGGCTCCCGATTTTGAAATGAGAATGGCTATACTTCAAAGAAAAAGCGAAGACGAAGGTTTCGAGTTGCCCGGAGAAATTGTCGAATATATCGCTCGACACATAAAAAACAGCATTAGAGAATTGGAGGGAGCTTTGATTAGCTTAATCGCCAAAGTCTCGCTCGACGGCAAAGAACTAAATCTCGATTTAGCTAAAGAAGTCGTTCACGGCGTCGCTAACATAGAACCTAAGCAGATAAACGCCGGCGACATCAAGAAAATTGTTTCCAACTATTATAAGATACCCGTCGATATGCTCGTTTCAAAATCTCGCAAGCACGAGGTAGCGTTGGCTAGGCAAATGGCGATGTATTTGACCAAGTTATCAACGCAACTATCCTTAAAAAGTATCGGAGCCGAGTTTGGCAACAGGGACCATTCAACCGTTCTTCATTCTTGTCAGATGATAGAGAATTATTTGACTACGGATAAATCGGTTAAGCAAGCTTACGAAAACTTGCTGCAAAAGATAAAGAATTCCTAAAATTTTTCAATTTAATAAGACGGTCTATCAAAGGACTCCCTAAAAAACCGGCGACTTCTGTCGTCGGTTTTTTTGTCGAATGCCTCTTAACGGCGAATTTAATCACGAATTGGTATAACTTTTCTATCAGGGAATTCGATTTGAATCTATCGGAAATTGAATAATTCTAAATTACGATGAATTTTTAAAAGCCGACGCGATGAAAGATTTGAAAGAAAGCGAATCTTTGTCTTCAATATTATTTAGTCGTTTGTTTATTAGGTCTTTTTCTTTGTCAATCTCGCCGTAGCTGGTTTTCTTTTCCGTTTTTTGCTTTTGTTTAGCGGCGGCTATATTTTTTGATAGGTCGGCGAGCGCCGTAACGCTGTGGTCGTTGGCTCCGATAAGTAAAATTTTTCCGGCGGCTTTAACGATGTAAAGGTGAGTCTTAGGCTGGAGAGCGATTCTGGAAATAACTTCAAGCCCTAAGCCGCCGTTCTTTTTTGTTCGCGTTTTGGCGGCGTATTTTTTTACGACTAAAAGCAGTCCGCCCATAAGTGCGACTAAAGCCGTTAAAGATACAAACGCGTTTACGATTGGGTCTTCGAACATATAAATTATACGTTTATTTATTAATAGCTCTTAATCTATCTGAAGGATCTACCAGAGTTGTAATTCTAAGTCCAAAATGCTTATCGATAACCACTACTTCGCCTTCGGCTATCTTTTTGCCGTTAATCAGAACGTCCACGGGTTCGCTGACTTGTTTTTCGAATTCGATGACCGAGCCGCGTCCTAATCTTAATATGTTGCGTATCAACATACTCGTCCTGCCAAGTTCTATTGACACCGGCAGTTGAATGTCGAGCAATAGTTCTAGTTTCGGGTCGAGCGGCGAGTAAACCGATTCTCCTTCGCCAATTTCAGCGTCCTGAGCTTTTCCGGCGTCTTCGGTTTGCTTTCCTTCCTGTTCATCTTCTTTTTTTTCTTCTACCTTTTCGGCTTCTTCGTCTATATTCCCGCTGCTAATCAGTTCGTCAATTTCTTCTTGCGTCATAGACATATTTATCTTACCTCCTTTCTATACGTTACGTCTTGTTCGTATAAATCTTCTTCAGTTAGGGGGCGCGTAATTCTCGCGGCTTTTTTACCTTCGACCGTTCCGGGTCTTCCGGCTAATTTTCTCTCTCCGGCAATTTTTATTTCAATTTCTTCGTTAACTCTTTTATCCATCTTTATTACGTCGCCTTCTTTTAGACGAAGCAAGTCCCTAACTGTTATAGTCGATTTGCCAAGTTCGGCTACGATAGACAGATAAGTCTTCGCCATTTGTTGTTTTAGAGCGTCGGCGTTTTGTTTTTTGCGCTTCGGCGTTACGTTTAATTGACTCGCCGCAACTTGTTGTTTGTTCAACCTAGCCAAAATTTCTTCCAGAGCGAACGTTGGGAAGCATAAATTCATTAAGTAAGTATGCGCTCCAATGTTGACGTCGAAGGAAACGACAACGACGATTTCCGAAGAAGGAGCTATTTGAACGAAGTCAGCTTCCATTTCTAATCTTTGGAAAGTAAAATGCAAATCGGCGATAGACCTCCACGCGTTTCGCAAATCCGATAAGGCGTGTTCAATTAGACCGCGTATTACGGATTGTTCGATAGGGGTTATAGTTCTCGCCTTCGACTGCGTTTCGCCGCTGCCTCCAAGCAATCTTTCGACGACTGATAACGCGAGCTGAGGACTGATTTCGAGTATGCCGCTTCCGTCGGTGCCTTCTATTTCAAAAATATATAAACAGCTTGGATTCGAAACGGATAATATGAATTCCGAGTAAAACAATTGGTCCACCGAAGTTACGGTAATCGAAACAACAGTTTGTAATTTCGAAACTAGAAAATATCCGAAGACTTCGGCGAAGCTTTCGTGCACGGTTTGAAGCGTTCGCACTTGGTTTTTGGATATTCTGTTCGGACGCCTGAAATCGTAATTTGTGATTTCGCTTTTAGCGGTCTTTTTGCCCGATAAAACGTCGTTAACGTCCACCGTGCCGGTAGTCATTTCCGAAAGCAGACTGTCTATTTCATTTTGCGATAATACGTCCGACATAGCGACACTCTGTATATTTTATTGTATTAAATACTCGGTTAATAAAACGTCTTTTAAAAGAAATTGCTTTTTTCTGAATATTGTGTCTAATTCGTTTCCTATTTTATTTCTTAATGAATCGCTGCCGATTCTATAAAAATCATCGACTGTCATAGAACCAAGTATATTAGTAACTTCGCTTTTTACGTTAGCCAATAGTAATTTTATCGTCGGATTCTCCAAATTCGGCTCGGAGTCGGCGAACCTTTCGTCTTCTTCGCTAATTCGATATTCTATCAACAAATTGACTATAGCGAATTTAGAAGAATTCTTAGGGTTTGTCAATATTTTGCCCGTTTCCAGCATATGCAAGTTCTCATTGCCCATAAACTTGTCTTCGAGACGGTCGTATTCGGCTTCGTCGCCTTGTTTCTTTTCCTTTATTTTTTCCGGCTTTTGCGAAGACGAATCGGCATTGCCCTCGGCGCTTTGCGAATGCGTTAATTCGGGCAAAATGAATAACTTAAACGCCAATATCATAACAACCGCCAATAGTATTATTGTGCCGGCTATAGTTCCGATAAGAACGGGCAAGCTCATCGCTTCGCCTTTTTTCTTCGGCTTTTGCGGTTTCTGCTTTTTTTCTTGCCCTTCTTGTTCTTGAATTTCTTCTTCTTCTTTTGCCATAGTTTTTATTCTTGAAAGTTTTTAACAACTACTAGTAATCTATTGACTTTTTCAGTCTTATTTTATTTTTTATCGTCGTTTGGTCGTTATTTCTTGAGAAAATGCCGCTCTCCTTTGACAATTGTTCGCTAAGCTTTGTTAAAATATGAAAAACCGTGCCAATCAAGTAAAACTTCAAAAGGTATATATAATAACAAAAAAGCTCCTTTCCAAATAAATTTTATTATTGAGGGAAGGAGCTTAAGGCTAAATATGTCATAGCCAAGAAATTTTGGTCAATAATAAGCGCTATTTGCCGCTGATAGATTTTCTTCCAACGCAGTAGTATTCAAATCCTTTTTCTTTCATATCGCTTGGCGAATATAAGTTTCTTCCGTCGAATACGATAGGCTTTTTGAGCCCTGCTTTTAGTTTGTTGAAATCCGGATTTCTAAATACCGTCCATTCGGTCGCAATTATTATCGAATCGGCGCCGTCGAGAGCGTCGTACATTTTGTCGGCGTATTCAATTCTGTCGCTGAATCGTTCTTTGGCGTTGCTTATAGCCTCTGGGTCGTAAGCTTTTATTTCCGCGCCTTCGTCCAAAAGACGTTCGATTATACGGAAAGCCGGAGATTCTCTAACGTCGTCGGTGTTGTGTTTGAAAGCAAGTCCCCAGAGGGCGAATTTCACGCCTTTTAAGTCGCCGAATCTGTTTTTGATTTTATCGACGAATCTGTCGGTTTGTTTAAGATTAACGTCGTAAGTCGCTTTGACGATAGACAAGGGCGTTCCGGCTTCCTCGGTGGAATACATCAAAGCGCGAACGTCTTTTGGGAAGCAGGAGCCGCCGAATCCGATACCGGCGAAAAGGAACTTTTTGCCAATTCGATTGTCCGAGCCGATTCCGAGCCGGATTTTTTCTATGTCCGCTCCGGTTTTTTCGCAATATGCCGACAAGTCGTTCATAAAAGAGATTTTTGTCGCTAAAAACGCGTTTGCGGCGTATTTGGTTACTTCCGCGCTTTTCTCGTCCATAAAATAAATGGGGTTGCCGCTGCGAAGGAAGGGCTGATACAAATCGTTCATTATTTTTTTTACGTATTCGCTGGAAGTTCCCACTACGATTCTATCGGGCTTGAGCGTGTCGTCAATAGCGAAGCCTTCTCTTAAGAATTCGGGATTGCTCGCGACTTCGAATTTGTCGGCGGGCAGATATTGCGACAATATTTTCTTGACCTTGTCGGAGGTGCCGACAGGCACGGTGCTTTTATCTACTATTATCTTTGGGTCGGTGTAGCTTAGGTTTGTTAGTATTTTAGCAATTTGTTCGGTTACTTGCAGCACGCGCTTTAAGTCCGCCGAACCGTCTTCTTTGGGCGGAGTGGGCAAGCAAAGGAATATCAGCTGTTTGTCTTCCAAGGCGTCTTCAATTTTCGTCGTGAAGTTGAGTCTCCCGGCTTCTACGTTGTTTTTAAGCAAGCGTTCCAAACCGGGTTCAAATATAGTCGGTTCTCCTCGCTTTAGTTTGTTTACTTTCTCTTCGTCAATGTCCACGCACAAAACGTCGTTGCCGGTCTCGGCAAAGCAGGTGCCGGTTACCAGTCCTACGTATCCCGTTCCAATTACGCTAATTTTGCAAGCCATTTAAAATCCTTATTTTTTTCGTTGAAAATACAAAAAGCAAAAATAATATTTTATCCTGAATTGAGAAGAATAAAAGCTGAAATTTTAAATTATAGTCAAAGCTAATTGATAATGTAGAGAGCTTTGAGAACGACAATGACGAGAACTATTAACACGGCGAGTAGAATAGCGAACTTTAGAAACTTTTTGAAAATGGAGAGAATTAAGAAAAACGCCAGAACGCCTACAATAATTTGTCCGTAAGTAGGCAGAGACAGGAAGAAATCCATAACGCTTTCCAACATATTTTTGTCCTTAGCTTAGTTTGAAAGTGAAAGTGATTATGCCGTACATATCTTTATCTTTTTCCAAAGGATTGAAACGCCACTGCCTAAGCGCCGACATAGCGGCTTCTTCCAAAGCGGGGTCGCCTTTTTGCAATGGAATCATATCTATTACGGCTCCGTCTTGGGAGACGGTGAATTTGATTTTTATCTGGGCGGAAGTGTTTGCGTTATCGGGATAATCCGGCAATTTTTTATATAGAACGCTTCTATTGCCGCCGCCGCCCCAGTCGATAGCGCTAATTCCGGGACCGAGACCGGGACCGGAGCCTTCTTCGCCTAATCCCGTTCCTCTTTCGCTTCCGTTTGCGGTTCCGACGTTTCTGGAGCTAGTTCCGTCGTTGTCTTTGACTTTTTTTGAATCGGAAGATAGTTCTTTCGTGGGAACGTAATCGCCGGCGTCGTCGGAGTTTTTGGCTTTTGAGTTGTGTTTGGTTTTTGACGCTATTTCAGCGTCGTGAATTTTTGATTCCGGTTCTTTGCCTTTGTGGGCTCTGCCTTCGTCAGCTAAGTTTCCTTTGCTTAAGCCGGTTCCGTCGCCTTCGCCGAAGTTTATTAATTCGAGAGGCACTGTCTCTATTTCGTACCGGGCGGCGACAGGTTCCTCGATTTTGAATACCGGCGCTAAAAACACAATAAAGAAGACTATCGCTATCGATATAACGAATCCTCTCGCCGTGTTTTTGTCCCACGGTATCTTAATGTTAATAGGAGCCGATTCGTCTTTGAACGGCTGATACATTTTATCCCCCCTATTATTTTTTCTTTAACGGACTCTGTCAATCCAAGATTGAGCGAATCCTAATTTCAATGCCGCTTTTCGAGCTTTTTCTCGCGATTCGAAAGCTCCAAATCTAACCCTATACCATTTCTGCCCGCGTTTGTTCTGAATCGAAATAAACGCCGTTTCAACGTTCTTTGATTCTAGTTTCTTTAACCAACTTTCCGCGTCTTCCCGCGAGGGCGTGGCGTAAACCTGAACGGTATATATTCGCCCGAAAGAAGCGGTTTCTTTTTTATCATATTTATTATACGAAGGTCTTTGCTTTTTAGTTTCGTTTTCAGATAAAAATTCTTTCAACAGAGCGGCTGATATTAATTTCTCAATAGTCTCGTCGTCTTTCTCCGAGCTTCTTTTAACCGTTTTCTTTTTAGTTTCTTTGGCAGAGCTTTTTCTGGGAGCGCTAGTTTTTTGTTTCGCGGGTTCTTTAGGTTTTTCTATTTCTACTATGGCTTTTTCTTTTTCTATTTCTTCTGCTTTTTCGCTTTCTTTTTTCGCGTCTTTTTCGGCTTTTTCTTCGCTCTCTTTCTTAGGCTCGTCTTTCGTTTTGTCTTTCTTCTTTTTTTGCTCTTTCTTTGCGGAAGCTTCTTTTTTCTCGAAAAATAATTCCGCTATATCTCCGAAAGCTCCTCTGTTAACTCCCCAGTCGTAAATTAAGCTTCCTAAAGCGATAGCCGCTACTGCTGCCGCGGTTATAAATATAATTTTGCGGTTTTTCTTTTTCTCTTTTGGTTTCTTTTCTTCTTTTGGCGGTTTTGATTTCGACTTTTTCTTTTTGGGAGGCGCTTTCTTTTCCTCTTTTTCGGCGCCTTCTTTATCTTTTTCCGGGGCTTTATCTTCTTCCGGCTCTTTTTTCTTAGACTTTTTTACAACGTTCAATTTGTCTTCTATTTCGTCGGCGTCGTAGGTTGAGGGATGGTCGGCTTCCAGACTCGACAGGTCTATTTCGTCGGCGTCTTCTTTGTCTTCGACTCGCTCGAATTCGGAATCGTCTTCGGAAATCGCCGATTTTTTCTTCTTTTTTCTTTTTTCCTTGCTCTTTTCTAATTCGTCTTCGGCTAATCCTTTTAGTTCGTCTTTGGCTTGCTTTTCTTCCTCGTCGATTGGCGGTTTATCGGGTTCCTCTTTTGGTTCAGTTTTGGGTTCTTCTTCCGGTTCTTTTTCTTCTGCGGCTTCCGCCTCCGGTTCTGGTTTTTCTTCTTTGGGTTTGTCTTCTTTTCCCTTTTCTTCGTCGAATAAATCCCAGACGGAACCGTCTTCGGTTTTTTCTTCGCCCGCTGTTTCCGCTTTTTCTTCAGTTTCGGGGTCTTCTTCTTTAGGTTCTTCGGGTTTTTCTTGGGTGGCTTCCTTTGATTCCGGTCGCGCTTCTTCTACTGTTTCCTCAGAATCCGGTTCTGTTTCTTCTGTATCTTCTTTCGGTTCTTCTTCTATAGGTTCAGTTTTTTCTTCTGTGGCTTCTTCCGATGTTTCTTCTTCTGGCTCTTCAGTTTCTTCTTCTTTAGCTTTTACCGGTTCTTCTTCCTCTTTTTTATCTTTTTCGTCTTCTACTACTTCTTCTTTTACCGGTTCTTCTTCTGCTTCTTTTGCCTCAGGTTCTTCTTTTGGTTGCTCCCCCGTTTCTTCTTCGGTTTCTTGCTCGGACTCCGTTTTTTTAGCTTCAGCTGTTTCGGATTCTTCGGTTTCGGTTTGTTCCGGCTCTTCTTCTTCGGCTAAATCCAACTGCTCTTCCAACGGCTTAGACTCTTCTTTTTCCAAGTCCTCGTAGTCTGGCATATCGCTTGGATATTCGTCGAGTTCTTCAAGCTGAAAAGTTTCGTCGTCGGGCGTTCCCGGGTCGAAACCGCCTTTTTGTTCTTCTTCTCTTAATTTGTCGTCGTCGAATTCAGCCATTGTGTATAAAAAATTATTTTACTTTAATTTAATACAATTAAAAGACATAAACAAGTCCTAATTGAAAGAATAGGTTTCTTTCTTTGTATTCGTCCCAATAGTAAATATCCGAATTAAGCGTATTATCCACTTTTATTATCGCCTTAAAATCGTTCATAAACCTGTAATCGATAGATAAATTCGCGTTCAAATAAGAACCTAATTCTTTGTTATTTTCAATATCGACGTATCTGCTTGCAACATAAATTATGCCAATTTCGGCTCCGGCTTTTTCATCGAAAAAGCTACGCCTATAACTTGCAGAGGCTTTGAACGGAGCGGTATAAGGGGCTAATTTGCCGTTTTTCGCAAGCGCGGAATAATTCGCTTCAGCTCTCATAGTTATATTGTCTTGTTCTGTCGGCGTCCAAAATCCTTCGGCGAATGCTTTTAGGGTGTTTACTTTCTCGTATCTTAGGTCAAAGACTCCGTTTGATAAAGTGTCGAATACGGGTTTTCTGTCAATTGAGCCGAATTTTACGCCTCCGACGACTCCCATTTTGCGGTCGGGGTGGTAATCGACGGCGACTGTTATTATAGGAGCGTATTGTTGGTAGTCGAGTTTTGAGTTGAATTTCATATAAGGATTCGCTTCGAATAACTCGGCGAATGAGGTTCTTTTCATTCCGGAATAGACGTTTGCTTTCGCGGTAATTTTCGAACCGAAACGGTAATTTAAACCGAGGTCGATAAAAGCGGCTTTTCTTTCTTCTGCGGCGGAATTTTCGGCAGTTTGTATTCCAATATTAGTAGTCAATTTCGCTTCGCCAAACTGGAATTCGCCCGACGCCTTCGCTTCAAAAAAGCGCATAGCCGAGCCGCGTAATGAGCCGATGAATAAATTAGCTTCGCCGCCTAATTTGTAGTCGCCGATTAAGCTGTTTACTTTAACAAATCCGTTCAATTCGTTTTCGAAGGCTTTGGAGGCGTCCGCGTTCGGCGAGCTATGCGTTAATTGCGCCGAGTTGAAAATAGCCCCCGTGGAAAATTTCGCGCCTCCGTAATATCCGTCGGACTCGATTCCTAAATTATAATTTAAAGCGTCTCGCTCCGGCGGGTTGTCGATAGCGTATAGCTTATAGCTTGATTTATCGATTTTCATAGTAGTTCGCGTTTTGCTTCCGCCGAAGATAAAGTATTTCTCGGGGGCGTTGTAGTCGGAGAATAAATTAATGTCGAATTGGTTGTAGTCGGAGTTTTTGATATGACCCGAGCTATATTCCGCCGAGGCGTTCCCGAATATCGAGTAATCTTTTTCGCGAATTCCGTAACCCCCCTTTATCGAAGCCGTCGAATACCTGCCGAAGTATCCTTCTACGTAGCCTTCCTTATAATCGGTGTGTATGACCTTGTCGGGCAAAGGCTTGCTCGGCAAAATCAGCGATTGCTGTTTTCTGAGCGAGTTAAGCGAATCTAATTCATTATCGTTTAAGGGCGGCGGTTTGTCCGGAAATCTTTTCGCGCCAGAGCGAACGTTTAATTGTTCCTTGCCTTGAATAATGAAATTCGGTAGTTCCAAGGGCTTCGTGGCTCCGCTTTCTTCGGTTTTCTCTTTCTCTTGCGAAAGCGAAACCCCGCTAAAAGTTAGCGAGATAAAGCAAATCAACGCTATGTATGTTTTATATCTCATATCTCAAAAATTTATTCCGACAATTTCTTTTTCAATCGTTCAAGTCTCAATTTGACAGTTCTGCCGTATTCGTCTTCGGGTCTTTGTGAAAGCAGCGCGTTGTATATCTCTTTGGCTTTTTCCAATTTCCCGAGTTTCTCGTATGTCTCGCCTAAATTAAGTAAGGATAAGGGATACCAAGTTTCGACGCCGGCGTATTTTTCTCTTACCGAGTTGAAGGCTTCCGCCGCTTGAGTCCACATTGTGTCCCTCATATAAGTTTCGCCGACTCTGTATTGGCATTCAGCCGCCAAGAGCGGGTCGCTCGCGCTGTTCGCCGCCATTTTATAATATTGTCTGGCGGAATCCAGCATATTTTTCGAGCGGTAGAAATTAGCTATTCTGTATCGGCTCTGGTCGGCGTATTCCATTCCGGCGTATTCGGCGGCTACTCGTTTGTAATGATTGATAGCTTCGGTGGTGTCGCCGAGTTCGTATTTTAGCGCCGCTCTTTCAAAGCCGGCTTGAGCCGCGCTTTGATGTTTGGGATATGTCTTTTCTACTAATTTAAAGAGAGAGTCCGCTTGGTTTACTTTGTTTAGCTTTTTACGCAATAGTCCGTTTTTCAGTAGCCCCAGAGCGGCGTAATTGCTTTTCGGGTATTCTTTTCTTATCCTGTCGAAGGCTTTAATGGCTTTTCCCGGCTGATTTAAATTAACGTAGCTTCTTCCTTTCCAATAGAGAGCTTCGGCGCCGCGCTCGCTGCCGGGATATTTGTCTATGAAGTTCTGGTATTCATCGACTGCGTCCTTGTAGTTTTTGCCCGAGTAGAACATATCGGCTTTTTTGAATTTCAGTTCTTGCGCGAAGGGCGATTCAGGGTGTTTGTTAATAACGGAGTCGGCGATTTGCATCGCTTTTTCGTCTTGTCCAAGCGCTCTGTAACAGTATTGAAGACTCTTCCAAGCTTCGGGCGCCAAGGCGTTGCTCGGGTAGTTTTCGACTACCGCTTTATACGCGGTTACGGCTTTTTCGTAGGCGCCGGAATTATAGTAGGCGTCGCCGATAGCGTATTGCGCTCTGACGGTCAAATTATGCTGGGAATAAGCTTGAATTAGGAACTTGAAATTATCTATAGCTTCCGAGTAATCTTTTTGCTGAAAACGTATCCAACCGATTAGGTAAAGCGAATAAGGCGCGAATTCCGAACGGGGATATTTTCTGACGAAAGTCAACAAAGACGTTATCGCTCTTTCGTAAGAGCCTATTCTATACAAAGCGTGGCAGAGTTGATAGGCGCAATACTGACCTTCGTCGGTTTTCGGGGCGTAGTTTGCCGCTTTTTTATAAGTGTCGGCGGCTCTGGCGTAGTTTTTTGTAACGTAATATCCGTCGGCTTGACGAGCTAAAGCCTCTAAAACGAACGAAGAATTTGGATATTCGCTCGCCATTTTATCGAATATTTCCGAAGATTTAGCGAATTTCTTAAGCCTAAAATACGACCAGCCCAGACCGTATAATACTTCTTCGCGTCTATTGGTTTTGGGATATAGGTCTAATAACGATTGATAAGTTTGAGCGGCGCTATTTAGCATATCCGAGCGGTAGTAAGCTTCGGCGAGCCAGAATAGAGCCTCTTCCATTCGTTTGCCGCCTTTGTTGTCGCCGATAAATAAATTCAGAACGGAAATCGCTTCGGCGTTTCTGTATGCTTGAACCAAGCTGACGCCTTTCTTTAATCTCGCTTCGGCGATATACCATTCTTTTTTCGGCATATATTTTTCCGAGCTTTTCAGAGCTAACTTTTCAGCGTTCGAATACTCGGAAACGGCTTTCGACCAGCGCCTTAATTCCATATACGACGCTCCCAAAAGCAAATGCACTCTCGTGGAAGTCAAGCCTTCTGTCGATTCTCTGTCGGCTCTTTCTAATATTCTTCTGGCGTTGTCGAACTGACCTTCCTCGTAGTTCATTTGCCCCAATTCGAGGAGGGCTTGTCCGGTATAAGGATAGCCTAGACGAGCGGACAGAGTCGAGAACGCTTTCTTCGCGCGGTTTCTGTCGCCCGTTCTTTTTATCGAGACCGCTTCGTAAAGCCGGGCTATATCTTTAATATTTTGGGTCGCTTTCGATTCTTCCGATAAAATTTCTCGGTATCTTTCCAAAGCTTTGTTATTCTCGCCTAAGTTTAGTCGCGCCCAGCCCAAGGCGAGCTTAACTCTTCCTTCGTGAGAGGAGTTTCCGTAAGTTCCGAGAAAAGTGTCGAACGACAGAACGGCTTGGTTGTATTTGCCCGCTACGTTGTATGCTTCGCCTTCAAGGTATTGCAGTTCTTCTCCGGCGGCTTCGATATAGTCCTGCTTGGGGTATAGCCCGCCTATTGAGTCGCCTATTAATATATGAGAAAGCGCGTTTTGCGCGTTTTCCAGAACGTCCAGAGCTTTATATGGACGCCGTAATACTAGCTTGTTGTTGATTTCTCTAACGCGAGAGGCTATGTAAACGTTGGAATGGGGATACTTTTTAGCTAAAGTGTTATAATAATTAATCGCTAGCTCGTAGTTCTGGTCGGTTTCTTCGATTAAACCTAGCGAATACAAAGCGTCGTCGGCGTATTGATAGTCGCCGTATTTGACGAAGCATTCCTCGAAGAGAGGCTTAGCGTCGCGATACTTTCCTTTTTGACAAAGCGAAACTCCGCCCCAGAACAGGCATTTTTGCGCCAGCGATTTGAAATATTCGTCTTTGCGAAGGGAGTATTCGATTTCGCAGTATTCCTTAGCTTCGCCGAAAAGTTTATAAGCTTTGTTATAATCCCCGAGTTCAAAAGCTATATAGGCGCGGAGCGCGCCGGCTTGCGCCCTAAAAGGCGAAAACTTTTTATTTTTTACAAACTCTCTCAACTGCAAATCGGCAAGTTTCGCGTTTCCGGTCAGGAATTCGATTTTCGCTTTTAGAACTGCGCCTTTGTCCAGTCCGGCGCCTATGGGGTAGTTGTCGAAGATATCGGTTAGGATGCTTTCGGCTTTACGAGTTAAAGAATCGGTATGTAAACGATAGCTTTTTTCGACCTGATAACTTCCGAAATCGTAATAACGAGGGGGAACGACGCGAGCGTTCGCCGCTACGGCAAAGAACGCTAACGCTACAACGACCCACGAGACGTTATATTTATTCATTTAAAACCTCAATTGTCAATAAAAAAAGCCTATTGCTTTTTAAATCTTTACTTTATGCCGCTATTAAATTTAAGAAAATCCTCGCTTTTATACTAATTTTTTTTAAAAAATCTTAGTATTCGCCGAAATTTCGCGTCTTTTTGCGCTTATGCGATGGCTTCACGAAACAAATTCCGCCCGAAATTGGCGTTTGGGTTGGAGGAAGAAGCCTTCGACTCGTTCCGTTCGCTTCGGAGGTTACTTATTCAGCAAATTATAATTTTTGAAAGTGAAGATTTGCCGACCGCCGAGTATGTTTTGTTCGACGAATGTCAATAGCTTGTTTCGTAAACGCTCGTGTTTTTCCGGCTTCCTGTATTTGTTTCTGCCTCCGGAATACTGTAGTTCGTCTTGCCAATTGAATTTATCAATCCATTCGCTCATTACTTTCGGATGCGTTCCTTTGAATTTGCTTAGCTTGTTCAGCGGTCCGTAATCAAATTTTTTCGGCGCGTTTTTGAAGATGTCTTCGGTTTTTTTGCGTCCTTTGTGGTTTACGCTGAAGGCTTGCCTTTTCGATTGCATATAGCTTGGCGGTCTGACCCAGCCGTAATGATATATATAAGCGTCGATTTTCGCTGCGTTCAGTTTATACGTTCCTTCTTGCATCCGGTAGTTTTTGTAGTCGAAGTTGGGTATTCTTCGGAACGATTGCGCCGATTCCCAAGAGTGTATGTCGGGGTCGTTGCGGATAATTCGTATTTCGTTGGCGTACCAGCCGTGCGATACGTGATAATGCAAATAATCGCCCCAAAAATGCAAATACTTCAACAGGAAGCCTTCCACTTCCTTGTCGTTGAGTAGCTCTTCCAGTCGTTTGTATATAATCGGCAAGTATTTCTCGTGAACGACTTCGTCGGCTTGCAGGTAGAACAGCCAATCGCCCGAACAGGCTTCCTTCGCGATGTCGGTTTGGTGGGCGTGTTCCATCCCGCGAGGGTATTTTTCGAGGTCCCAAACAGTGTCGATTATTTTGACTTTGTCGGAGTTTACGCTTTCGATTTGCGCGCGGGTGTCGTCGTCTTCGTTGCAGTCGCCGAGCGCGACGACGAATTCGTCAACTATCGGCAATATAGACTCTATCGCCGGTTTTATCGGATAGTAGAGCTTATCCGCGTTTTTGACCATCGAAAAACCGCTAATCTTCATAAGTTATTTTTTTTGTTTTTGTTATTATTCGAATTCAAATTAAGCAAAATACTTGAAATTTTGAAAAAGTTAGATTTCGAGCGCTATATATTGATTGTTTGCGGACAAACGATTAAATATTGTTTAATCATAAGGGGGTTGCATAAGTAATCAATTTTCTTTATAATTAAGAAAAAACTTTTTTAAAGAAGAGGGAATACGATGAAAAAAGTATTTTCTTTTAGAGCTGTCTCGATATTAATAATAACCTTAACGTTGATAAGTTGCGAAGAATTGCCTTTTGGGATGGATAAACGCGACCAAGGGCGACGTAAAGGTCCCTTTCATTTTGGTCATTCTACGCTAATAAATAATATTATTGACAGCGTTGAAGGCGGCGTGGACGCTATACAATATTTTAAAAAATCAGAGACGCCGAGCGTAGGACCGCCCGGTATGATCGAAGTTGAATCTTCTCAAGCTAAAGCTATTTATTTCATTGCCGACACCGCCGGTCCGGTTTCTTCGGTCGAATGCAATGGTAATTCCTTAGATTACAGCTCTTGGCCCATTCATTATAACTATTCTTGGGAAGCCGACGAGGGACCAACTTGCAATAGCGATATTTATTGGGAAACCGTATTTTACGGCGGCGAGACGGTTTGCGATACAATACCCGTTCCCAATGGTTTTTCCGGTCTGGCTTTTACATCGGATTCGCTTGATATAGAAACCGGCGGAACTTTAACTTGGAATACTACTACCGATGGGGACGTAGGTATTTATATCGCTTGGTCGGAAAGGTATCCAGACGGTGAAACCGGCTGGGTTCATACTCATTATTACGGAAAAACCCCGGACGACGGTTCTTTTGAAGTTACGCCGCAAGTTTTAAGCGACGCCGGAGTTCCGGAAACCCCCGCAGAAGTCGCGGGCGTTGGAATTGGTCTATACAAATGGAATTTAAAAACGAAATATTACGATTCAGGCAATAAGCAATTGTTAAATATAGCTATAGTCGGTAACGCCGCTCAATTTTGGGTGATACAAGAAGAGTAATATATAGATTAATAATTGAACTTAATAAATAAAAAAGGGCGAACAGCCGTTCGCCCCGCGTGTATATTTTTGGTTTTTAGCTCGCTTGATATTTCCTTAGCTGAGCTTCTGTCTGATTTTTCTTTCGCTCATTCCTCTTAGGTAGTATAGTTTCGCTCTGCGCGCCCTGCCTTTGCGAACGAGTTCGATTTTTTGAATCATAGGCGAATACAGCGGGAATATTCTTTCCACGCCGACGCCGTTGGATATTTTGCGAATCAAGAAGGTTTCGTTCACGCCGGAACCTTTTCTGGCGAGCGCGATGCCCTTGAAGTTCTGGATACGCTCTTTTTCGCCTTCCACTACTCTGACGGCTACGTTAAGAGTGTCGCCGGGTCTGAATTCCGGTATTTCTACGTAGCTCTCGCCCTCTTTTTTCTTCTTGGCTTCGAGGGCTCGCTCTTTTATCATTTCTTCAACTACTTTCATCGTTTCCATTTTTAGCTCCTTTCATTTTTGAGAGCTACAAATTTAAAATTATATTTTTACTAATCCAAAATTTTTTTTGGTTTTGTTTGGATTTATTTTTCGCGACTCATCCGATGACTTCGAGTCATCGGATGAGTAAAGCCGCAAAGTTTTTTCGCTATCTCAAAATCATAAACGAAGAGAATATAATTCTTTCGTTTATTTTTATAGCGACGCTATAAGCCCCCTGCGTCAATTCGGAGGCGTCGAAAGCTACTGCGTTTTCGCCCTTGCTTAGGTTAATAGCAAGAGTCTTCGCCGCTCTACTGCCGAGTTTATTGTATATTTGAAGCGTCGCTTCGCCGTTAGTTTCCGAGAATATCCTGAACGTGATTTTGTCGCTTGCAGGATTGGGATATACTTCTATTCTATATGATTTTTCGGCGCGTTCTTCTACGTCGTCCGGGTCGTGAGACATAAAGGTTCTCGGGTCCGACCATTCGCCGGAGCAATGGTTGTCTTCCGCTTTAGCTCTCCAATAATATCTGGTTTTTTCGTCCAGACCGGAGTAATTGTAATACGCGAAAGGCAAGCCGGAGGAGTCGGCGACTAATGTAGCAAAGTTCGGACTAGTCGAAATTTGCGCGCGATAGGATTCGTATCCGGCAACGGAATGCCATATCAATTTACCGTTGGTAGGAACTTGTACCGCGCTATCCGACGGCTGGTCTAATCTAACGGCGGCTAAATTAGTATAAAAGACGAAATGCGACGACCATTCGCTGTCGTTGTCGGTATGCTCCGCTTTCGTTCGCCAATAGTATCTTTTGTTGTGTTCTAAATCGGAATATTCAAATTCGGGGGAATTAAGTCCCGTTTCGTCAATTATGTTGTCTTCGAAATCGACGTTTTCGGAGATGTTAATTCTATAAGATTCCGCGCCGAAGGAGCCATTCCACTCCAAAACGCCTTCGACGTCGTTGCAGCGCGACTCATTTTCGGGCGAACGTAGAGTCGGAGCGCCGACTACGGTCGTGAAGTTTCTAATCTCGCTCCAAGGGCTTTCTCCGTCGGCTCCAAATGATTTGACGCGCCAGTAATAATCGGCGTAATGCTCGAAATCGTTATAAGTAAAAGTAGTGTCGGTTATGCTGTTTTCTTCGGCTACTATATCGTCGAGGTTCTCGTCCGTCGCGATTTGCACAGTGTAATTATCGGCTCCGGGAGCGGCGTTCCATATCAATTCGCCGGTAACGGGCAAGCCGCCTTCTCCGCTTATTGGGAAAACTAATACGGGCGCGCCGGCTGATGTCGCAAAATCCCATCTCTCGGACCAATCGCCGGTATCGGCGGAGTTGTGCGCCCTCACTCTCCAATAGTGAAGGGCGTCGCTTTCTAAGTCGCTGTAATCATAGGTTCTTGAGGCAAGGTTTTCTTCGTCGAGAATAATATTATTGAAATCGTAATCTTTCGCGATTTGAAGATGGTATCCTTCGGAACCGTTAATTTCTTGCCAGATTAAAGTTCCGTTTACGGGAATGCCGGTGGAGTGATTGGACGGTTGTTGAAGCGAAACCGTTCCCAATCCAGTAACAAAGCTCCAAACGGGCGACCAATCGCCGCTGTTTTCGTCTGTCAAGGCTCTTACTCTCCAGCTGTATTCCGTAGTTGATTTTAAATCTAAATACGCTAGGGAAGTTCCTGTTATATTTGAGTCGTTGAGCGCCATTTCGCTTTCGATGAAATTGTCTCCTTCTGCGAGTTGGGCGTGGTATTTTGTAGCTCCAGTTACGGCGTTCCAGACGAGCATACCGTCAACGTCCACGCGTTCGGATTCGTCGGTGGGATTGGGTATGCCGGGGGAGCCTAGCTTTGTGATAAATTTCCATACTTCCGACCAGCGGCTAATTCTGCCGTCGGCGCTTGTAGCTCTCGCCCGCCAGAAATATTCAGTTCGCGAGTCCAAACCGGAGCAAACGAAAGTAGTGTCTCCAAGTCCTGTTTCGTCGATTATCGGGCTCGACAAGCCGGAATCGGCGGCAACCTGAACGTCGTAATTGTCCGCTCCGTCGGTTTCGTTCCAAGCCAAAGGAGCGTCGATGTCTATGCCGCCTTGTTCGTCGTCGGGATAGGATAAATAAGGGGCTTTCAGATTAGTTTTGAAATGACTCGCTTCCGACCATTCGCCGCTTTGGTTGGAATTTGAGGCTTGAACTTTCCAGAAGTAATCGTCGTTAAAATTCAAGCCGTCGAAATCGAAGTATGTTTGATTTATCTGATTTTCGTCGATTATGGAATTGTCGAAGTCGTAATTATCTGCTAATATTAAATGGTAGCTTGTGGCGCCGGGCACTGAATTCCAAGTTAAAGTTCCAACTGTGTCCACGCCCAAGCTGTCGTCAGCGGGCGACGTGAGCTGAGGCGTTTCCAATATGGTAGTGAAGCTCCGCTCTTGCGACCATTGGCTGTAAGTTTGCGGGGAAGATTTAAGAGCTTTTATTCTCCAATAATACATAGTATTATGATTGAGAGGAGCCGAATTCAGCGTAGTAGTCGTATCGCCAATGCCGCCGGCGTCGTAAACCGGGCTATCGAACGAAGATTCTTCGTCGATTTGCAATTGATAACTATCGGCTTGAGATACGTTACTCCAAGTTAGCGTGTCGTTTAGTGTAATAGCGTAGTCGGCGTTATCCGGCGAGACTAAACTGGGGGTCGGCAATATAGTCGCGAAGCTTCTTACGCTCGACCATTCGCTGGTGTCGGAATTGTCTTGCGAGTTAACTCTCCAATAATATTGCGTTCCGTAGTCTAAGTCCGGCGATATCGTTACCGTTGTATCCGAGGCATTTTGGCTAAATTCAACGCTGGTAAAATTTTCGTCGGTAGCCACTTCTACGTTGTAAGAGACGGCGCCTTCGGTCTCGTTCCAAGTTAATTGGGGAGAGCGCGTAATACCGGCGGAATCGTCGACGGGATAAAGAAGGTTCGGAGGAGCTATACCGACGGAAATTTTGAATGAAATTGTGTTGCCGGCGGTTCCAATATCGTATATATTTAATCCGCCGTCCGAGCCGTCAATAAGAAACGAACTAGGGTTGGTTGTGTCGTTTATTTCAGTTCTGCCGACGTCGGAACTAAAATGCGCCTGCGACGGTAATCCTTTTTGGTTAACCGTTCCGTTAAGGCGGTAAACATAAACTTCGTCTGGCGGTCCGTTGCGGTTTCCGTTTGGCACAGAATCGGGGACGACTCTATATACCAGCAAACCAGAGCCGGGCAACATCGATTCAAATCCGCTAGTTGGTTTTTTACGATATTCTAATATGAAATATTCCGAAGTTGAATTTGGAGAAGCCACTACGTAGCAATTGTTGCTTGACGAGGTGATGGGATTTAATTGATAAGTTCCGCCGGAAGTTATTTGCGGAATAGAATTAATCCAGCCGCCGTAAACGTATTTCATCCAAGCGCCCATATGTTGCGCCGGAGCAGTAGTGTTAGCCATTACATCCCAAGGTCCGACGGGCTGCATATTATCTTGGCTGTAATGATATAGGTCTGGCGCGCCGAGCGTATGGAACATTTCATGGCATAAAACCGAGGAGCCGGTTGTCTCCAAGAAATCTTCCAATTGAAAATTGTATGTCCAAACTCTCGAGCCGTTAATTGTAACGTTTTCCGACCACAACGACCACATATGGGGCCAGAGCAAATCGCCCCAAGAGTCCTCGGAGCCTCTTATAATGAAACATACGTTGTCAACGTAGCCGTCGTTGTCGTTGTCAATGTCGAGCGCCGGTGGAATTTCCGAACGGACGTCCTCAACAGCGGCTTTTAATAATTTATGCTCCCGCTGGGTCTTTTCGGATTGGTCGCGGTAGCCCGCGGGATTGTCCACGGGGTCGTAAGGCTGAAAATAACCTCTGTCGTGGTCGTCTTGATACGAAACAACTGTATTCGACGGCGGTATTGGATAGAAATAAGATATTATGTCCAAAGTATTGTATGACGCCTCGTCGAAATAGGCGTACATTGAGTTTCCGGTTTGCGAGTTGAATAAATTGGAGTAAGTTGTCGTGTCGTCGGGAAACTCGCTGTCGTCTTGGAATCTTATATATATTACTACGTTGTTTATTGTACCCGTGTTATTTACTTGCGTTTTCTCTTTTTTGTCGGTTCCGGGTTTGTTTAAATGATCTAGGTAGGGCTTTTTTTCTTGCATTATGAGTTTCGGAGATATTTTCGCCCATTTTTTCAAGCCCAAATCAGAGGGGTCGCTTTTGCCGAAAACGTTAGTTGTCGCTTTTAGAGTGTCGCCGGAACGGACGGCGTAAACCCAATAACTGGTTTCAGGGTGTTTTATTATTGTGTATCCGTTTTCGTCGTGCGCCCAATTGTAGAATTCGTCGCCGCTGACGAAGCAGTCTAATACTTCGCCGTTTGGCTGGGTTACTTTCTTAGGGATATTGGTTAGGTAAGCCGCCTCAGAATTGTCGGGCGCGAAGAGAAAGAAAATCGATATAATCGTAGCTAAAGTTAGCTTCGCGGCGCGTAAAGCTTGAGAATTCATAGTTAAAACCTCTTCAATGTTTTTATAATTTTTGTTTTATTATTTGCTTTTTGAGAATTTTTAATATAAATAAAATCTTACACATTAATTAACATATTTTAATGTAACGATTGTCAACTTTTTTTCTTTTAGGTGAAACATTTCTTGGTTTTGATTGTTATTAATAATATATATTAGTAAATTATAAAGTAAAAGTAACGATTATGATAAATTTCTACGGATTAGTAAATGAATATTAGCAAATCGATAAATGTTATAGTATTACTATCCTTGATTTTCCCGGTTTTTTTATTCGCTAAAAGATGGGAGAAGATAGAGACGATACCTCATCCATACGACGGTAATTATTGGTTGGACGTTTATTTTTTGCCGTCAAATCCCGATTACGGATGGATTTGCGGTTTTAACGGGCGGGTGATTAGAACGAACGACGGCGGCGAGACTTGGAGGGGAGCGACGGTAGCCGGCGCCAATCATTTAGAAAGCGTGCATTTTCCGTCCGTTAACGTTGGCTATACTTCGGGAACGGAAGGGATATTTAAATCGACAAACGGCGGTCAAAGTTGGTTCGAAATAACGCCGTCCAGTAACACGGTAAGTTCGTGGGGTTGTTATTTTTTGAACGAAGACGACGGTTTTTTCGTTGGCGGAGGTTGCGTTAACCCCCAGCAGTTTTGGCGGACGACCGACGGCGGCAATAGTTGGAATGTTTACGTGGATAACGCCGCTAGTAGCGGGCTGACCGATTTAATTGTGTATAGTATGTGGGGAGACGGTTTCGCGTCCGGAAGCGGCTGGATTTGGCGGACGACCGACGGCGGTCAGACTTGGTCTCAATGGGTAAGCACCGGACCGAGCGATTGGCAAGAAGAAATTACGAGATACGGCGCTTCATTCTGCTTTCCAACAGCCGCCGGTTGCCAAGGCGGGGGCGCCAATGGAGGGATAAGATTCACGACGGACAACGGCTCTACGTGGAATTACCATAATTTGTCGGATAAGATGTTCGGGACTTTTTTGCTCGACGCTAATACTTGTTGGGCTTGCGGGTATAATCGCAACGCTTGGTACACCGAGGACGGCGGGCAGAATTGGGAGATGAGAAATTGCGGCGTGGAGACCGGCAACCTCGACGATATTTGGTTTATTACCAGCGAGCGCGGCTGGGTTGTCGGCGAAGGAGTTTATAGATTAGCCGACCCGCTGCAAAGAGCCGACCGACAGGCGGTTAATTTTGACGATTTATGCATTCCCGGAGCGGAAACGGCGAGCGTTAATATTGAAAATATAAATTTCGACCCCGACGACGTATCAATCTCGATTGTTGACGACCCCGACGACGAATTTAGAATAGTCAGCCCCAATAACGATTTTATAATAGGCTCTTGCGGCTCCGAGGAAATTGAGATTGCATTCGAGCCGAAAAACGTAGGGACGCGTTCGGCGCGTCTTCGCGTTCAATTCAACTACGGAACGGAAGTTTTCGTAAATTTATCCGGTTACGCTTTAGAAAAGACCGCCGCGCCCGAGGATACATTAGTAGAGATAAATCCCGCTTATTGCGGTTCGAATAATTACGAGTCGCTTAATTGGACTGCGGACACCGACAGGGAATCAATTACGGAGATACAACGAGTTGACGGGTCTCCTACTATTGAAAATCGTTCGAGTATGCCTTTCGACATTCAGAGCGGTTCGGTTAACACCGTATTCAGCGCCGAACCTATAGACACCGGTTGGACGGAAGCTCGCTTCAGGTGCGATTTCGCTCCTTGTTCGGGCGATACTTTTATTACCGCGCGAGCTTACGGGGTCTCGCCGATAATAACGACGGAAAGTTCGAGAACCGTTACTTCTAAATGTATGCTACCGGGGATTGACACTATTCCGGTTTATAATTTAGGCAACGACGATTTGTTAATTACCGAATCTTCGATAGTCGAGAACAACTCCGATTTTTCAGTTCTCGGATGGGATGGAGCGCAATCTATGCCGGTAATAGTAAAACCGGACACTTTCGCGAGCGTAATTATACGGTTCGTTTATAATCAAAACAGCGAGGACGAAGCGACGTTAAGGCTAATAAATAACGATAAAACGAAGGTTAGAGGCGACAAGGACACTCTCGACATTTTGTTGTACGGGAATAGCAGAACGACGGATTTGATTTGTCGGGATACTACTTTGGATTTTGGAAAAGTTTGCTTGGGAGCCGAAGAAGAACGCCGATTTTTTATGTTTAACGAAGGCGACCTCCAGCTTGAAATAACGAAACCCAATTACGACACTTCGATTTATCGAGTGAATTTCGACCCTAACGAATTTCCCGCAATAGTCAAGAGCGGCGATTCTATTCGTTGTGCGATAGCCTTCGAACCCGAGGAAGTCGGACCCGTTAACGATACCATAGTTTTTAATTCAACGCCTTGCGACCAAGCTTTGAACATAATAATTACCGGCGAGGGCGTGAACGCGGCTATGAAAACCGATAAAGATAATATTTCTCTGGAATTGGAGACGGGCAGGTCTTACGTGGAAGATATTGAAATTCGCTCGGTCGGCACGGAAGATATAGAAGTAACGAATGTAGAGCTTTACCCCGAAACGGACGCTTTTTCGATATCTATCGAGCCGCCTCTGCCGCAATTTTTAGCTTCTGGCGGCGGCAAGGATTTTACGATAGAAATTACGGCTTTGAAAGATACGGTTTACGACGGCTATATTTGCTTCTCCGCGCAAGGTTACTGCGATTGCGGATTGTGCATTTCCGCTTATATTGAAAGTGTCAGCTCGAACGTGGAAGCGGATAAAGCCGATATTTCATTTGGATATATCAAATGCGATGAAGGTTCTTACTACGACACTTTGACTTTTACAAATACGGGAATAGCCGCCGACACTTTGATAGAGTTAAGCGTATATCCTTCCGATAGTCCTTTCGAGATAGACGATTCGCCTCAACTGCCTTACGAATTAACTCCCGGCGATTCTACGGATGTTGTAATTAGGTTCGACGCTTTTACCGAAGGAGATTTCTCGGCGAGTTTTACATATAAAACGAGCGCTGGGAATAACGTAGCTTCGGTTATTCCGGTAAGCGGAGAATATCGCTCCGCAACGTCGGCGCCTTTGCAAAGGATAGTCGATTTTGGAGAGTTTGAACAATGCGAAGCTTTTCAGACAGCGCAAATAGAAATATATAATTCCGGTTCTCTAAAGGATTCAATAATAATTGCGCGAGAAAAGAACTTAAACGGAATAACGGTAGTTCCCGACGATTATATTGTCGTAGCTCCCAACGACACCGCTATTTTGGATATATATTTATATCCGACAAAATTCACGAATTTGGGCGATTTTTCCGAGAAGATATATTTAAACGGCGAAGTTTGTCCGGTCGAGGACAGTTTGTTGGTGGAGGGAAGAATATTTCATCATAGATTTACTTTAACGCCGGACACTGTAGATTTTGGCGAGTCTTATTTTGGCGACGTCGTCGAAAAGAGTTTTACCATTAGCAACGAGAGCGAATGGTCGAAGGATTTGATATATATGTTTATCGACCAATCCGGCGAGGAGTTTTCTTTCAAAAGGAGTTATGATTTTGCTATACCGTTAGTTCCGGGAGAGAGTATGACGGTTCCTTTGCTGTTTTTGTCAAATACGCGGGGAGATTTTACGGCGAAAGTAGTTATATACGAGCATTCCGTTTGTATGGATACCAGTATTGTTTATTTGGTAGCGAGCGCCGAGGAGGGCGACTTTGAGACGACGGTAATAGCGAGAAGACACGAAGCGAAGCCCGGAGAGGATATATCAATTCCGATTATTTTAGATTCCGCTTTGGAAAAATTGCCGCTAACCGGTTTGGATTACGAGTTCAGTTTCGACCCGAGGCTTTTTATGCCCGAAGCGATTTTTGTTAAAACGGGTTCTAATAGGCGTTCGAGAGCGGATTTTTCGTATTATGACGGAAAAATTACGGGAGTTTTAGATTCGGCAAATTCCGAGTATATGTTCAAAGAAGCCGGAGCTATAATGTGGATTGAAGGGGGTATGTACCTTTCTTATCCTGATTCTACGGATTTCTATATAGATAGATTTGAGCCGCGAACGAGATTCAATCCAACGATAAATAAAATCGACGGTGAACTGAAGTTAATAAAGTACTGTCAACCGATAGGAAAAATGCTCAGGCTTGAATTGAAAGGGAACAACTTTTTATATATAAAGAACAATCCGGTAATCGACGGTCAGTTAAAAATAAACGTAAAGACTGAATCGGATAATAAGATTTTTGCGCGCTTATGGAACGTTCCAGGCGAATGCGTATTAGAGACAAATAGCGATTTAGACCTGGGTCTTTCCGAATTAATAATCAACGTTTCCGAATTGCCTTCAGGCGTTTATATCCTCAAAGCTATTTTTTCTACGGGCGAAGTTCAGACGGAAAAAATAATTATAATAAGGTAGGGAGTAATTGGTAATTACCGATTAAGAATTAGTTATTAAAAGAAGATATGAGGGAGAACGTAATATAGGATAAGAGTTAAAGGTTAGAGCAGACGGGGGCGTCCGCTCTACTGAGTTCAATTTTTAAAATCAGTCATTAGTAATTAGTAATTAATAAAGAAGCTTAAATCTTTGTTTTCGCGGGGCTTTCTCCCGCGAGTAGTTTTTGCCAATCGTATTTGCTCGGCGGAGATTTTCTTTTCTTGGCTAGTTCTATGAGGAAGTCGGCGGAATTTTCTACGAGCCATTGGAAGTATTCTTCGCGCAGAAATTGTTTCTCTATCGGCGGTATTGGCTCGGCGAATTGCACAACGTATGGCTCGCCGTCTTTTACCGCGAATTCCACGGCGTTGAAGTCGAGTCCTAAAGCGGACGTTATTTTGAGGCTCGTGTTCTTCAGTTCGTTCTCGAAGTTTTCGTCTATGGGTTTCGGCTTTTGGCTAAATTGCAAATGTTTGGGTTTTGTCGGGTCGTAATTGATAACTTTTACTCTCTTTTTGCCGACGACGTAAACGCGATAGAATTCTTCGTATTCGACGCTTTCCTGCAGCAGCATAACGGCGGAGCCGGTTAAGTCGTAAGCGGAGAAAAATTCCGAGGGATTGTAAACTTTGAAGAATATGTGCGTCGTCTCTTCCTTGTTTGGTTTCAAGTATGCGGGGAAGCCGATGTAATCGAATACGGCGTCCCAGTCGATAGGGTATTCGAGGTTTCTGAAAGATTCAGACGTAGTTCCCGGCGGATGTTCTTTGCTCGGCAGAATCGCCGTTCTGGGAACTTTAATGTTGAGTTTCGAAGCGATTATCGTATGGAAAAAGTTGTCTTCGACGCTTTCCCAAAAGGGGTTGTTGATTACCTTTACGCCTTCCAAAAAAGCGGATTTCAAGACCGAGCCGTAAAAATCGCTTTCGTTTGAGGCTCTATCTAGTATAACGTTGTAACCGAAAGCTTCGATGTTTTTGACCGCGGCGATTTTCATTATCTCGCCTTTGATATTCGGGATTCTGCGCGAGTTGATTTCTTCGACCAAAGCTTCGGGAAAGCTGGAGTCGAAACCGAAAAGAAAGCCAATTTTTTTCATATCTCCCCCTAAGGATGTATTTTATAATTTAATTGTCAAAGAAACGTTTAGATTTGTTTGCATTCGTTTGCTAATTTACTTTTTTACTTTAAAATATATAGCGAAAATTTTGGAAAAAAACTAATAAAAAATGATTTATTTCAAAAATATTGAGCTGAAGTACGACGGTAAGATTTTGTTCGATAATTTTTCTATGAAAGTGGAGGAAGGAAAGAAATTCGCCGTCAAGGGGCGTTCGGGGAAAGGAAAAACCTCGCTGTTTAATATGTTGATGGGATTTTTGAAGCCGGACGCCGGAGAGATATACTTCGACGGGATTCTAATAAACCGAGACGAGATTCCAAAGGTGAGGAGCAAAATCGCTTGGCTTCCGCAGAATCCGGATTTAATCGGCAGGGGAAGCGTCCGGGAGCAACTCGACTTGATTTTCGATTTCTCATTGAATAGAGAGATTAAGCCGAGTTATGAAGATTTAAAAAGTGAGTTGATAAAATTGAATATGGACGGCTCGATATTAGGCAAGACCTTCGACGAACTTTCGGGCGGCGAAAAACAAAGGCTCGGATTGCTCGTCTGCAAGTTGTTGAGGAAGCCGGTTATTTTGCTGGACGAGCCAACCTCGGCTTTGGATAAAGAGAATTTGGAAAGCGCGGCGAATTATATGCTTAAGGGAAACGGCGATACGGTTATTTCCGCGTCTCACGACGAGGAGTGGTTGAAAAAGTGCGACAAAGTAATCGAGATTTAGAATTAAAGCGCTAAGGATATAAAATTATCCTTATTTTTGAAATTTATTATTAAAGCGAATATCAAAAAGAATTTATGGAAAAGACGCGAAATTTCTGCATAATCGCTCATATAGACCACGGCAAATCGACTTTAGCCGATAGGATGCTTGAGTTGACCGGGAGAGTTACCGAGCGCGATATGATAATGGACCAGATATTGGACGACAACCCGCTCGAGCAGGAGCGCGGCATCACTATAAAGTTGCACGCCATACAGATGGACTACAAGGCTAAATACGGGGATATATATAAATTGAATTTAATCGACACTCCCGGACACGTAGATTTCAGCTACGAAGTGTCCCGCTCTCTGGCGGCTTGCGAGGGAGCGATATTGGTAGTGGATGCCGGTCAGGGCGTCGAGGCTCAGACGGTGAGCAATCTTTATTTAGCTATAGACGCCGATTTAGAAATCATCCCCGTTATTAACAAAATCGATTTGCCGACAGCGGAGACGACCTTGGGCAGCGTTAAAAATCAAATTATCGACTTAATCGGCTGCGACGAGGACGAGATATTATACGTTTCGGCGAAGGAAGGCAAGGGAGTTGAAGAGATTTTGGAGTCGGTGGTCAATAGAATCCCCGCGCCCAAAGGCAATCCCGACGCGCCGCTGAGAGCTTTGATATACGATTCGATTTACGATTCGTATCGCGGCGTGGTGGTGAATTTCAGAATATTCGACGGCAAAATCCATCCGAAAGATAAAATTTTGTTAATGGCTACCGGCAAGGAATTCGAGGTGGAAGAAGTCGGCATAATGCATTTGAAGAGATTCAAAACAAAAGAGCTTTCCGCCGGCGACGTAGGTTATTTAATGGCGAATATAAGGAACGTAAAGGACACGAAAATCGGCGATACTATTACGCATTCGAAGAACAAATGCGAGAAGCCGATAGCTGGATTCAGAGTCGTTAAGCCGATGGTTTTTAGCGGCATTTACCCTTCCGACGCCGACGATTTCGAATCGTTGAGAGAAGCTTTGGATAAATTAGCTTTAAACGATTCTTCCATTAGTTACGAACCGGAGACATCCAACGCACTGGGTTTTGGGTTTAGATGCGGATTTCTCGGCTTGCTTCATATGGAAATTGTGCAGGAGCGATTAGAGAGGGAGTTCGACCAAAGTATTGTAACAACCGTTCCCAACGTTCGCTATAAAGCTTTGACGGCGAAAGGCGAAGAGATAATAATTGACAATCCGACGCAGATGCCCGAGGGCGGGAGTTACGAGGAAATACAAGAGCCGTTTATACAATCTTCGATTTTGACGCCGCCGGATTTTATCGGTCCTGTTATGCAGATGTGCATCGACAGGCGCGGAGTTATTAAAAGACAATCTTATTTGTCGCAGGACAGAGTGGAATTGGTTTTCGAATTGCCGTTGGGCGAGATTGTTTTCGATTTTTACGATAAATTAAAGTCGATTTCCAGAGGTTACGCTTCCTTAGATTACGAGTTTTTAGAGTATCGAGACGAAGATATCGTAAAATTGGACGTTCTTCTGAACGGCGACGCAGTGGACGCTTTATCTACGCTGGTTCATAGAGGCAAAGCTTATGAATGGGGAAGGAAGCTTTGTTCGAGGTTGAAAAAGTTAATACCGAGACAAATGTATCAAGTGGCTATTCAAGCCGCTATAGGTTCAAAAATAATCGCGAGGACGAACGTGCAAGCCACAAGAAAAGACGTAACGGCGAAATGCTACGGAGGCGATATTACAAGAAAAAGAAAACTTTTAGAGAAACAAAAAGCCGGCAAGAAACGCATGAAGAAAGTAGGAAAAGTTGACGTCCCGCAGGAAGCGTTTTTAGCGGTGTTAAGAATAGACGACGACGATTAGTAATAATAATAAGAGCGATTTTTAGAAATGAGAGTGTTGTTTAGCAAGAGAATCTTTTGGAGAAATTTTAGGGACGAACCAACGCTTTCGCCCTTATTAGAGAATTTAAAACTTATGGTTGTATCAAAACTCAATTTTAGAGGAGTTCAAACCTTTCGGGTAAACCCGAAGGTTGACGTAATTGCACAATTGGCGCGTTCCTTCAAGGAAACGTCAACCTCAAGGTTTACCTTGAGGGTATTAAACTATAATTATTAGGCAGTTCCTAAGAAGCGCCGTAGCGCTTTGAGATTTAATAAATTTGTTTGAAATAAATAGTTTTTATTAACTTTATATAATTATATTATGGGAAAAGAAGAAAAAAATCTATTTCAAAAGTATCTGGCTTGGCGAAGGAAACGCAAGGCTGAGCAGAAGAAGAAAAAGCCGCAAACATTTTCCGAAATCGCTTTTTCTTGGGTAAAAACCATCGTGGGAGCGGTAATTGTCGTAATGATAATAAACGGCTTGGCGATAGCTAGTTTTGTGGTGCCGACCGGCTCTATGGAAAACACTGTTATGACGGGCGACTTCTTGTTCGTTAACAAGTTTACTTACGGCCCAAGCACGCCGCAGGTGATTCCATTCGTGAACATCCCGCTGCCGTATTATAAGTTGCCGCCGCTTTGCAAGCCGGAGCGCGGCGACGTTATTGTGTTTGTTTATCCGGGGGACCGCGGCGACTTCGAACCGGATAGATTCCAATACTTCCTTAAACGTTGCGTAGCGATTCACGGCGATACGTTGCAGATAATAAACAAACGATTGCATATAAACGGCAAAGAGATGAAGCCGCCCGAACACGTGAAATTTACATCTCCAGTAAATAATTTTGACAAATTCAGAACATTTCCTAAGGGAGCGGGATTTTCCGGGGACAATTACGGACCCTTGGTCGTTCCACAAAAGGGCGATACAATAAACTTGACGCTCGACAATTTCAAACGCTGGAAAGTGTTTATTCAGCGCGAGGACCACGTAGCTTATATGTGGGACGGCGAAATATACATAGACGATAAAGTAGTCAATCGCTATATAGTCGAAAGAGATTATTATTTCGCAATGGGCGACAACCGCGACAACAGCGAAGACAGTCGCTATTGGGGATTCGTGCCGGAAGAAAATATAGTCGGTTCGCCTATGTTCGTCTATTGGTCGTGGAACACCGATTTACCTTTGAGCAGGATTTTTGATAAGTTCGCGTCTGTTCGTTGGTCGAGAATTGGAACTTGTATTAAGTAATTATAGAGTGAAATCGTGAACCCAAAACATTATCTCGCCTTCGATATCGAAACTGTTCCTTTGGGATGGGGCAGCTTTTCGGAATCTCAGCAAGAGTATCTGTTGAGGGGCGCCGAAAACGAAGAGGAGAAGGAAAAGCGGAAGGGACTGCTCGGGCTTTCTCCTTTGACCGCTAAAGTCGTCTGCATAGGAATGCAACTAATGGGGCGCGAAAGCGGCGGCGGCGAATATTCAATGGAAAAGCGCGCCGCGTTTTCCGTGGACGAGAGCTTAACCGACGACGAATCAAAAGAAGTGGAGCTTTCTACCGGCGATATATGCTTTCTTTACACAGAGGAAAAGGTTTTAGAGAACTTTTGGAAGGTCTTGGAAAAATACGACCCGGATTTGATTTCATTTAACGGAAGAAACTTCGACGCGCCTTTTCTAATGCTTCGTTCCGCTCTTTTAAAAGTAAGACCGAGCAGGGATTTGATGGCTGGCACAAAGTTTAATTATCCGAAGCATATTGACTTAATCGACGAATTAACGTTTTTCAACCCCGGTTGGGGATTTAGCGCTACTAAAAGATTCAATTTTGATTTCTACGCTCGCGCGTTCGGTATAACGTCGCCGAAGGCTCAAGACATAGACGGCTCGAAGGTGCCGGAATATTACGCCGACGGCAAAATTCTGGAGATTTCCGAGTATTGCTTAAGGGACGTGGTAGCCACTTGGGAGCTGTTCAAGGTTTGGCGGGAATATTTGAAGTTTTAACTTTTGAGATAGTTCCAAATTTTAATTTGGAATTAGGCGCAAAACTCAACTGATAAATTTACTCGTTCCGTCCGCTCCCGCGGCGGAACGCATACTAAGACGCTCCGCGTAGTTTCTTTCGTTATATCCGCGCAGAGCGCGGCTATATACGTCCCTACGCAGGAGCGTCGGGACGAGTTGAGAAAATCCCTTAGGTTTAATTTCACAAATAACTCAAATAATCATATCTTTGTAATTCTAATTTATCGAAACAAAACGAGGCTCTTTTATGGAATCTAGATACAAAAGCTACAAAACAATCGAAGATTTACCGGAACTTGTCGGCGAAGAGGTAACTTTAAGAGGATGGGTTTACAATAAAAGAGGCAAAGGGAAGCTTCATTTTATTATAATGCGAGACGGAACGGGAATTTGCCAGTGCGTCGTTTTCAAAGGCAACGTAAGCGAGGAAAATTTTGAAGCGGCTAAAGCGTTGACTCAGGAATCTTCTTTGATTTTGAAAGGAAAAGTAAAAGAGGACAGCCGCGCTCCGGGCGGTTATGAAATAGACGTTACAGAATTGGAGCCGATTCAAATAGCTAAGGATTATCCAATTACGCCGAAAGAGCACGGCGACGCATTTTTAACCGAGCATAGGCATCTTTGGCTTCGCTCGTCGCTCCAAACGGCGATTATGAGAGTGAGAGCCGCGGTGATTAAAGCGATAAGGGATTTCTTTGACGGAAACGGTTTTAAGTTGATGGATTCGCCCTTACTAACGCCGAACGCTTGCGAAGGCACTTCCACTTTATTCGCGACAGAGTATTTTGATTTCGGCGAGGCTTATCTCTCTCAATCGGGGCAACTCTACGCGGAGGCTTCCGCTTTGGCTTTGGGCAAGGTTTATACTTTCGGTCCGACTTTCAGGGCGGAGCGTTCGAAGACGAGGAAGCATCTGACAGAATTTTGGATGGTCGAGCCGGAGATGGCGTTCTTCGATTTGAACGACGATATGGATTTGGGCGAGGATTTAGTCGAATATATAGTTCAATACGTTTTGAAGAATTGTCAAAAAGAATTGGAAACATTAGAGCGAGACACGAGACCTTTGGAAAAAATCAAGAGACCGTTTTATCGAATGAGTTATACCGAAGCGGTCGATTGGTTAATAGAGCATAAAATTCCGTTGAAAAAGAAAGTCGAAGGCAAGGAAATCGATATCCATCCTTTCCCTTGGGGAGAAGATTTCAGTACGCCGCAAGAGGAAGCTATAATGGAGCAGTTCGACAAGCCTTGTATTATTCATAGATATCCAACCGAAGCGAAAGCTTTTTATATGAAAAGAGACCCGGAGAACGAGAAGACTGTTTTGGCTATGGATATGCTCGCTCCGGAGAGAGGCGGCGAAATCATTGGAGGTTCTCAAAGGGAGGACGAATACGACGCTCTATTACAACGAGTAAAAGACAACGACTTGCCCGTGGAAGAGTTTCAGTGGTATTTGGATTTGAGGAAATACGGCTCGGTTCCTCATAGCGGTTTCGGTTTGGGAATTGAAAGGGTTGTCAAGTGGATTACCGGAGCTAAGCACATTCGGGAGACAATACCCTTCCCGAGAATGATTTATAGAATAACGCCGTAATAATCGTTTTTGAATTTTACTACATTATAATAAATAAGAGGTCTTGTTATGAACCGATTTTTAACTTTAGCCCTATTGTTGTTAATGCCTTTGTGTTTAGAGAGTTATCCTGGCGAAGTGATAAAATCGTTCGATAGCCCCAATTCTTTTCCGACTGGCTTGGCATACGACGGCGAAAATTTATGTTTAGCCGACAGGCAAACCGACAAGATATATTTTATCAATCCCGAAAGCGGCGAAGTCGTCAGGGAAATCGAATCGCCCGCTTATTGGACTACCGGTTTGGCTTGGGACGGCGAGAATTTGTGGTGCGCCGACATAAAAGGCGGTTTGCCGCTATCGGAGAATTACGACGGCAAGATATATAAAATCAATCCTAAAACGGGTAAAGTGTTAAAAACGATTTCGGCTCCGGGGAGCTCGCCTCGCGATTTGGCATGGGACGGCGAATATCTTTGGTGCGTGGATAATCGATTGAAAAAAGTGATTCAATTCAGCCCGAACGACGGGACGACAATAATATCGTTTCATTCGCCGGCGAACGACCCGAGAGGCTTGGCTTACGACGGCAAGTATTTGTGGGTCTCGGACAGAAAAAAAGACGAGATTTATATGATTTGCGTGGGTTCGGGCGAGGTTATGATAATAACGGACGCTCCGGGCAAATTTGCCAAAGGTCTTTGCTTCGACGGAAACAACGTTTGGAACGTTGACGACCAGAGCGATAAAATTTTCAAATTGAAAGTAAGAGACGGCGAGAAATATAGAAAAAGCGACAAGCGCAGAGCGAGAGTGAGGTATATCCATCAGACGACTAATTACGGTCCGGGAACTCTTACTAATTTAGACGCTCACATAGCTTTGCCTAAAGAGAGAGACAATCAAACTTTATTGAATGACATTGGGTTCACTCCTAAATACGACGAGATAAAGACCGATAAATGGGGGCAGAAAACGGCGTATTATAACGTAAAGGATTTGGAAGCAGGGAAGCGATTCGAAGCCCAAACGGTAGTCGAGGTTGAAACTTTCGACGTGAGATACTTCATTTATCCCGAGGAAGTCGGAACTTTGGACGAAATCCCCGCCGAAATTAAAAGCAAATATTTGGAGAACAACGAAAAGTATCAAATAAATCATCCAATCATTCGGGACGCCGTGAAGGAAGCTGTAGGCGATTTCAAAAATCCGTATAAAATCGCTCGGAAGATATTTATGTATTTAATTAAAAATATGTATTATGAAATGGTCGGCGGCTGGAATACGGCGCCGGCGGTTTTGGAGCGCGGCAACGGCTCTTGCTCGGAATATGCGTTCGTTTATATTTCTATGTGTCGAGCCGCCGGTCTGCCGGCGAGATACGTCGGTTCGGTGGTAGTTAGAGGCGACGACGCCAGTATGGACGATGTTTTTCACCGCTGGGCGGAAGTTTACATACCGAATTACGGTTGGATACCAATCGACCCGAGCGGCGGCGACAAAGAATTGCCGCGCGATAGAGCCAATTACATCGGACACGTCGCGAATAGATATTTAATAACGACGCAGAGCGGCGGCGGTTCGGATACGATGGAGTGGACGTATAATTCAAACGAGTTTTGGCAAAGCGAACCTAAGGCGTTTATCGTAGTGGATAATTTCGCCGATTGGGAGCCGCTTGATAAGTAGTTTTGTTTACGCGAATGAGATTCGCGACTCAAGCTTAGGATAACCAAATTACATTAATAACTTTTCTTTGACGTTTATACTTTAATATCAAAAGTTAATTTTAATAAAGAATCGGGAACGAACAATGGCGAAGAGAACAAGCAAAAGCTCAAAGAAGAGCGGCTCCAGCGCTTCAAGAAGCAAGAAATCTACGACTAAAACTTCGAAAAAGCGGACTCAAAAGCAAACGAAAAGCCCGCAAAAACAAGAAGTTGGGAAAGTATTAAATAAATACGTCAAACCGAAAACCGTAAAGATAACGTATAGAGGCAAAGAGCGCGAGCTAATACTGAATTGTCCTTTCGACGCTCGAAAATATTCAAAAGAGACTGTTTTGCAGTGGTATAGAGAGATATATTTAGCCAGAAGGATGGACGAGAAGGCGGCTTTATACGTAAAAATGGGCAAAGGCTGGTCTTATCACGCGCCGTTCGGAGGGCACGACGGCATACAATTGGCGATAGGCAAGATTTTTAGACAGAAAAAGGATTTTCTGTTTCCATACTATAGAGATATGCTGACGGCTATGTCGGCGGGAATGACCGTTGAAGAGATACTATTAAACGGTTTAAGCAAAGAAGGCGACGTCGCGGGCGGGGGCAGGCATATGAGCAACCACTTTGCGAAGCCTTCGATTGGGATTCAAAACGTTTCCTCCTGCGTTGGCAATCACGCGCAGCACGCCGCGGGAGTCGCCAGAGCGATAAAGAAATACGGCGACGACGCGATAGCAATTTTTTCAGGCGGAGAATCCGCTTGCTCGGAAGGTTATTTTTGGGAAGCCGTTAATTGCGCGACATTAGAGAAATTGCCAGTTATATTCGTTATTCAAAACAATAAATACGGCATTTCCGTTCCGGTTTACGAGCAAACAGCGAACGCTCAGATATCGGACAATTACAAAGGAATGAAAAACTTAAAGATATTTAATTGCAACGGACGTTGCCCGTTTAATTCATACAACGCTTTGACCGAAGCTAGCGAATACGTTATGTCTGGCAAAGGACCGGCGATGGTTCACGCCGATTGCGATAGGATGGGTCCCCATTCCAATTCCGACCCCCATAAGTTGTATCGCGACGACGAAGAATTGGCGGAAGCGGCTAAACGAGACCCTATGCTACAATTGAGACATACTATAGTTGAAAACCAAATAGCGACCGAAAAGGATTTGGAGAAAATTGAGAAGGAAAACGACGATTTAATATACGAGCAAGCCGACAAAGTTGAGAAAGCCTCGAACGCCGACGGCAAAAGCTATAACAAATTTATTGTTCCCGAACCGTTTGCGGCGAAAGGAGCTAATACCGAAAAGGAAATAAATCCCGACGCTCCGGAAATTTCTCTTTTACAAGGGATTAATCAAGGACTTAAAGATGAATTTCGCAGGAATAAAAATACGTTTTTATGGGGGCAGGACGTCGCTTCTAAAGAAAAACAGGGCATATTCAACGTTAACAAAGGATTGCTTGACGAATTTGGAAAAGATAGAGTCTTCAACGCTCCGATAGCCGAGAATAATATAGTTGGAACGGCGGACGGATTTTGTAGATATCGCGACGATATCTGGGTTGTAATAGAAGGCGCCGAGTTTGCCGATTACTTTTGGCCCGCGATGGACCAATTAGTCGAGCATTCGCACGAATATTGGCGCACAAAGGGGCAGTTCGCTCCGAACGTCGTGATTAGACTCGCGAGCGGAGGATACATTCAAGGCGGATTGTATCATTCGCAGAATTTGGAGGGTACGTTCGCTACTTTGCCCGGTTTGCGAGTAGTGTCTCCCTCGTTCGGCGACGACGCGCTTGGATTGATGAGAAACGCTATGAGGTCAAAGGGCGTAACAATGTATCTGGAGCCTAAATTTTTATATTATTACAAACAGGCTAAGACCCCGACTCCTCCCGAGGATTACGTAACGCCGTTCGGCGAAGCGAAATTGAGAAGGGAAGGAAGCGACGTTAGCGTGGTAGCATACGGAACGGCGGTTCATTGGGCTTTGCAAGCGGCGGAGGAATTGAAGGACGAGATTTCGGTCGAAGTTTTGGATTTGCGTTCGTTAATTCCTTGGGATAAAGAAGCCGTTTTGGAAACTGTCAGAAAAACGAACAGGGTCGTAGTGGCGCACGAGGACAAGATAAACGGCGGTTTTGGAGGCGACATTGCTTCCGCTATCGCCGAGGAGGCGTTTAGTTATCTTGACGCGCCCGTTGCGAGAGTCGGCTCGAAAAACGTTCCGGTCGGCTTCGCTAAAGAATACGAAACCGAGATTCTGCTTAGCGTTGAGGACGTTAAGAAGTCTATCGTAAAAATTGCGGGTTTTTAAATAAAAAGGCTTTTTATGAATATATGTTCACAATAGTTTAAAAGTGTGTAATAATTTTAACACTATGTAAGATGTTTGACATAATTTGTTAAAAAATAAATCTACTAAACGTTAAAACGAGTTTTTTTTATTGTATATTTTTCGATGTTAGTTAAATTTGTATTTGACGTTTTGGAGGCGAAGGGAAAATTCGCGTCCTTAGTTGGTATGAGTTAAGCAAGAACAGCTTTAAATAATTGATAAACAGAAATTTAAAGCGAGAATAAAGAAAGAGGATATTTTTAAATGGCGGAAGACAAACAAAGAGAATCAAATAAGGCGTTAGGCAAGGAAGGAAGAGCGGACGCCGAAACGGATAATAAGATAATAAAGACGCAGCAGTTTATTTACAATAACAGCAAGAAGATAAGTTATATATCAATAGGCATTATAGCCATAGTAGCTTTAGCTTTTATTATAAGAAACACGGTTCAGAAGGGAGACGAAGAGGACCGCCAAGCGGCTATGTTAGCGATAGATAGGGTGTTGCCGTATTATTCGTCTCAAGATTACAGGACTGCTTTAACGGGAGATTCCAACAGAACAATTAGAGGCGACAGAGTAATAGGTTTGATAGAGATAGTCGAAAAATACGAGGGAGTGAAGCAAGCGAATTTAGCGGCTTTGTTCGCCGGCAGGTCTTATTTAGCTATGGGAAAAATCGACGACGCAATAGAATATTTTGAGATAGCCGAAGAATCTCCTTCAAAAATCGTTATTCAAGGGGCTTGCGCCGGTTTTGGGGCTTGTTATGAGAGCAAAGGAGAATTTGAAAAGTCTTCGGAATTTTATTTAAAAGCTTCAGAGTTGGCGGTAACGGACGATTCCAAGAACCGTTATTTGTATTTCGCCGGTTTGGCGTTGGAGAATAGCGGCGATAAAGAAGATGCCGAGAGCTTGTATAAACGATTGATAGCGGCGAATAAATATTCAAAATTTGCAAATCAAGCCAAAGCGGGTTTAGCGCGACTTGGCATAGAAATTGAGTAAGTAGAGAAATGAATTAACTGATTTTAATAAATTATGTGGAATTTCAATAACAGAAAATATATAGATGTGTTTTATAATAGTAATTTTATGGAGGTATCATGAAACGATTGCTTCGTTTGAGTATTCTAATGGTTTTATTCGGCATACTCGCTTTTAGCGAGAGTTATGTCGTAGCGAAGCCACAAGTTTACGTTTCGGGGCGAGTAGCGCCCGAGCAGGTTAGAGTATTTGTGAAAGACTCGGTTTATATTGTTGACAGAGACTTCGTTATTGGAGGAACTCTGATAATTGAACCGGGTACTGAGATTCAATTTTACCCGATGGGTAGAATGATTGATTCTGTTGGCGGACGAATAATTGCCGACGGTTTGGCAAAAGCGACTTACGAACCAAACCCGATGGTGGCTGCCGCCGACAACCCCTATTCGAGTCAGGACGAAATGCTTTATCCTGATTATCCGGAAGGAAAGAATAATCCTTTTGATTACGAAGATTATGCCGATTTGGATTATTTCTTGTATAATTTAGCGTATGACGAGGACGCTCCTTCGGTTGGAAGAACCATTGAGTTAGAGACTGACAGAGATTTAACTGTTCATCCGAGCAAGTATCATCACATTTTTAACGTTGTTTTGGATAGAACCGTTGATCCAGGAACCGGCAGAGAATTGCGAGGTTTAAAGAACTTGCAATATCCGACCGAAGTAGTTTACGACGCGACGGACGGTCTTTGGTATGTTGACGACGGAACCGGCTCGCCGAACAAAGATTTAACTGTATTGCCTTTTGAACAAGCATTGATGTTTGTCGCCGCGAGAATGGGCAAAGATCCAGAAGGCGATATAGACTTAAGAAGATTTCCTTGGTCTAGAGTTGAGTCAGCCGAGGAAGGTTCGGTTAATATAGGGTCGGGTAATGAGACGGAAGACGAAATTAAGTTTTACGGTCAACCGGTAGGCAATTCATCGAGAGAATGGGGACATATTATAATTATGCCCGGCTCGAGAGCCGCTTTCTTTAGAAATTGCTCGTTCGAGCATTTCAGAAAAGACACCACCGTTGATAGAACGCCTATTTACAACGAACAGTTGGCGGACGCAAACTGGGCGTATATAAATAATAAATTACGTCTTTTGACTAACGGCGGCGGCGGAGCTTTGACGACATTTTCTTCGAGAACTTGGCTAATAGACTGCGAGTTCGCGGATAATATGGCTCGTCACAAAGGCGGCGCATTGCAGATTTTAGAAACTCCTTATTTGGAGCCGCCGTTTAATTTCCCGATGGACCAGAATCTAGCGGGCGATTATTACGACGTATATAACATTACTCTAGAAAACAGGTATCCTGTAAATAAGAATCCGAACATAAAGGACAAGAACGGCGAGTTGTCGTCAATCAATAAGTTTAAAGTTAGATTGGACGGCTTTGGAAACCCGATGACAGATTCGGATGGAAGACCTATAGAGGCTGGAGAGGGCGATTCTTATGAATGGATGAGCGCTATACCGGCTATCGATTTTATTGACGAAAATACGGCTGAACCTACGTTTAATTACGACGGCAACGCTAGAAAAGCCGATTATTATAGACAGGCATTTGACGACGGTCGTTTGGCTGTTTACTTAGGCAGAATGAGAAATTTGAAATTTGAAAAGAACAAAGTTCAATTAGCAAATATTGGCAAAATTTCTATTCCCGGTATGCCGCCGATAACGGACGATATTACCGACGAACCCGCCACATATCCAAGAGAATACGGCGATATAGCCTACGGCGGCGCCGTTTATGTAGCGGGCGACGAAGCCGATCCTAACGATAATGAGATGGAAATTGGATTTGGCGTAAATAACACGATAAGAGTAAATAACGGAACGACGTCTTTAACTTTCACCGAAGACGACTCGTTCGAATGCATTAACAATAAAGCAATCAACTATCAGGACGTAACGGAATCCGCCGGGGTCGCCGGTTCTAAAGGAGCTCGCGGCGGCGCGTTATACGTGGGTTCAAAAACCTCAATGATAACCGCGGGCGAATTTGTTTCAAACGTAGCCGAAGCTCCCTTTTTACAGGATGAAACAGCGGATGCAGACAGAGGTTACTACGCTCGCGGCGGCGCTATCTTTTTAGAAAAGACAAAAGCCAGATTGCAGGTTGTGGGCGGACCGAACAGAGACGAAGCGCCTAACGATAATCCGACACGGTTTATCAATAACGAAGCCGGAGCTGGCGGCGCTATTTATGTCGATTATAATTTGAACAACTCCGATAATTATATGTCTCCAATAGTCGGAGGTTCTGATACTAAGCCCGAAACGAGAAATTACGGCTTCAACATATTATTTAAAGACAACGTGGCAAAATCATTTGGCGGCGCAATTTTCTCGAGAAGAAACTTCACGATTAACGGCGCCGGCGGAGTTGATATGCTATCGGAGTCCTTAATTGGATACGGCGGCAAATTCCCCGTAATTTTTGAAAATAACCAAGCGGGATTTGTAGGCGGAGCTATCGACGCTCGATTGCCTATAGCAAGCGACTTAGCCGAAGCCGACAGAGATATGGCGATTGTCAGAGCGAGATTTTTAGGCAACAAAGTTGGTTACGGAGTTTACGACAGTTTAGAAATTAAAGAACAGATAAGAGGCGGCGGAGCTATATATACATTCAATAGCAGCCTCAGCGTAGTAAGAGGAACCGAGTTTAAAGAAAACGCGGTTATGAACGGAAACGGCGGAGCTATAGCAATGATTAATCCGCAGTTGAACACTAAGAGATTCTTCGTAACAGACTTGGATCAAATAAGCTACGAGGACGGATTGCCGAGCGCGTTTACTTCGACTGACGAAGTGTTTACTACTTCTTCGGTTTTAGCTGGCGCGTCGTCTAATAAATATCCGCCCGACGCTAGGATGTTGACTAGATTTATCAAAAACAAGACCGAGTGGGACGAGGATTATTTAGAAAGCCAAAAAGGAAGCGGAACGACGCAAGTTGGCGCCGGGATGACCGGAACAACGGAGAATTTAGGCGGCGTTGGTTTCGTAAACACGCAAAAAGGTTTTGTCGCCGGCGATAACGGCACTTTGATTAAATTAGAAGAAGGCGGGGGCAATTGGACTTTCTTGCATCCGAATACTTCGAAACATTTAAGCAAGATAGAATTTTTGACGCAGAACGTTGGTTTCTTGATTGGCGATAACTTCACGATATTAAAGACAACCGACGGTGGCGACAGTTGGATTAAGAAGAATGAGGATTCGCCCGTTACCGACGATAAGATTTACGATATTAACTTTACGAATTCAATGATTGGTTTCGCTGTCGGCGAAAATGGTAGAATAATAAAAACAACCGACGGCGGCGACAGTTGGACGGAATTGAATTCAGGAGTTGTAAATAATCTTTACGGCGTTGATTTCACAGACGCTAATTATGGGTACGTCGTGGGCGAAATGGGTTTGATTATCAGAACGACTAACGGCGGAGATGATTGGAGTTCGAAAGTTTCCGGCACGTTGCAGAATTTAACGGCGGTTAAGTTCACTAGCACGATGACGGGATACGTTATCGGTTCGAACGGCGCTATACTAAAAACGTACGACGCCGGCAACAGCTGGAACGCGTTGAATTCGAAGACTACCGCTACTTTGAATTCATTCATATTCGCCGACCAAAACACTTGCTATATCGCGGCTTCCGACGGAACGGTTGTCAAGACGACAAACGGCGGCGAAATGTGGAGTGTAATTAATACAGAGCAAACGACTAATAGTTTGAACGACATTTATTTCTTGAATAAAGATTACGGTTACGCCGTTGGAGATCAAGGAGTCATAGTCAAGACTACGAACGGCGGCGTAGATTGGGAATTGGTAGAACCCGCTAACAAGAGCGAAATAGACGCTAACAGATTCCATCCCGAAACTACAATACCCGAAAATGGAATAGGTTTAGGCGGCGCTCTTTATATTCTCGACATAGCTACCGTAAACAGAGTGAATTCGAGAGAAGACACAGTTAGCTTTAATAGAGTAAGATTGCAAAATAACGAGGCTTATACAGGCGCGGCGGTATATTCTGATAATTTCGACTTAAAATTAATATTTAGCAGGTCGTTGGTTACAAACAATGTGGCTGTATCGGATGTCGGAATTGACCAAAACGTCGTAACAGGTCCTTACTATGATGAAGAAGACTCAGATGAGATTTATAACGTAGCGTCCAGCGATTTAGCCGGAGCTATAATTTATGGCGAAATACAAGGGCCGTTACCGGCAGAAAATTATCACTGGGCTGGCAATTCGATATACGATAACGAAGCTAGATTTTTAATTAGATTGCCTGACGCTCCGAATACTAAGAGTATTTTGGCTGGAACTACCGGCATCGGCTTCGGCGGCACAGATACTTTAAGAGGCAATTACTGGGGCAGAACCGAAGCTAACGTAACAATGGAAGTTCAAAACGATCATCTGCCGTCAAACGCTTTGATGGAGACTTTCTTTGTTGACACGGACGGCGAGAAGAGATTAGACTTCTTATTCTGGCAGTCCTTATCAGACAGGGACAGATTAGAAGCTCAAGAAGGCAACTTGCTTTTCCAAGGTCCCTTCGAGTCGATAACCAGATGGAATTATGAGCCTATACCATTGTTAAATGCCGACGACGAGAACACGCCAGATTACGAAAATAGTATTCCTGAAAATGTATTGCAATCAGGTAGAATATATGACGTTTACGATAAGGGCGTAGATATAAAGACGGCTGACTATTCGAAACGAAGGATGAGTCCTATCGAAGATTTTGCGGTCGGAATACCGCCGGTTATCGATCGGTACTACGACGCTAATAATCCCGAACTGCCGTCTAACAATAAGTATGTAAAGAGATACGCGAGAGATCCGTTCATAGCGGATAGCGTCGATGATAATTACAATTGGATATATCCTAATTTACATAGCGTTCAAGGCGAGTTTATGCCAAATAGCGAAGGCGAATTATATCATCCAATCGGTTATCCGTTGTTCTTAGAAGCGAAAGCCAAATATGAATCCGGTTTAGCCGAGAGGTATAATTTGGATCCGTTGACCTTGAACGAGACGGTTTACTTTATTATAAACGAAACTACCGGCGACTTTATAAGAACTAACTTGAAACAGTTGAAGACTACGTCGCCGATATTTAGAGCGAGAGTTGAGTTTATACCAGACTCAGCTGACAGAAACCAAAACACGAGTATAAGAAGAACGTTTGAAGGATTGTTGAATCTTGGAACCAACGCTCCTAGTGGAGATCCTAAGTTGCTCAAGGCTTTGAGACACAATCCTTATAACGAGGACAGGGCAACGCTTCAAGGCAGAAAATACGCTAACGATACGGCTACTTTCGGCGGCGAAGTCATTCCCAGCCAGTATATTAATAACAGAATAGAAGACTTGTTTGTAAACGCGGGCGGTTGGCCCGAGTCTAATCAAAAATTCGGAACCAATTACGCTACTTTCTTCGCCGGCGAGCGTTATAGAGCTTTACCGGTTGATACCGGCGATATCGTTAGAATAGTATCGAGAACGGTGTTGTGGAGAGAAGGCGTTAACAAAGCCCTCGAAGACGGTATATTGGTAAATATTACACATTCTACCGAGCCTCCAATTTACACGGGCGACGTAAAGGACGTTCAAGAGAACGTTATTACAAAAGAGCAATTGTCCGAGTATCCTTGGGGTTACGTAAACGGCGTTTTGGATACAGTAGAAGTTGACGTATTCAAGGATTTACTGTTCGTTACCGAAGATAGAATGTATCCTGTACCGCAGTTTGTTTACAGCGATCCTTCCAAGGCTAGATCAGTTCACGGAGCGGCTAGGTTCCGCGAATACAATAACAAGTATGGCAACCTTGAATTAGGCGCTCCTGTAGAAAAGACAGCTGTTGGTAGAGATAAAATATTGACCGTAACTGCTAACGATTTGAATAATTACTACGATCCTAGATCGTTATATGTCCCGGAAGATTATTCGAACTTATATTTTGATTATGAAGTTGAATCTTCCTCGGGATTGGATAGATGGTTATTCAAAGAGCATATCCCGGTCGATTACGATGTTGACGACGACAAGTGGGGATTCGCTAATCCAACGCCGGAAGGTTCGGCTGGATTTATGATTATCAGAGGAAGACCTACTAACCCGTACGTCGTTCCTGGCGGAGAATGGTTAACGCTTAAAGTACACAACTTCCCGCCGCATTATAGAACGATTGATTCGCTTAAAGCGCTTGATTCGTTACAAAGACCGGCGATGGATACAGTAGATAAGTGGATTGAGATATTCGGAAATTATTTGAACGCCCCGACATACGATACGACGAACGCAAGGTATTTGCAACAAGACACGATTAATTTAGGCAAGCAATATTACAGAGAATATCGATGTAAATTGTATGTAGTTGACAGTATTCCGATTTTCTTGCATCCTGACGCGATGAATGAAGAAACCGACGAGCCGCTTTGGCCCAAAGACGTCTTGGTAGAAAAGAATTTGGAAGGCGATATGGATACCTTGGGTACATACGAGCCATCGGTTTATCCTTGTAGAGTTTCCAGAGACGGTAGGTTGATGGCAAACTTGACAAATAAATTGAGATTCCAAGCCGACTTTAACACTGACGACGAGTTAGAGGACACTTGGGCGGAAGATAATTGGGACTTTAGATATGGTAGAACGGCATATGGATTTAGAAATATAGCTATTAGGTTCGACGATCAACACGGAAACGGTGGAGACACTGTGATTGTCGATACAGTAGTTGTTGACGAGACAGAATTTGACGGCGAAGAAGTTCTAGTTAAGCAAAGACCTATTTGGATGGACGAACAGTTCTTGCACGTTTACGATAGCGACGATGAGCAAGACGAGTTTGGCGGAGACTTCACCATTTACGGACAGCTTAATATTAGAATCGACTCCGCGCTCGCCGTTCATATGTTAACGCCACAAAGACAGTATAACAGAGCTATGAATCTTGATACTGTTATAACTATAGTCGCAAACGACGGTCACGGAGGCGTAAATAGCGTAGAAGAACTGATTATGATTAATGTCGAGCCGGTTATAACGACCGAGTCGTTACCTTTTGCTAAAGAAGATATTGATTATAATCCCGAATTAAGAGATTCGTCGAAGCAGATTAAGATATTTGATCCTAACTTTGACCAAGACCATTGGTTCCAGTTAGTTTACGACGACGAAGAGTTGCAAGAATTAGGTTTAGACGACTTGGTATTGCCAGACTCGATACAAAGAGACCCTTGCTTCGAAGAAGCCGGGTATCATTATTTAAGAAGATACGACGAGGAAGGCAATATTATATACGATTTAAAGACGACGCCTACTTGGTTAAGAGTTAACAAAGAGAGCGGCGTGCTTTATGGAACGCCAGGCGTAAAAGACGCGCCGAGAAATCAAGACTTGGGCAACGCCGAGCAGGTAACAGTACTCGTATGGGACGAAGATGAATTAGCGGATATTAAGACTTATACGTTAAGAGTAGATTCGACCAATCATTGTCCGGGTATAGCCGCGGCGCCGTCAGTTAAGTGCGTCGATAAAGGTATGCCTTACGAAGACATAATCATCATACACGATAGAGATTTGATGAGAGGCACGATAGACGAAGACGTTACCGAGACTTTAACAATTTCTGTATTAGAACCGACAGGTTTGAAGTTAGAGTATGAAGACGAAGAAGGAGATTGGGTAGAATCGAATCAATTAACCGGAATACGTTCAAACGATTCGGTTAAAGTTAGAATATCCTCCGAAAGCTTCGACGCTCCGAGAGGCGTTGACGGCAAGGTAACGATTAAGATTATGGTAGAAGACGAGTACGGTTGCACGGATACGTTGTCTTACAGATTGAAATATTCCGACGAGACTGACTTTATCTGCACTCTTGGAATATCGAACGAGAAAGGCGGATATAACGAATTGCAGTTTGGAACAGGTCCGAAGGCGACGGAAGGTTACGGACTTTCCGGCGAAGAGTTAGGACACTTAGACTCCAATTACTGCGAGTACGAATTACCGCCGATACCTCATCAAGACGTATTCGACGTAAGATGGACAATACCAAACTCAAACGGTATTTATAGAAATATATTCTTAACCGCCGCGGGTGATGCTGAAGGCGAGCAAAGAATATACAGAGGTAGATTGCAGTCTGGCGGCGAAGCTGGCAATACATCTAATCATTATCCATTAGTAATTGAATGGGACGCTACTCAGGTGCCAGCTAGAGACGACCAAGAAGCTAATCCGGCAGCTTCCGAGTGGTGGATTAGAGACGTTTCATCGTCCGGAGGTAAATTCAGGTATAATATGCACAATGGAGAAGGTATTTCTGATTCCGACGTTGGATTTGAAAAGGACGGCGACAACTGTAAATTGACTATTTACAGCGACGCTATAACGGCATTCCAGATATTGTATCTATGGACTGGAACGGATGTTGAAGGACAAGCCGCAGCCGGCTTGAAGACGGAAATAAGTAAAGCTACGCCTAATCCGTTTAGCAATACGACAAATATCGATTTTAGCGCTAAATATCGTCAAAACGTGAAAGTCGAAGTAGTCGATCAGTTAGGAAACGTGGTTAACGTATTGACCGACCAAAGTTACGCTCCCGGTAATTATCAATTAACTTGGGACGGAACCGACCATAGCGGTAAAGAGTTAGCCAGCGGTTCTTACACTTGTAGGCTAATAGCAGGCTCTGAAGTTTCAACGATACAAATAGCGATTGTAAAATAATAAACGATTATTAGCGGGCTTGCCTCGCGGCAAGCCCGCGATAAACGAAGAAATAAAATGATTTTTAAAATAAATACGGAGTTTAAAATGAATCGTTTTTTCACGTTCGCTGTCGGTATTGCTATTTTGCTAGGAATAGCAATTACTTATCAGCCAACAAAAGCGCAAGTGTACGATGAATTTGGAGTTACTACCTTGCTACGACAGATTCCATATCAGGAGCTTGAAAGCAAGAACGTAATTCCAGCGTCAAAATTCGCTATGCCGCCGAACTTTATCGAAGGTACGGTTCGCGGCCGATCAGACGGTTTTTATAAAGTGGACTTACCGTTCGATTACGAATACAACGGCGAAGTTTACAGTACCGTTTGGATTTGCGTGAACGGTTATATTACGTTCACGCCGGAAGGTGAAATCCCTCCTCAAACATTGCCGAAGAAGAACGGATTGATGGATATAACCGACTGGTTCTTTTATTTCAGTTCTTCATATCCGTCAAACGTAATAGCGCCTTTTATGGGCGACCACTTTTATAGAACGGGCGACGATAATCCAACGCCTTGGCCAGCCGCTAATCAGTATACAAGGTCTGAAATATCTTGGTATTACGACGACGAGGATTCGGTTTTTACGGTTCAGTGGAAAAACCTGAATATAAATTACGACGATCCGGCGAGCGGCGACATTTGGAAGGGTATAACTTCGAGCGTTGGAAATTTCCAAGTAAAGATATATCAGTCTCGAGACGATTTCACGAGACAAGGAGATATTGAATTTTGTTACGGACCGGCAGGCGCCGACAATAATCAAACTGATCAAACATTGGTAAAAACAAGAGACGCGGTAGTTGGAATTAAAGGAAATATGGGCAAAGAGGGCGAATTAGCCGATTTCTTGAACGCTTTAAATTACGCCAGAAATTGGGTAGAAGACGATTTTGAAGAATGGGATAAAGAAGAAGCGAAGACTTCGATGAAGCTGACTAATCTCTGGCCTCCCACGACTGGAACGGATTACAGATTCAATTTCAACGCTCTCGGAAGAAATCAGAAAGAGGAATTTTGGGGCGACGGCGACGTAGATTTGTCTCAAATTGAAGGCGAAAGACAAGGCGGAATGGATCAAAGCAGATTCGTAACTGTTAGAGACGCCAGAAATATCATTCGTTCGATTGTAACTAGAAAGCCTCTACCGAGAGAAAGAAGAAGAGAAGCTTATCACGCGGACGTTAACCACAACGGACGTTATATTTTATACGAAGACGATGATTGGTACGGTTGGAATGAAGACGGAACGGCGAGAGAGCCTCATAAAGACACAATTTTTAGAATTAGGCTCAATTGGAAGAATATGTATTATGGCGACAGCATCGAGTATATAATACACGACGTTTATGATTACACCGAAGATGTGTGGGAATACAACAAAGTGATTCCTTCTCAAATTAGTTCTCTATCGGAAATCTATTACGAGGCTACCGAATACGACGCCGCAATAATATTACATTATATTGGCGGCAGAATACCGAGTTTGCCGTATTTGTTGGATTCAATACCGCTATACGGTAAAGAGATTTCTAACGATATGTTAGCCGACGATATAATAATCGGAGAAGCTAAGAAGGTAAGTAAAGGCGAATATAACGTGCCGATTTATTTGAACGGTTATATTGACGGGCCTATATCGCTGAAGATGATAGTGAACGGCGACGTTACCGGAGTTAAGTCATACAAACAAGTTATGTCGGATTATCAGAACGATATGGTAACTATAGCGGGTACGGATAAAATATTGCCGGAGGAACCGTTGTGTATTGTAACCGTTAAATCTGAAGGACCGACGCTAGAGTTGAGCGATATAAGACTTAACGACGAGAACAAATCGGCGAGAAACAAAACATTGCTATCGGTTGAAGAATCGGAAACAAACGCTTCTATCGAATTAAGGCCTAATCCGGTAACCGATAGAGCGGTGTTTACTATTAATAAAGAAGGCGATTACAGATTAGTTATAACCGACGTTTTCGGAAACGTTGTTAAGACATTTGAAAACGCCGGCGCCCAAGTAATTTGGAACGGCGAGGACGAAAGCGGTAACAGAGTTAGTTCGGGGATGTATATTTATAAACTAATCAGCGACGGGAATTCAATTTCTAATACATTGGTATTCACTAAGTGATGATTAGGCTTTTAGCGGTCTTTGTCGTTTGGCTGCCGCTTATATATTGCGGCAGCCTGACGGCTGAGGCGGAAGAAAATGATTCGACGATTAAAGTTCAGTTAAAACAGCACAGAGACGTATTTGTTTGCGGAAAGGAAAGAGATAGAAGGTTTGAATTTTCGGTTGGAGTAGGCGAGATAGATTATTTGGATTCGTTATACAGTTTTGACGTTCTTTTAAAATATAATCCGGATAAAATCCAAATAATATCTGCTCTTTATATTGGCACGCTATCGGATTACTTCGATTATAAAGATTTCAATATTTGGGAACCGGGCGAATTGAGGGCTTTCGCGATGCAGTTTTACAGTCCTCAGGTGAGCGGAGATAAGCCTCTGATAGCGTTTATGGCTAAGTATTTAGGAGAATGCCCGGACACGACTTATATTAATACTCTTTATTTTGAGATTGAAGTCGTGAAAGAAATGGAAGATGGGATAGAATATAAAGATAGCGATTTGAAGATTGACGTAAAAGTGAAGGAAACTGATTGGAGCTTTGTAGAAGCGAAGTTTTTAAGCGAAGAGTTAAAGTTTGGAGAAAAGGATTCAGTAGCGAGCGGGAACGTCAATTTGAACACGAACGGATTAGCGAGAGTTGATTCTCTAACTTTTAAGTTGAATTTTAACGAAGAAGTTTACGAATTATTAGAAGCTCGTTCTTTGAATGAAAAGTTTGTTGTCGATACGATTTATTCGACAAAAGAAAATGAATACTTTTTGAAATCTGTAATATTAGACGATATAATCGACGAGACAGTATTACAGTTAGAAATGAAAGCGCGGAACGTGGAAGACACGTCGAAATTGAGCGTTGAGATAGTGGATATAAACGATTGTTCCTGCGCTACGAGATTTGTCAACGACGAATTGGTATTAATAAAAGAAAAAGAAGATACGACGGGAACAGATTTAAGAGATTTCGAAAACAATGATATTAATATAGATTCATATTACAGTTATTTAAGCGAAGAGTTTGTTTATAAAATTGACGGCGGAAGAGTTAAGATGAAATCGATAAGGATATATGATTTGAACGGCAGGGAATTAGCGAAAGCGGAGTATTTAAGCGACGCATATTACGCTATTGATGTAAGTAGTTTTAGTAGAGGAGTTTATTTAACTAGAATGACTTTGATGAACGACATAGTAAAAAATATTTTTTTAATAAAAAATTAATTATTCAGTGTTTATATAATTAACTGGGGGTACTCATGAACAAATATTATTTACAATTGCGGGGATTCCGTATTATACTAGGTGCGATTCTATTTTTTGCTTTCGTACTTACGGCGTCCCAGGACGTATGGTCTCAGAGCTATACCTATCCGCAAACGCCTAAGTTGAGTTTAACGGGAACCGAGGAAGGCTACAACGCGGATTGGTATCCGGACGGGAGGATTTGGCTGCCCGTAACGCAAAGAGGCGGTTCGCCGAGAGAGTTTTTAATGCCGGTGTTTATTGATAATAAATGGTGGCATTATAAATCGACTGATTTGGCGAAATTCCTAGTTCCGGATCCGATTTATAGCTTTAGATTTAAGGTTAAGTTTGACGGCGTAGCCGTCGAACCGGTAGGTTTAGTAACGGTTCATCCATTTCCCGAAGACGACGCGAGAAGCTACAACGTCAGGGGTGATTATGTAGAACCGCTCGCTAAAGACTTTAATTTACAGTGGGACGTACATAAAGATATGTCTTACCAAGATTTCTTTAGGGATCCGGGGGATCCGCCCATACCGTTAAATGTTAGGGAAAGAGGTAAAGAGCTAGTTATTAGCGGAGCTTCAACTAAGCCTTTGCCCGTTACCGATACGAGTTCGGTAGATTATAACGTTCTGTTATACGTAAAATTCCGCGTTAAGTTGGAAAGAGGAAGTATTTCGGCTGAAGAAAGGGCTTCAGAATATACTCCTATGTATATTTCGCCTGATACAATAATGTATAACGATTGGAACGTTAGAGAAGAAATCGCTTTCAAAAATTTAATGTTTAGCGATAGCATTAATATTCAAGATATTTATCAGGATCCGAATGTGCCGGGCACTTATGTCGGTATGGCAGGTATGAATAATAAGCCGATATCGTCTTTATGGAATACCGAGCCGATTTTACCGGGCGCTATTTACTTGAAATTGACGGAAAAGTTACCGAGAATTTGGTATGAAATTTCGAGAACAGGTTCTCAACCGCCTATTTGGGACAATATAAACAGACCCGAACAGGCTCCCGAAGGAGTTTGGATTTTAAGAGATCCATTAACGGTTGATTCGAGTAAAGTAGATAAGCCTGACAACGTTTACGGGCAGGTGAAATTTACTTTAAGGAACTCGACTTCCGAAACAAGATTGATGGATATCGATATTGAGTCCGACGCTCCGTGGTTATTGTTTATGTTAGAGTCGGTTAACAGAAGTAAATACGTGCCGATAGGTCAGAATACGACTAAGGGTTACGTAAATTATATCGACAACGACATTTTAGGTCAAGGCGCTGACAAACCAGACCCGATGGGCGATTTGACTGAATCCGACGATCCTGTGTTTGTTTATATAAGATGCGACCCCGACGAGGTGATTCCTCACAACGGAGAAAAAGCGGGAATATATACAGGTTATATAACAATTAAATCGAAAACCGCGGAAATAAGTCCGGTAAGGATGAGAATCACTTTTGTTAACTTTAGAAATCCGTTTGAACCCGACGACGGTTCGTTTGAAGACCAACATCGCGGTATAACATTAACGATTAGAAATTCGAGAGGACAAACCGGAGACGAAACGAAAGTTATTTTCGGAACAGGTCATAGAGCTACTATGGGAACCGATACGCTATTTGGTGAATTCGCTTACTCGGGTCCGTTGCAGCAATTTGGCGCTAGATTCTATCCGGACGACGATATGGTGCCGTTTGGATTAGGCGATATGTTGCCGAATAGGGTAACGCCGATGACCGAGTCCAGAGATATTAGAGATTTCAACGACACGTTGCAATCGCACGTGTATCTCTGCAGATTCAACGCCGGCGGAGCGGAAAATTATCCCGTTGTCATTGAATGGGACACCACCGATTTCATTGAAGGTTCGCAATTGTTCTTGAGCGATACCTTAAACGGTTCGTTGTTCCCGAGTCAAAATATGAGAGACGCTACCCATTTAGGCGGCAGTATATTCTCGTATTCGATTCAGGACCCGAAAATCACTTCGTTTAAGATAGAGTACACGTTGCCAAGAGTTATCGAGTACGTTGACGCTTACGGCAATCCGAAGATCAACAAAGGCTGGAACTTGTTATCGTTGCCGGTAAGACCGAAGAATATGGAACACAACGTTGTTTATCCTAACGCGATTAACATACCGTTTGCGTTCTTTAATAGCGGTTATGAAGAACATAATGTCTTAAAGCCGGGCGTCGGTTATTTCATTAGATACAGCGATATAATCGACACTCAATTCAAAGGCACGTTTATGAACAGGATAACCAAAGGTCTGGACGACGGTTTCGACGACGAAGTTAAGGTTTTCCCCGGATGGAATACAATAGGAGCGCTTTCTTATCCGATGAATATTAAGTATATTGATTTTGAAGAGTATTCAGGCGACAAACCTTCCAGAAGTTTTGTTAGAAAGCACGGCATTTGGGGATACCGAACAAACGAAGGTTATTACGAGACTTCTGTATTAGAGCCGGGATTAGGTTATTGGTTGAAAGCCGACGAAGGCAAGCACGGCTATTTGAAGCTTATCCATCCTACTATTACAAGAGTTGACGCTAGCGGAAATTACGAGAAAGAAAGCGTATTAAGCTCCAGCGTTGAGTTAGTGGTAAGAGACAACGCTCAAAGAACCGGTAAATTATACTTGACCAATAACGAAACCGTAAATACGGAATATTTCGAAATGCCTCCGAGACCTCCGCATAACTTGTTCGACGTAAGATTTTACGACAACAAGATGTTAACGAAGCAGGACGAAACAATCGTTACGCTTCAAGGAGTCGAATATCCTATAGCGCTAAACGTAAACAACGCCGACGCGGACTATACTTTTGTAGACGCGATTACGGGCGAGACTTTAGGCGAGATAGAGAAAGGCGACAACGGTTCGGTCGAAATTAGCTCGACAACGAACAACAAGATTAAAGTTCTCAAGAGCGAAATTATGACAGGCGGTTTGGGCGTAAACGTTCATCCGAATCCCGTTATGGCTAATTCTACGGTTAAGTATAACGTTCCAAGAGACGGATACGTAAAATTAGAGTTAGTAGACGCGGTAGGCAACCCTTATAAGTTATTCGAAGGCTTTAAATCAGCCGGCGAATATACTTACGATTTGAGCGCGAGCAAATTCGCTTCCGGGCGTTATCTCTGCAGATTAATGCAAGGTTCAAACGCCTCGACTGTTATGATAACAGTTATAAAATAAAAGCCCGGGGCTGAAATATTAATTAACGATAGATGGGCAACCTGTTTAATTACAGTTGCCCATTTATCGTATATATACTTCAAAAAAAATGAAACATTTTGAGGTTTTGGTTGTTATTACTATAAACGGTTAGAAAAATGAAAAGAATAGCGTTATTAATTTTGGTTGTAGCATTTTCTTCGGTAAATTTATACGCTCTGGATTCGCTGGGAGTGAATCTTAGGTTCGAAACGGATACCGAGGATACTTATAATAAATTGGTTTTTGGATTGCATAGAGACGCCACGCATAATATAGATAAAGCTTTGGGCGAGATAAAGGCTCCGGAGTTTCCGCCGCCCGACGATTTATACGCGACTTTTTTGGTAAGGGATTCTACGGCGGATTCTGTTTTTTGGTCTTATTATGATTTCCGTCCCTTTGCGAACGTAAAAAGATTTGCTCGTTACTATAGATTTTTACTTTTTAATATAAGTTCGAGTTACGATATTAAATGGGATTCGTTGCCTAGATCGATTGTCGATTCGGCTTTCGTTCAAGATTTGTTCTCAGGGCAATATTTTAAAGTCGATATGTTGGAGAACAATACGGCTAGGGTTGATAATTTTTCTTTGGATCAGTTCGAAATTGTAGTGTATTTTAACGTCGAACCTAACGGCAAGCGCGACGAGGTAAAAGACGGCTACGCTTTATATCCTAATCCCGCTAATTCTTTGTTAAGGATACGCTCGGAGGAGGAGTCTTTTGAATATTCGGTATATAACGCGTTAGGAGAGCGGAAATTGTCAGGTTTTTGTGAAGGAAGCGAGACTACGCTCGACGCGTCCGAATTAGCGTCTGGATGTTATTTTGTTGTTATAAGTAAGCACGGTTGTTTATTAAAAACTCTTCAATTTGTAAAGTCAAATTAAGCAAGGAAAATAATGAAGGACACAAGACGATATAAAGACAAGCATAACGACAATACGAGAAGTAAAAGAAGACCGTTTAAAAAGGATAAAAGAAACGTATATTTTTCAGTGGTAATCCCCGTTTATAACGAGAAAGATTCATTGCCTGAGTTGGCGATACATTTGGATAGAGAATTAAAGAAGATTCCCAACGTAACCGAGAACAATTACGAAATAATATTTGTGGACGACGGTTCGACGGATAATTCATTTGAAGTTATCAAAACAATTAAGCGTAGAAATCCAAGGGTGAGAGGGTACAGATTCAGGAGAAATTATGGAAAATCGGCGGCTCTAACGGTAGGTTTCAGCAGAGCGAGAGGGAATTTGATAGGCACAATGGACGCGGATTTGCAAGACGACCCAGCCAGTTTCAGAAATATGATAGATAAAATAAACGAAGGCTATGATTTAGTGAGCGGTTGGAAAAAGAAACGGAAAGACCCATTGGGTAAAACTCTACCTTCGAAGTTTTTTAATTTGGTTACGTCGATAGTTAGCGGCATTAGGCTTCACGATTTCAATTGCGGTATAAAAGTTTATCGTCGCGAAGTAGTCAAGTCATTGCATATATACGGCGAAATATACAGATATATTCCCGCGTTGGCTAAATGGGAGGGGTTTAGGGTGACGGAGATACCAGTCGTTCATCACTCTCGACGGTATGGGAAGTCAAAATACGGCGTTACTCGATTGATTAAAGGATTTCTCGATTTAATAACAGTCGTGTTCACTACTCGCTATTTAAGAAGACCTTTGCATTTCTTCGGAACTTTAGGCGCGGCTTTTGCCCTTATTGGTTTCGCGATTGACTTGTATTTAACTATAGAATGGTTTTTAGGCAATACTTATTTGACCAATAGGCCTCTCGCTCTTTTTGGTATAGCTCTTATTATAGTCGGCGTTCAACTAATTTCTATGGGTTTGATAGGCGAAATGATAGTGAAAAGAAGATATGAAAAAGACGATTATAATATAAAAGAAAAAATATAGAAGGTTTATTATGCAAACCGTAAAGAAAAAGCGTCTAAAAGTAGTTGCGTTAGCGGTTATTGGCGCCGCGCTAAACTTCTTTTTCGTGATTTCGTCCGAAGCTCAAGCGCCTCGGATGTCTTTGTCGGCTGGTTTTGCCAATTCAGAAATAATCGGCGACAATATAGCTACAAAGCCTTTTTATATTCAAAATTCCTCAGGCGAAGATATTTACGGCGGGAGTTTCGACGGGGGGCAGCCCGGTTTTCGCGTTCAGTTAACTCTTGAGTTGGACGACGCTGGGATTCTTGAGATACCTTTGGGTTTTGAGTATATTTTCTATATGGGCAGAGAAAGGGAGCCTATTAGCGACGTGTCGGATATTAAGCTAAGGCACGACTTATATTTGCCTTCTTTTTCTATTGGGATGAATTATTCCTTTTTGAGATTTTTTGCGCTTTCAAGAACGGCGAAAGTTTACGCGGGTATAGAAGGAGCGGCGACGTACGTAACCGAGGGAACTTTTGAAAGGGTGATAAATTACGTTAATCTAGGAGATAAGGAGAAGTTTGTGGATAAGACTAAACCTTCTACTTGGAGGTTTGGAGGAACCGTTAGGCTTGGGCTTAACGGAGAGTTGAATCATCCTTGGTATATAGACGTCAACGGCGCGTTGGGGGCTATAAACTTTTTAGGCAAAGACGGTTCAAGAGGGGAGCTAATGACTCCGAATAGAAAGAACGTAAGTTACGTCGAGACTGAAGAAACGACGGTTTATAATTTCAGATTTTGGTTAATGATACAATATAAGCTTTAGGAGGTTTATGGACGGGAAAGTTTACAAGAGCGATTGTAAGTTTTTTCGCGGTTTTATTCCCTGCGACCAACATAAATTAGAAGGCGTCCATTGCGAAGATTGCCCTTATTACGAACCGAAGAAAGATATAATTCTGTTAATTAAACTCGGCGCGATCGGCGACGTAATTAGAACTACTCCACTTTTAACGAAAATTTGGAGTGAACGCCCCGATTCGCTGGTTTGGGTGTTGTCATATACGCCGGAAGTTTTGCCGGCTTCGGTTGACAAAGTATATCCGTTTGACTTGGAGTCGATATTAACGCTTCAAGCTACAAAATTCAGAACTGTAATTAATTTGGACAAAGACCCTCAGGCTTGCGCTCTCGTTTTGAATTTGGAGGCGGACGAGAAGTACGGTTTTATTTTAAAAGACGGGAAGCCCGCTCCGGCGAATGAGTTAGCCGAGCACAAGTTTGTAACGGGCTTGTTCGACGACGTAAATAAGGCGAATAGGAAATCCTATTTGGAGGAAATATTCGAGATTTGCGGCTGGGAGTTCAAGGGTGAAGAGTATATTTTAGATTACGACGACACAATCTCTTGGGACGTTCCGAATTCCGGCAAGAAAATAATTGGCTTGAATACTGGCTGCGGCGGCAGATGGGTTTCTCGACTTTGGGCTGAGGAAAAGTGGGAAGAGTTGATTGATATATTGCAAAGAGAAGGCTATTTCCCTATGCTATTGGGCGGCGCTCAGGAGGACGAGAAAAATCGCCGACTGTCGGAGCATACGGGAGCGTATTATCCAGGGCATTTTACTTTGAAGGAATTCATTACTTTGGTTAATCGATGCGACGTAGTCGTTTCCGCCGTTACTATGGCGATGCATATCGCTATTGGTTTGAAGAAGCCTTTGATTTTGATGAACAACATTTTTAATAGATACGAATTCGAATTATACGGGCGCGGCGAGATTGTAGAGCCGGAAAAGCCTTGTCGATGCTTCTTTAGTCCTAAGTGTAAAAATCCGGATTATTTTTGTATGGATTATCTGTGTCCGAAATCAATTTTTGAAGCTGTCGAGCGCGCTTTATAATCAATTCGATTCATTCCGTTTTTAGAGCTTTTAAAAAGAATCAATTTATGAAATAGAGAGACCCGTCAACGCGTCTTAATATTTCAAAAATCGCTTTTGAATAATGTTAATATGAAAAATAAAACTGAAACATTGGAAATCGAATCGCTGGGGTATAAAGGCATTTCCGTCGCGAGAAAAGACGGGTTAGTTTATTTTGTTAAGGGCGGGGTTCCGGGAGATAAGGTCTCAGCTCAAATTAAAAGAAAGAAGAAGAGCTATTTTGAAGCTACGATAGAGGAAGTTTTGGAGCCATCGAGCGACAGGGTCGAGCCGGAATGCAAGTATTTCGGAATTTGCGGAGGTTGTTCTTGGCAGCAAATCGCTTATGAGAAACAACTGTATTGGAAGCGCCGCCAAGTCGAAGACGCGTTCGAGCGCATAGGGAAATTGGAGGTCGGCGAATTAGAAAACGCGTTAGCCTCGCCGGAAATTTTTCGTTATAGAAATAAAATGGAATTTTCTTTCGCCGCTTCACGTTGGTTGACCAAAGCTGAAATAGACTCGGAAGAAGAGATAGAGGACAAGCGTTTTGCTTTGGGACTTCACGTTCCCAAAAGATTCGATAAGGTTTTGGATATTGACGAATGCAAAATACAGCCGGAGTTGGGCGATAGAATTTTGAATTTAGTTCGGGACAAGGCGAGAGAATTAGATATAGCTCCGTATCATCAAGTTACTCACGAAGGTTTTTTAAGGAATTTAATAATTCGAAGTTCGTCGAGTTACGAAGAGATGATGGCGATTTTGGTTACCGCCGAGCCGAAAGACGACGACGAGCGCGCTTTTGTAGATTGGTTTGGCGAAAGCGTTATTGAGAATTACGAGGAAGTCAAATCCGTCGTTTGGGCGGTTAACGACGAAGTAACGCCGGTAGCTTACGGGAAGTATAAAGTTCTTAACGGGCTTGGCTACATAATAGAGAAGATTTTAACGGTAGATTTCAAAATATCGCCGTTTTCTTTTTTTCAAACAAATTCTTTTCAATTGAACAAGTTTATCGATAATATTATTGAAAAGTCGCGTTTGCAAAAAAACGAATTAGTATGGGATTTATATTGCGGAACAGGTTCTATAACTTTGCCCGCCGCTAAATACTGCAACAAGATACTGGGCGTCGAGCTTTCCGAAGAATCGGTTCTAGACGCGCGGCAGAACGCCGAGTTGAACTGCATTGACAACGTCGATTTTATTAGCGCCGATTTGCATAAGAAGGATAGCGTAAGGCTGTTGAAGCAATTGCCAAAGCCCGATTTGATAATTATGGATCCTCCGAGAGCGGGCGTTCACAAAAATTTGTTGAGTCATATACTTAAGATAGAACCGAAAAGAATCGTTTACGTAAGTTGCAATCCGACGACGCAAGCCAGAGATTGCGCTATTTTATCCGATTCTTACGAGATAAAGAGCGTAACGCCCGCCGATATGTTTCCGCATACGTATCATATTGAATCCATAGCGGAACTCGTTCGGATATAATATTTCAGCCGCTTATTTATCTAATAAGCACAATTTTTTTAGCGTATCTTTCGCTTTCAGTTTCGACGACTATATAATAAAGACCGTCGGCAACTTCGCCTAACTCGAGAGTTTTTTGGACTGTTTCTTTGACCGATAGATTTTTTATTAGCGTTTTGGTTTTATTTCCTTTGGCGTCGTAAAGATAAACGTTAATAATTTTTGTCGTTGGCGAGGCGAATTTAAAAATAACCTCGTCGTTTTCTATAGGATTTGGAGCGATTTCGAATAGCGTCGCTTCGGTATTTCGCTCGACTGAAACTTTGTATTTGGCTTGTCCTCGCCAAACGGAAACGCTATCGTTTTCCGAATCGTTCAGGACTATTACCGTATCGACGTACACGCCGGAATCAATTGGCGCGAAACAGATAGATTCCACGTAAACGTAATCGTCTGGCGGAATTGCTATTGGCGCGGGCGGGATTGTCGGTTCCGAAACGTAAAACGGCGGATTGACGTTTGCAAATCCTTCTATTGTCAAAGTGTCGGAGCCGGTATTTCCTAAGCGCAGTCCTCTGCCATGCCTTTGTTTGAAACATATTGTATCGCCGACGTTGATTTCGCCCGCGTCCCAGTTTTCAATAGTTATGTTCGGAGCTACGCCTTTAGCGGTCGCTAAATATTTAAAAGTATAGCAAGGCGTTACTATGTTTATTGAATCTTCGTATTGGGTTTCTTTTTCCGGCAGGCATGATACCGTTACGGTGGCGCTTTCTCCGCTTTGAAGCGATAGTGGAGGCGCGGACGGATAAACGGAATCGATTTCGAACGTTTGCGAATCGTCAAAGGAGCAGCTTTCGATTTGTAATAGACTATCGGACAAGTTCTTGACGAAAAGATTTATTTTTTTCGTTTTGTTGATTCTCAAGTTTCCGAATTTAAGAGCGTAGTCGTTGACTTCTATATTCGTCGCGGCGTAAAAGACGCTGTCAATATGATAATTGCCCGCCCTGTCGATAGCGGCGAAAACAGCTTTGGCGTCTTTTGTAGCGTCGATAATTTTAAGATTAAATTCATGACTGTAAATGGCTTCTTGCGGCGTGTATTCTTGATAATCGAGTTCGTAATTATAAGAGCTTTCTTTAATGAAAAAGAAGTCTTGTAACCCTTGGTCTCTTTGCAAGCCTTCATAGTCGTTTCTTTGTTCGACTACTTCGACGGAGTAATCGCCGCAACTTATGTGATAAGACATTATTTCCGGTTTTAATGTGTCGAGTTCGTCGATTTTATCGACGCCCATAACAGCGGGAGCGCCGTAGGAGTTGTATCCCGTAAAGCCGTTAAGGTTTCCCGCTATTTTTGTATCGGAAATAATACTGTGAGCGTCTTGCTCGATGTCCATCCTTACCCAGTAAACGTTCGTGTTGGGTATGCGATTGTATAATATTTGCGGATAATTTTTCGTAAGTTGTTCGCCGTCAAAGTATATTGAGTTAAGCGCTTTTTTCTCTGGGTCGTTTGGGTCGCCTACGGCGAATAATGTAAGTTGATTTTCGTTGAATCCGGCGTTTATTGGCGTTTGAAAGACGATAGATTTTTGGAATTGTTTAATTGGAGGCACAAGTGTCATTAACGGGTCCCAATCTCTGTTTCCGTCCCAAGGGAAAGAGTAGGCGTATTGCATAATCATAACGGGCTTGTTGGCGCGCCAGTGAGTAACGCCTCTAACGGAGTTTTGCTCGTAAAATTCTCCTTCGTTGAGTAAGGCTTCGCAGTGTCCGTTTTCGTATTTATTGCCGGAGCCGGGTTTGTAGGAGTCTCCTGTTATCTCGGTTCCATCTTCCGAGGCTATTACTCTTACTAAATCTCCTTCTTGAGTTCCTCTGTCATATTCCACGGTAATGTATTCTTTGCCGTAACATTCTACCGGTATAAGCATTTCCGATAGGCAATCTCTTCCGTTACCGGCGTTGCTCGGTATCATAGTTCTTTGGTGGAAAGATATAACGCCGACCGGTTTTGTGGCTTCGATAATAGTTCCCGATAAATCGAAAAAAACGTTGTCTCCGTTTCCTCTAACCATATAAGTTTGGTTTTCGTCTAGTTGGACGGTGATTGTTTCGCCTATTTTCTTTCCTTCGACTGTTTCGCCTATTTCTTTTCCTTCGCCTTTTAATCGAATTGTTACGTTTGTGTTTTCTTCAGCGGCGACAACAATAAAACCGCCGCCTCTGTATGTTCGACGGGGCCAAGGCTCGTGGAAATCGTAGTAGGAGCAATGTACGTATTTTTTCCCAAAATGTTTTTTGGGAATTGCGAGGTAGCCGTCAGCCGACATATTTCTCGAGTTGAGAACAAATACGGCTATCGGGTCTTCCGATTCGATATGAACGCCCATTTGGTCCTTTTCTTCGCTGTTTATAATTTCCCAGTTGTATGAAGCGCCGCCGTTTTCGCTCGACAATACTAAAGGCTCGAAAGCTTTAACGTCTTTGACCCATTGGAAGCCGTATTTTGGAGCGGTAATTACTACGCGAGTGTCCACGTATGAACTAATATAAAGAGCTAATATTTCTTCCGCTTGTCCGCTCTTAATGTCGTTTTGCGGTATCGCGATATGGAATTCCGTTCCCATATTCGAGTTCTGGAGCATATAATCAGCTGTCGGGCTTGGTTTTACATTACCAATTAAAGCAAAAAAAAGTATAAACGATAAGATAAGCGTCTTGTTTGTCATAATATCACCTACATAAGTTTCACAATTATCATTACATTATTTTAATTTTCTTTTTCTTATTTTAAATTTCTTTTTTTGTTCAATATCTATAATTTATATTATATCAAAAACTTACGACTTCTTCTGTTGCTTTTTAATAAAATTTGGTGTTCTGTGCAAGAAATATTTTGTTTTTTTTTGTATAAATTAGAAGAAAAGAAGTAAACAGTCGTTATCTTATATATGATTAGGAATTATCTAATAGCGGTTATAATCTCAGTAATGTTGGCGATAGAGAACGCTTACGCCGATAGAATGGAGAATCGGCGCCCCGTTCCTATTGTTTATAATTTAGAAGATTCGCCGGGATATTATCCGCGCAAGAGAGCGCTAAAGCGGCATTTCCAGCCCGTTCTTACCTTGAAATAATGAATTTGCCTTTTCTTTCGAGTTTATTTCCGTTAAATATAACGAAGTTATAAACTCCTATGGATAGGTCGTTAATTGCGACGTTTATGCTTTCGCCGTTTAAGCGGTTTATCTGTTTGACTATGCGACCCGACGCGTCGAATATCTTTAGCGTATTGTTTTTGAACGGCGTTTTGTTTTTAATTGTTACTCGCTCCGACGCGGGATTCGGGTAAACCAAAGGCTTAAGGCTAGCGATAATTTCGTCAACTCCTATTGTTCCTACAATGTAAACAACTGTGTATTCGACGAAGTCGTCGGGATTATCGACGTTGAAGTATCTAACGCTGATAATGCTCGTTCCGTCGTTTCCTTCTGGGTGAAGGTCTAAATATAAGTGTTTTTCGGTGGATTCGCCGGCGGCGAGCGTCGAAGGATTTGGAGTGGTAAAGTTCCCGGTTTGTGGCTGATAGCAAGTGTTGAGGTCGCAAAAGGAGTATAAGTGTCCTTCGGCTAACTGAATAACGGTAGTCGAAATTTTGAAGTTTAATTCGGCGTCGGATACGTTTTCAATTTCAGCTACGGCGGTTATTTGGAAGGTTTCGGGCTCCCCGTTCACGGTGTCGGGCGAACTTTCCGGTCTAACAAGCTCCAAGCTTTGGGAATAAAGCGTATTAAACGATAAGAACGCCGAAACGGCGGCAATTATTAGTATGATTTTTTTCATAATTATCTCCTTATTTCTAATTAAATTTATTTATAAATAATCTTATTGCTATTTTTACGTTTTATAGTTAGATAAATATACAAAAAAATTGTGAAGACGTTAAAAAAACAAGGGAAGAATATGAAGAACAGAGCGAAAACAGTAGTATTTATCATAGCCGCGATATTTGCTTTGAACCTAGTGGCTCAAGCGAAAGAAAGCAAACTGCCTTCAGCCAAGGTGGAAAATCTTCAACATCGAAAGGTCGATTCGAAGAACTTCGAAAACGACGGCAAGCCGTTTTTCATACTGTTTTGGGCGACTTGGTGCAAGCCTTGTTTAGAGGAGTTGGAAGCTGTGGACGAGGTTTACGACAAATGGAAGAAAGAAACGGGCGTTAAAGTTATCGCCGTGTCGGTGGACGATTCGAGGAACGCAAGAAGAGTAGCTCCTTTCGTTAAGGGAAGAGACTGGGATTTTGAGGTGTATTTGGATAAAAACCAAGATTTGAAAAGGGCTATGAACGTAAACAATCCGCCGCATTCGTTTTTGGTTAACGGCGAGGGCGAGATAGTTTGGGAGCATAACGGCTACGCTCCGGGCGGCGAAAACGAAATGTATAAGCAGTTAAAGAAGCTGATTAAATAAACGAACCCCGAGTAAACCGCAAAGGAAGTCTCCTATTTTATTTTCTAAAGCCGTTTAAAAAATTATGAGCTCCAAAAGACCAAAAAAGAAAGCTTCTACAATACGTAGGCTAATAAGGTTCGTAAAACCGTTTACGTCGCTTTTTATCGGGGTGTTAGTCTTAAACACAATTTTTTCTACGTTGACGGCGGTATCGGTTGCGATAATTAAGCCTTTGCTGGAATTGATATTTCAGACTGAGAGTTCAACAGTCGCCGCGGCGACTACTAATTCCGGCGGTTTTTTTAGCAATCTGAATAATTTTATATACGGCGGAATACAAAGCTTTGTTTTCAATCCACAAGACGTTTATCTAACGCTTCTTAATTTTAGCGTTTTAGTTATATCGATTTTTATCTTGAAAAACGTTTTTAAGTTTTGGGCGGCGGTCGCTCAAATAAAGTTTCAGGAAGGCGTTATTAAATCGATACGCGATTCTGTTTTCAGGAATATGACCTCGCTTTCCGTGGATTTCTTTTCGAAGAACAAGGAAGGCAGTCTTATATCGGCTATTACTAACGACATCAATATAATTAATTCCTCGACAATTTCCGCGTTTGTTAAAACCATCAGGGAAGCGATTCAAATTGTTCTATTTTTGGTTTTGCTTCTTTCGATTTCTCCCTTTTTGACTTTGATTTCTTTCAGCGCGAGCGCAATCAGTTTGATTTTGCTCAGGATAGCGATAAAGTATATTAGAAGATACGCTACGAGGATGCAGGGCGCTATGGCGGATTACACCGGCTCGATGCAGGAGACGGTTTCCGGCATTAGGGTCGTTAAGGCTTATAACGCCGAGGATAGCGCTGTGAATCGTTTCAAGAATCAAACTAAGAAGTATTTGAAATCGGCTGTCAAGCATAGGAAAATCACTTCGTTAACTCCCGGGTTCAACGAGGTGTTCGCTATAGCGGCGCTTTGCGTGGTGCTTTTTGTCGGCGGCTCGCAAGTATTGATAACAAAAGAGATGAGCGGAGCGGATTTGATGACGTTTCTGTTTTATTTGTTCGCTATAATGTCGCCAATAACGAAGACTTTCAATAATATCACTAAATTCCAGCGCGGATTCGTCGCCGCCGAGCGGGTTTTCAAGATTTTGGACGCCAAGCCCAGCGTTAAGTCGGGCAAAGAGAGAATCGACGCGTTCGAAAAGGAAATCGAAGTTCGCGACGTTAGTTTTGCTTACGGGGATTATCCGGCTATAGACGACGCGAGTTTCAAAATTGAGAAGTCGAAGAAGATAGCGTTCGTGGGAGCAAGCGGAAGCGGCAAATCTACTATGCTGGATTTGATTATTAGATTTTACGACCCGCAGAAGGGGAAGATTCTGATTGACGGCGGGAATATTAAGGATTTGAATTTAAGGGATTACAGGGATTTGTTCGGTTTGGTTGGTCAAGAGACTATTTTGTTTAACGATACAATAGCCAACAACATTCGCTACGGTTACGAGAAGGCGAGCGATAAGGAAATAATGGACGCGGCGAAGATGTCGAACGCTTATGATTTTACGAGCGAATTCACCGACGGTTTTTCTACTTTAGCGGGCGACAGGGGCGCGACTTTGTCCGGCGGCGAGCGTCAGCGCGTCGCGATAGCGAGGGCGTTAATTCGAGACCCTCAGATTTTGCTTTTCGACGAGGCGACTTCCGCTTTGGACGCCGAATCGGAAAAAGCCGTCCAAGAAGCAATAAATAAATCTTTGAAAGACCGCACAGCGATAATAGTAGCCCACCGTTTATCGACTATTATCGATTGCGACGAGATTTTGGTGTTCGAAAGAGGCAAAATCGTCGAGAGAGGCGCCCACGAGGAGTTAATCTCCAAAGGCGGCGTATATAAAAAGCTATATGATTTGCAATTTGCCGAGAGCGAGGGAAGAGATTCATCCGACGACTTGTAGTCATCGGATGAGTATTCCAAAAAAAATTCCAACTTTTTTCATTTTCTTTGAGATTATTTTCGGTTTGATGTGTTTATATACAATATAAACGACGCGTTTTTTGAAAATTTGTTTTATAAATTTGTAGTGGCGGGTTTGGAGCCCGCCCCTTACGGATGAGACGACCCGCGTCTCTTTCCCAAATTCCAATTTGGGAAAGAGATAAAAACGCTCCTTCCAAAATCGGAGTTTTGGAAGGAGGGTGAAGGAAGGAGTAAGATAGAACTACTCATTCGATGACTCGGAGTCATCGGATGAGTTAAGACAGCGTGGATTAGCTCCTAATTCCCAAATTG
>CAZDXB010000002.1:144361-150205 GCA_964509335.1 uncultured Hyphomicrobiales bacterium | reverse complement strand
CCTAATTCCCAAATTGCAATTTGGGAATTAGATAGAAATTATAAATAAGTTTTGTTTATAAAAGGATAATTTGATAAATTTACAATTTGAGGCAATAACGAAAATGAAAAGATTGTTAAATCAATGAAGATAAATCGTTATAAATTTTAAAAGTTAAATCGTTTAATTATTTATTGGAGGATTATTTTATGAGACTTAAACAACTGTTTGGAACAAAGCTAATTATGACGGCGGTGGCTTTGTTCGTCGCTTTTTTTGTAGCGAACGACGTAGCGAAAGCCGCTTACCCGGATTTGCCTAGTTTTAGTTACGGCTGTATGGCGATTCGCGATTTTGAGCTTGGGACGGTTCCTAGCGGCACCGACCTATTCGACCAGAACGTCAACGATTGCGGAAGAATTGGAGAAACTTCCACAGCGATTGAGTTGGAAGCCAACACGACTTATTATTTCAGAATATATGGATTATGCTACGGCGGCACGTCGTGTTATTACGGACCGCGTTTTAGAATTTGGATTGACTGGAACGCTAACGAGAGCTTCAACGACCCTGGCGAATTGGTTTGGAGTCTAAATAATTCGTCATCCGGTTGGTATAGCGGACAATTTACGGTTCCGGAGTCGGCACAAGGCAATACATTTAGATTAAGGATGGCTGGTCGTTGGTATTTTTACGGTTGGCCCAACGCTACTGGCAGCCAAAGCGGTTACGGCGACGCGGGCGACCTTTTGTTTTTCGTTCCCGACCCTGCGGCAGACGCTGGAGCGACGGAAATCTCCCAACCCGCCGGAGCTTTTACACAAGGAACGCAGAATATAGCGGTTACAATAAAAAATTATTTGGAAAATCCGCTGGAATCGTGTAGAATAGTATGGAGAATAGACGAAGGCGAACCGACGGAAGAATCAAATACTTATAATTGGACAGGCTCTTTAGCTCAAGACGAGGAAGAAGAAGTTGTCGTCGGCACTTATAATTTTGACGAGATGAGAACTTACACTATAGACGCCTTTACCGAGTGGCCCAACGAAAAGCCGGATATCGATAATTCTAACGATAGAGCCTTGCAGAGAGTAGTAGCTCCGGCGTTAGAGCCTCAGGTATATGTAATAGGCGAAGATTTCGCAAATATAACCGAAGGCACGGAATATCTATCGCAAGCGGGCGTTTTGGGCGACGGCGAATTAACGTTTCAATTTCCCGCTTTGGAACCTGGAGTGGACCCGCCTTATCAAGGACCGATTGTGTTAGGTTCTTATCCTTCCGAGGGAGATAACTTTGTGTCGATTAAATCCGAAACGGGCAATCCCAGCGACGTAACGATAGAGTACGCTCCGAGTTCGACATATACTTATTTGATGAGCGCCAACAACGCGGACAATATGACCGTAGAAGGAATAACTTTCGAGGTTGACGGCTCTAACGGTTACGGCGGAATACTTGATTTCCAAGGCGGTCAAAACCTAACGATTCAAAACAACGTATTTAACGGAGTTGACGGAGCTCCGCAGGACAACGACCATATTACGATAAATATGGCGGACGCCTACGACGTAACGATTCAGGACAATAAATTTAACGACAACGCCAAGGGTATTAACGAAACGAGTTCTTGTCCGAGGAAATTGAGTATAACTAATAACGATTTTGAAGACCAAACTTGGTATTTCGTTCAGTTATATGGAAATCCGACGGGCTCGCCTTGCGCGGAAAACGACGTAACGGTAACCGACAATGACTTTGTATCGCACGGCGGGGCTTTATATGGATTGCATTCGACGAACGGAACGACTATCCAAGATAACAGATTTTCCGGATTTACCGGCAACGGCGGCAGTTCGTCTATAATATATTTAGAGAACACCGACCCCGCGAATTTCACCGATATGACAATTGTTGACAATAACCAAATGACTGGCGGCAATCAAGAGATTAACGGTATTTACGCCGATAATTTGCCTAAATTGCAGCTGACTGACAACAGCGTTAAAATAAGTCAAACTCTTATGGGACCGAGAGCGGACGGATTATATATATCCTCTTGCGGTTCTTCGACTTTCCCTGTTGACATTAAAAACAACGCCGTTGCTTTCCAAAACGCGGCAACTTCGAACGCGGCGTATATTGATAACAGCAACGTAGAAGTAAACTATTGCGATTTCGACGTTACATCTGCAGGCGGTACTCAATACTCTATAGTCGCCAACCAGACCGATGGTTATATAGCTAATTCTCAAATTGGCGGCACTGATACTTATTGCGTTTATTTAAACAATTCGGACCTTGGCTTTTATTATAATTCGGTAGCCAACCAATCAGTCGGCTTACCGACGTTAAGAATAAACGGCGGTTCGAATACGATAATGAGGAATATCTTCCAGAATTATTCGACGGGACCGGTTGTAAGCGCTTCGGGCGCGGGTATGAATAATATCGACCAGAACAATTATCATACCGACGGAAGCGTATTCGGTTCTTGGGACGGTTCCGACGCCGCGGACTTTTCCGAATGGCAAACGGTATCCGGTCAGGACGCGAATTCAACGAACGTCGAAGTTCAATTCGCTGATTTTAACACGTTTAACTTATCGCTTGATTTATTTAGCGAGGAATTAGTTTACGACGACCCGTTAACGCTCCCGAATCCCGAATGGAACGAAGAAATCCAAGAAAACGATTATAAAGGTCAAACTCGTTATTCTTATTTCGTTGGCAGCGAGAATATCGTTCCCGAGATAACGATAAACGTTCAACCGACCGGCGTTATGGATTGCAAAGGAGCGGAAGACCACGCTCTTAGCGTTAACGCTTCTGTAACTAAAGGCGTTCAGCCGAGATTTGAATGGTATAAAGACGGCGAAAGTATGACTAATTTATACGAAGACCCGACTACTGAAGAATGGGCAGATAAAGCGTCGTTATATTTGGACAGGACTCCTTATTACGACGAGGACAATCCCGGTTTGAATTACGATATGGAAGGCGTTTATCGCTGTAAGGTAATGGGCAGCGGCGCCGAACCGAAATGGACGGATTACGTATTGGTCAACGCTTTGAGTCCAGCGGAAGTAACGCGTCAACCGGAAGACAAGAGAGTAAACTTGGGCGACGACGTTATGTTTGAAGTCGAAGCTCATATAGTAGCCGACGAAGGCGACGACGCGCTTTACCAGCCGGACGTCCAATGGTTCATCGGTTCTATGAACGACCCGGTTCAGAACGATTATTCGGTTGACGGACACTACACTGGAGCGCAATCGACAATACTATCAATCAGAAATATCGAGCAGGCTCAATTAGCCGACAATTATTTCGTAAGATTGATTGGCGCTTGCGATACCTTATATTCTGATTTGGTAGGCATAAGATTGTATCCCGAAGTTTATATCACCGGTCAACCTTCAAGCGTAGAAGCTTGCGAAGGCGAAGCGGCGTCGTTCGACGTAACCGCCGAGCCTAGCGACGATGAAGCGACGATTGAATATCAATGGCGTAAAGACGGAGTGGCTATTCCTAACGCGACTGAGTCGATTTACACTGTTGACCCGGTTGCTATGGAAGACGCGGGAGATTACGATTGCGTTGTATCGGTATTGCCGGGCGGAAATTCCGAGACTACGGAATCCGCGACCTTAGAGGTTAAAGAAGGCGTAGAGATTGTTAAGCAACCCGCCGATCAAAACGCTATCGTCGGACAACCGTTCTCGATGTTTGTAACGGCTGCCGGAGATCCTCCGCTGTCATACCAGTGGCACAAAGACGGCGAAGAGATAGACGGTGAGACCAGCAGAACATTCACGGTATCTTCCGCTACATTCTCTCACGCCGGTTCTTACACTGTTGAAGTTACGAACGAATGCGGCTCGGTTATGTCCGAAGAAGCCGTCGTTTCGGTTTCTGAAAGCGACGCTACGGGAGTTGGCGACGCTATAGCAGGAGGATTCGTATTGCAAGAGAATACGCCGAATCCGTTCGAAACGGAAACGAAAATCAATTATTACGCTCCTAATCCTGCGACCGTGCGTATAGCGATTACGGATTCGTATGGTAAGGAAGCGGCTGTTATTACCGAAAACGCGCATTCCGGATGGAATATGGTAGAACTTAACGCTTCGAAATATGAATTGAGTTCGGGCGTTTATTACTACACCTTAACTTCCGGCGAATATACAATTACGCGCAAGATGGTAATTGTCAAATAAGGAAATAATCCTTTGATATATAAAGCCGGAGCGGATTCATTCCGCTTCGGCTTTTTTTACGTTATACAAAAGAAGGATTGCTAATGAGAGCGATAATAATTTTTTTTGTTACTGCGGCGGCGCTTCAAGCGTGCGGTCTTTTCGGAGGCGACGACAACGAGGATTTTATGAAAGCTTACGAGGAGATTTTGATAGTCAGAGAAAAGTATCCCGACGACAAAATTAAAGCGCGAAGTGAAATCGGTGATGTTTACGAAAAATACGGTTATACGGAAGAAAGTTTTAAGGAGAAATATTTTGAAATGTCGGAGGAGAATCCCCAAAAATTATATCGTATGATTGATTCTCTAAGAAAGCGAGCAGAAAAGAAAATCTACGATAAAAAGGAAAAGAAAAGCGACGTAAAGCAGTTTAAGCCTAAGAAGAAGGAAGAGTAAGCGGTTTTTAAATTCCTTTTGCGCTTATGTTTGGTTCACGTTTTTTCTACTTCGCGTTTCCTCTACTTCTTCCCAAATTGCAATTTGGGAAGAAGGCGTAGGGTTTTACAAGGAAGACGCTCTAATATTGTTTGCAAGAACGAACGAAATTTGTAATTTATTTACAAAAGGTAATAGTAATTAAACGAGACGAGGTCTTCAATGGAAATTTCCAAAGAACTGCTTCGAAAGTTATCGGAAGCCGACAAAGTAGCGGCTCTCACTGGCGCGGGAATATCCGCTGAAAGCGGCATAAAGACGTTCAGAGACCCCGACGGATTATGGGCTAAATTCGACCCTTCGGAACTTTCGAGCGCGGACGGTTTTATGAGAAATCCCAAACTTGTTTGGACTTGGTATCAAGAAAGGAGGGAGATTATATACAGCAAAAAGCCAAATTCCGGCCATTACGCCTTGGCGGAAATGGAAAAGATTTTTGACGACTTCGCTTTAACTACGCAGAACGTCGATAGGTTGCACCAGCAAGCCGGCTCCAGTAGAGTTTACGAATTGCACGGGAATATAATCGAAAATCACTGTATGGACTGCAAGAGACCTTACGAAAAGGAAATAGATATGGAAGCCGAAGAACCGCCTCGTTGCGAACATTGCGGCGGTAGGATACGTCCTTCGGTAGTTTGGTTCGGCGAGATGTTGCCGATGGACGCTTTGAGAAAGTCTCAGGAAGCGGCGGCGAGCGCGGACCTGTATTTCAGCGTAGGCACGGCGGCTGAAGTATTCCCAGCGGCGGAGTTGCCTATTATTGCGTTGAGAAACGGCGCCTATGTCGTGGAGGTTAATCCGAACGATACGGCTTTCAGCGCTTACGCTAACGAAAGATTGCAAGCTCCGGCGGGAGAGGCGCTGCCCAAGTTAGTAGATGAGTATAAGAAGTTTATTGAATGAATATTGTTAACTCATTCCCAAATCGGAGTTGGGAATGAGGAGGAGGAGAACAGAGTTTGGGAATGAGGAGGAGGGGAACGGAGTTTGGGAATGAGGGTTTCGTAAGATTAGTCGCCCGTCTCTTTCCCAAATTCCAATTTGGGAAAGAGAACAAGAAAAGAAGATGGGCGAACACGCAGGTTCGCCCCTACGTTTTGTTGGATAGTGATTTTCTCGTATTCGTCTCTTTCCCAAATTCCAATTTGGGAAAGAGAACAAGA
>CAZDXB010000002.1:134086-144261 GCA_964509335.1 uncultured Hyphomicrobiales bacterium | reverse complement strand
TGATTTTCTCGTATTCGTCTCTTTCCCAAATTCCAATTTGGGAAAGAGAACAAGAAAAGAAGATGGGCGAACACGCAGGTTCGCCCCTACGTTTTGTTGGATAGTGATTTTCTCGTATTCGTCTCTTTCCCAAATTCCAATTTGGGAAAGAGAACAAGAGGGAGCGGATAAAAAATATAGAATACACATTATAGAGAGAGGCAAATGATAATAGGAATAGGAACGGACATAATAGAAATACCGAGGATAGAAAAGGCAATAGAAAAATACGGGAAACGTTTTTTAAAGAGGATATTTACCGACGTAGAAATTCAATATTGCGAGCAGTTCAACGAGACGAAATATCTGCACTACGCCGCCCGATTCGCCGCAAAAGAGTCTTTCAGCAAGGCGATAGGGACGGGAATAACGAAAGGATTTAAGTTTTCCGAAGTAGGCGTGAGAAACGAGCCGAACGGCAAGCCCTTAATAGAACTTACCGGCGGAATGGCTAAGAATTGGGGCGATTGCGATATTTTCGTCTCGCTTTCGCATACCGATAACAACGCGGTAGCTTATTTGGTAATAGAAAAGAACGGCGATTAAGTTTATGAATAATGAAAAAGTAATATTAATAACGGGAGCGACTTCCGGCATCGGAGCGGAAATGGCTAAGGAATTGGCTCGTAAAGAAGAGCGCCGTTTAATACTACACGGCAGAAATCCCGAAAAAGCCGAAGCGCTGAAAGACGAAATCAATCGAATCGGCGGCGAGGATAAAGCTCGAACGGTTATAGCGGATTTTTCAAGTATGGAAGAGGCAAAAAAAGCGGCGGAGAAAGTTAAAAAAGATTACAAGAAACTGGACGTATTAATAAATAACGCCGGTTTCATAGCCAAAAAGCGAAGAATAACAAAAGACGGATTAGAGGAGACTCTCGCCGTAAATCACTTTAGCCATTTTTTACTGACAAACGAGCTTTTTGAACTTTTGAAGAACGCCGCCGGAGCGCGAATTATTCACGTAAGCTCGAGAGCTCACGAATTTATAAATCATATAGACTTCGACGATTCGCTTTTAGAAAAGCGCTATAGCGCTTGGCGAGCCTACGCGCTATCAAAGCTATTCAATCTATTATTTAGTTTGGAGCTTTCCAAAAGATGGAAAAAATATAATATAACTTCCAACTCCTTTCATCCCGGCGTGGTCGCCTCGAATTTTGGCCAAAGCTCGAGTGTATTATTCAAATTGTTTTACAATTTAGCCGCTCCCTTGCTCCGCGGTTCGAAAAAAGCCGCGGAAACGGGCGTCTATTTAGCTTTTTCGGACGAGATTGAAGACGCGACGGGCAAGTATTTTGTCGATAAAAAGCAGAGGAAGCCTTCGTCTCTCGCGCAAGACGAGGGCATAGCTAAAAAGCTATGGGAAGTAAGCGAGGATATACTTGAGGAGGCTTTGTAAGGTTTTTTCCGGCAGGGGGCTGTATCAAAACCCGTTTGTATAGGATTTCAAACCCTTCGGGTAAACCCGAAGGTTGACATAAACACTCGATTGACGGACGTTTCAAGAGAAATATCAACCTCAAGGTTTACCTTGAGGATAAGTAAAACAGTAGTTATTAGAAAGCCACTACGAACAAATATTATAATTTCGAATGCCGATTAATTTACTCGCCGATAATTTTGACTAGGACGCGTTTCCTTCTTTTGCCGTCGAACTCGCCGTAAAAGATTTGCTCCCACGGACCTAAGTCGAGCTTGCCGTCGGTAATAGCGACGACGACTTCTCTGCCCATTATTTGACGCTTTAGGTGAGCGTCGGCATTGTCTTCGGCGCCGTTGTGCTCGTATTGAGAGTGCGGCTTTTCGGGCGCGAGTTTCTCGAGCCAAACTTCAAAATCGTGGTGCAAACCTCTTTCGTCGTCGTTGACAAAGACGCTCGCCGTTATGTGCATCGCGTTTACTAAGCAGAATCCTTCTTTTACTCCCGTTTCGTTTAAAAAGTTTTCCGCTTCGGGAGTGATATTGATATAAGCTCTTCTCGTAGAAGTTTCGAACCAAAGCTCTTTTCGAAAGCTTTTCATCTCGTCCTCCAATTTTGATTATTAATAATGAAACAATGTCTTAATTGTTTAGATAAAATTTATTAATTTAGTTTGCTTAACAAAATATTTATGAGAATTATTTAAATTTATATTTTAAAATTAATTATAATTTTCAATTAAAAAAAAACGGTTGGCTTTATATGTTGGTATCATACGAGTGGTTGAAGGAATTTATTGATTTGGACGAAAGCCCGGAGCGTTTGAGTTCGATATTGACAATGCTCGGACTCGAAGTGGAGGGCGTAACCGATTACGGCAAAAAATACGACAATTTTTTCGTTGGAGAGGTGTTGGAGAAGAAAGAGCATCCGAACGCGGATAGATTGTCGCTGTGCAAGGTGAATTACGGCGACGGCGTGAGCGAGGCTGTTTGCGGCGCTCCGAACGTGGCAAAAGGACAGAAAATAGTATTCGCCGCTCCCGGCGCGTTCATTCCCGATTGGGGAGCGGAACTCAAGCCGGTAAAAATTAGAGGCGTCCAGTCGAACGGAATGATTTGCAGCCAAGCTGAGCTGGGGCTGGGATATGAAAGCTCGGGAATATGGGTTCTGCCCGACGATTCCGAAGTCGGCGTTCCGATAAAAGATTATTTTAAGCTGAACGATATAGTTTACGATATAGATTTGACGCCGAACAAAGCCGATTGCTTAAGTCATTTGGGTGTAGCTCGCGATTTGGCGGTTTACTTGAAAAAGGATTTGAAAAGCCCGTCCGTGGATATAAAGGAAGGCGAGCGGGAAGTCGAAAAGGATATTGAAGTAATTATTGAAGATTCCGAGAAATGCCCGAGATATACGGCGAGAGTCGTTAGAGGCGTAGAAGTGAAGGAGTCGCCCGATTGGTTGAAGCGCAGGCTTACGTCGGTCGGCATTCGCCCTATGAACGCCGTAGTTGACGTTACCAATTACGTAATGATGGAGTTAGGCCAGCCGCTTCATACTTTTGACTTGGACAATATCGCCGGCAATAAGATAATTTGCAAAACCGCCAGAAAAGGCGAGAAATTCACTACTTTGGACGGCAAAGAGAGAGAATTGGACGAGTCAACGTTAATGATTTGCGACGCCGAAAAAAGCGTAGCGGTCGGAGGCGTGATGGGCGGCGAGAACAGCGAAATCACCGAGAAATCAAAAAATATATTATTAGAATCGGCTTACTTTAAGCCGGAGTCGATAAGAAAAACTTCAAAGAAGTTACAAATCCAAAGCGATTCTTCTTATAGATTCGAGCGCGGAGTCGATATAGAAAACGTTCCGAAAGCTCTCGATAGAGCGGCGCAAATGATAGCGGAATTAGCCGGCGGGGAAACCGACAAAGGGCATATCGACGAATATCCTAATCTAATGAAACGCGGAACGTTAAAATTCAGATTCCAGAGAGCTAGAGATTTGATAGGAATGGATATTTCCAACGAGACTATGCGCGATATTTTGAAGCGATTAGGATTCGCGGCTCTGGAGGAAAGCGAAAACGAAGCTCTGTACGAGATACCGCCTTGGAGGGCGGACGTTTCGTCGGAAGTCGATTTGATAGAAGAAATAGCGCGAATTTGCGACTACGACAACATCGAGGCGGATTATTCTATTACCGCCGATGTGGGAATGGCTATACCGGAGGAACTTTCCGCTCCCGAGTTAAGAAAAAGTATCTCGAATTTCTTTATAAACAACGGGTTTTCAGAAATTTTAACGCAGAATATAATAGACCCCGAGTCGGCGGAGACTTTCGAGAAAAAATATATCGAGATAGCGAATCCGTTGGGGAGAGAGCTATCTGCTATGCGGACTTCTTTGATACCTTCGGCGTTGCGAACAGTCGAGCGGAATATCCGCTTGGGCGTCGCCGATTTGAGGCTGTTTGAAATCGGCAAAACGTTTCATCTGGTAGGCGAAAAAGAGAAGACTTTCATTAAGAATCATTTGGAAAAAGAAGAGTTAATAGCCGTATTAAGCGGAGCTAGATTCCCTAAGCAGTGGAGCCACAAAGAAGAAGAAGTCGATTTCTTCGACATAAAAGGAATAATAGAGAGTTTTATTGAATTTTTCGGACTTAAAAGAGTCGAGTTTGTCGAAAATAAAAACGGGGACGCGGTTTTTTCTAAAAATTCTCTCGCCGTCAAATTCGGCGATAAAACTATAGGCTATATAGGAGAAATAGAGAAAAAGCTTCTTAAGAAATTCGATATTGAGAAAAGCGTATTTATAGCGAATATTGAATTGAAAGATTTGTATCAAGCTGAAAGCAAATACGGCAAATATATTCCAATCGCGCCTTATCCGGCGATTGAAAGGGATTTGGCTTTTGTTGCGGACAAGAAAACGCCGGCTCGTAGTATCGAGAAAGCAATAATAGAAAAAGGCGGCGAGCTACTTAAGTCCGTGGAGATATTCGACGTTTACGAAGGCGAACCGATTAGGGAGGGCAAGAAAAGCATAGCGTTTTCATTGAAATTTTCTTCGGCGGAAAGAACGTTAAAGGACAAAGAAGCCGATAATATTGTGAACGGTATGGTAGCGTTTATTACTAAGAAGTTCGCCGCCGATTTAAGGGAATTTTAAAAAGCGACAATTAAGTTTGCTTATATATTGAACAACTATGAACGAACAAAATAGTCATCCGAACGAATCTACTCGGCGGGAAGACGGCGCGCCGAATGTTATGTCCGCTTTGAGAAAACTACAGGCTACGCTCGACAAATCGGTCGATAAAATTAATTATATCAAGGGCGAGAACAACGAGCTAAAGATAAGGGTCGAGGAATACGAGAAAATAACGGAAAAATACGACGAGCTGCTAAAAACGCTGCCGCAATTAAAAGAGAAATCAGAAGCCTACGAAAATTTATCAAAAGAGAACAAAGAGTTAAAAGACAGATGCTTTAAGTTGGAAGAAGAACGCGACGAGATAGCAGAAAGCTCCGGCAACTACGATTTAGTCAGGCGGGAAATAATAAACAAGAACAAGTTGATATACGAAAAGGAAGAGAAGTTACACAATAAGGACGAGCAAATAGAATTGCTCGGAAATCAAAAAGAAGAGTTGGAAAAGGAATTAGAGCGGTATATATCCGACAAAAGCGACGAGAAAGCGAAAGATGAGATTAACCGTTTGAAGGGCTTGTTGATAGAAAGCCAGAAGAAGAGAAACGAGGATTTGCAAGCCGCCGAGAACGAAATCAATAAAATGAAAGACTTTATAGAAACGCACAAAAGGGCTTTGGAGGACTATTCAAACAAATTCATCGAAATAAAGAAAGAAAAAACAAAGTTAGAAAAAGAGGGGCGGAAGGTTGACGATTTGGAAGTTCTTCTCGAAAACAAGGAAAAGGAAATCGAGGACTTAAGCGCGGAAATAAAACGTTTGCACGCCTTGCGAAGGCAATACGAGGATACTATAAAGGAAAAGGAAGAAGAAACAAGCGATTTTGAGACGAAATATAACGAGTTGGAAGAGGAAAAGTTGACGCTTGAATCGAAGATAATTCAATTGAAGCGATTGAAGGACGAATTCGACGTAAAAGACAGCAGAATAAAATGGCAGGAAAAACAAATCGCCAATCTAAAAAGCGAATTGGAGAGCAAGGAAGAAGAAATACTGAAGCTGAACGAAGCGAATAAGTTTTTGTCGGATGAAATAGATAATCTACGCGATTCTTTGGAAGCCAAAGAAGACAAAGTCAAAACGAGCGCGAAAATGGAAGAGGAATCCGAATACGCCGAAAAGGAAAAGAATTTGGCTAAGAAACGCGAAGCGGAAATAAAAGAACGAATGAGCGTTTTAGAAAGCGAAAAAGAGGTATTAAAGGAGAGAATAGACGCGCTGGAAGTGGAAAAAGAAATTATGAAAGAGGATTTGGAAGAGAAGAAAAAACAAACGGAACAGTATTATCAAGAAGTAGAAATGCAGAAAGAGACGATTTCCGCTTATAAAGATAAATTCGCCGCGCTTTTTGGCTCCGATTCCGAAGAGAGAAAGAGCAAGGCGTTGAAAATCGAGGAGTTAATGAACAAGCTTTCTAAAGCGTTTGATTAGAAGGGGAAGATAAGAGGTTATTGTAATTTTAAAACTATTAATATTATTTAATCTTTTTGAGTTTTGAAATAAATGATTAAATTAATTATACGATTTTACAATATTTGTATGAATGATTATTCTTAATAAAAGGAAATAGAATTGGTAAAATGGCAAAGGAGATAAAAGTTAAGATAGGCGGTCGGACGTTTTCTTTAAAAGGAGACGACGAGGAGTTAGTGAAGTTAGCCGCGGAGGAATTAGACGAAGAGTTAAAGAAGGTATCCGAAAGCCATTCGAGCCAATCGGTAGATACAAAAGCGATATTGGCGGCTTTAAATATTGCCGAGAAGAAATACAAAATTGAAAAACAGAAAGAAAACGACGAAAGTTATCTTGTAAACGAAATAGGAAAGATGGAATCTTATATCAATGAAGAAGTGTTGGATAAATCTGAAAATGGAGATTAGTCGGACAATAACGAGATAGAAGCCTTTTATTAACAAGATAATACGTTCTTTGAACATAATAACGCAACAAATTTAAAGCCGCAAAAGACGTCGTCGCCAATTTTAAAGAGCGGAAGAATCGATAGTTTTAACAACAGGGAGATTCGTTCTGTTTATAAAGCGCAAGCCTCGATTATCAGTGGAAGCGCGATATAAGCGGGCAGTTTCCCGCATTGTCGGAAGTGGATTCTAATCCGTCTCTATATTGGCGGCGACTAATTGCGGTTTTTTTTTATCTAATTTTAAATTAATATAGATGGTATTGATTATATGATTGAGGGTTACTATTATGGTTGAGTTATGGATAGCGATAGTACTAAGCGTTGTCGGTTTATTTGCGGGATGGCTAATTGGTTATTTAGCCGGCAACAAGATGGCGGCTTCCAAGATATCCGAAGCCGAACAGAGGTCTAAGAGCATAGTTAAAGACGCCGAAAAAGAGGCGAACAACATTAAAAAAGAGAAGCTTCTCGAAGTAAAGGAAGAATGGCACAAAAAGAAACGCCAATTCGAGAACGAAACTCAGTCTAAACGAGCTAAAATTCAGATTTTAGACAAAGAGTTGAAAGCTCGCGAAGAAGGGGTGCAAAGCAAATTCGATTTAATTACTAAGAAGGAGAAGCAACTTCAGTTTTTCGACCAAGAGCTTAAGAAACGTCAAAACAACCTTAACGAAAAGGACAAAGAGTACGACGAGTTAATCGAAAAGCAAATCGAACAACTTGAAGTTATCGGGCGAATGTCGAGAGACGAAGCTCGAGAGCAATTAATCGATAGTATGGTAAACGAAGCCAAAGAAAAAGCCGCTTCGAAGATGAAGCAAATCAAAGAAGAGGCTATGTTGAACGCTCAAAAGGAAGCCCGCAACGTGATTTTGCAAGCGATACAAAGGACGGCTTCCGACCATAGCGTAGAGAGCACGGTTTCCGTCGTCGGCTTGGAAAGCGACGATATGAAAGGGAGAATCATCGGTAGAGAAGGTCGTAACATTAGAGCTTTCGAATCCGCGACCGGAATCGACTTAATAATCGACGACACTCCCGAAGCCGTTGTAATTTCCGGCTTCGACCCTTTTCGACGAGAAATCGCTAAAAGGTCTCTTGAAAAGTTAATGATTGACGGGAGGATTCATCCGGCTCGAATAGAGGAAGTTGTGGGCAAAACCCGCGACGAGATGGACTCCGAAATCATCACCGAAGGCGAAAACACGATGATGGACATAGGAGTTCATAAAGTTCATCCGGAGCTTGTTAAGCTTGTCGGAAAAATGAAATATCGTTCGAGTTACGGACAGAATTTGCTTAATCACTCGCTCGAAGTATCCTATTTAAGCGGATTGATGGCGGCGGAACTCGGTTTGGACGCCGACGCCGCGAAACGAGCGGGCATTCTGCACGACATAGGAAAGTGCGTTGACCAGAACACCGAAGGACCTCACGCCTTAATAGGCATGGATATCGCGAAGAAATACAGAGAAAACAGAACGATTTGCAACGCTATGGGAGCGCATCACGAGGATATCGAGATGGAAACGCCCATAGCGGTGTTGGTGCAAGCCGCCGACAGCATTAGCGGCGCGCGTCCCGGCGCCCGACGAGAATCTCTCGAAAATTACGTGAAGCGTTTGGAGAAGTTGGAGAATTTGGCAAGCGAATTCAACGGCGTTTCTAAGAGCTTCGCTATTCAAGCGGGGAGAGAGATTCGCGTTATTGTCGAACCCGACAACGTAACAGACGAAACGGCTGATTCAATGGCTGAAGAAATCGCCGAAAGAATCGAAAGCGACTTAGAGTATCCCGGACAAATTAAAGTTACGGTTATTCGAGAGCGCAGGTCGGTTTCTTTAGCTAAATAAAAAAAATAAGGATCGCCAGATTTTAAGAGCCGCCCCAGATTGATTTATCGGGGCGGCTTTTTTTTATATACCCCTCTCTACGGTTTTGTCTAACAAATCTATTGTATTAACGTTATTGCAGTATCTAATAATGAAATTCCAAACATAATCGTCTTCTCTGGATTCCCAGTCAAGCTGGGAATGACTACTAAAGAGGTATTTCCTCGCAAGAGGGAATCCAGATAGAGAAGTAGCGAAGACGCCCTCGTCTTCGTAATAGTAAGAGCAGACGAGGGCGTCCGCTCTACTATTCTTTTTGAGAAGCGCCAGAACTTGCGAAGCGCGGCAAATCTGATAGGGGAAGCGTAAAGACGCTAATCTTGTGTTTCTAAGACAAGAAAAAAGAGATGGAAACAGACAGCCTCTTCAGCTGTCTGCGGGCGATTGTCGCGCTTTTTGTCGTTCGCCGATAGCTAAAGAGACTGTCTAATAACTATGTTTTTACTGCCCTCAGGGTAAACCCTGAGGTTGACTTAACCTTGAAAACACGCGCCAGTTGTGAAATTACGTCAACCTTCGGGTTTACCCGAAAGGTTAGATAATCGATATAATTGAGTTTTTAGACAGTCTCTAAAGCTATCCGGTTACAGTTCTACTTGTTCCGATCCTCCGCGTTTGATTAGAGCGCGGCGCTGGACGTTTATTATACGCCCCGCCCTAAAGGACGGGGCTAATGAATTTTCCACTTCCTTCCGAAATTGGAACTGCATTACTGTTGTGTAATATTCTTTACGGTCGTCAGGAATAGTTGACAGTTTTGGCTTGACAGTTTTGCCGTTGCGACTTTTTGTCATTGCCTTATTCAAAAAAAGCCGTTCCGAAGTTAATTCGGAACGGCTTTTATAATAAAGCGTCAATCTATTCTATTAATTTTCGTGCAAGGAAACGTAAAGGTCTTTCAGACGTTTCCTAAGATGTAAAACGGCGTATCTTTTTCTCGCCAATAGAGTGTTGATATTAACGCCGGTGTCTTCCGACATTTTTCTAAAGGACACGCCTTCGAATTCGTTCTTTACAAAAACGTCTCTTTGCTCTTGCGGCAACTCGGAAAGGCCTTTTTGCACCGATTCCCAGATGGTTTTTCTGGTGTGGTCGATTTCCGGACTGCTCGTCGCGTCGTTTATGAAATTTTCGAAAGTGTCTCCTCCGTCTTCCGCTTGGCTAGGCGGTTGAAGGTCGGAAAAAGTCTCCGCTCTTTTCTTTCTGTATGAATCGATTATTCTATTCCTAACCGCGGTGAATACCCACGAAGCTATGTTCTCAATGGGTTTGTCCACGTTCTTCGAAGCCGCCAATACGTTGGTGAAAACGTCTTGTAAAATATCTTCGGCTTCTTCCTGACTTCTGACTCTCTGCCTAATAAAACCTAGGAATTTCTTTCTATCGTTTTTAAATAGATTTTCAATTTGAAGCGCTAAATTCTCTGAATAGTTAGGATTCTGCTTGCTGAGCGGAGCGTCCATTATACCCTTGTCGCTTCTTTCTTCTGTTTTTGCTATTGCGTTTCTCATAATAATGCCTCCGTTTTTGTTAATGCGTTAAAAAATTATCTCGTAAAAACGCTCCATAAAATCCCAATTATTTTAACATCATTTTAAATTTGTATTTCTCTCTCTCTATATATATAGACACATAAAAGTCTAAAAAGTTTCAAAATATCTTAAATTTATTTCATTT
>CAZDXB010000002.1:6727-133986 GCA_964509335.1 uncultured Hyphomicrobiales bacterium | reverse complement strand
CCGTCGAGCGTCATACCGAAGCCGCCGTTTATCACTTCGCCCCAGCCGACGCCGCCGCCATTGTGCAGCGACACCCAAGAAGCGCCTCGAAAAGCGTCGCCGATTACGTTATGCACAGCCATATCGGCGGTGAATTGCGAGCCGTCGTAGATATTGGCGGTTTCGCGGTAGGGCGAATCCGTGCCGGAAGTGTCGTGGTGGTCTCGTCCTATAACTATCGGCGCCGAAATCAATCCTTCCCGGACGGCTTTGTTGAACTCCGAAGCGATTCTTATTCTCCCCTCGGCGTTCGCGTATAAAATTCTCGCTTGAGAGCCGACTACCAACTTGTTTTTGCCGGCTTCCTCTATCCATTTCAAATTGTCGGCTATTTGCGTCTTTATTTCCTCCGGAGCTTCGTTTTTCATTTCGCGCAGAGTTTCGGTCGCTATTTCGTCGGTTTTTCTTAAATCTTCGGGGTCGCAAGAACAGCAAACCCAGCGGAAAGGACCGAATCCGTAGTCGAAGCAAATTGGTCCCATTATATTTTCGACGTAAGACGGATACTTGAAATTATCGCCGCTTTCATCCATAATGTCGGCGTTCGCCCTCGAAGCCTGAAGCAAGAAAGCGTTGCCGTAATCCCAGAAAAGCATTCCTCGTTCGGAAACTTTGTTGATGGCGTTTACTTGTCTCCTTAAAGATTCTTTTACAATTTCTTTGAATTTTTCAGGCTCGTTCGCCATCATTTTTTGGGACTCTTCGAAGCTAAGTCCGACGGGATAGTATCCTCCCGCCCAAGGGTTATGCAGCGAAGTTTGGTCCGAGCCTAAATCTATTTTTATATTTTCTTTTTCAATCTTTTCCCATAAATCGACTATGTTTCCCAAATAGCCCAGAGAAACGGGTTCTTTCTTGGCGCGTGCGTCTTCAATTCTTTCGATTAATTTGTCCAAATCTTCGTAGTATTCGTCCAGCCAGCCTTGCTCGTGTCTTTTACGCAAAGCCGCGGGATTGATTTCGGCTATTACTCCGATTGCCCCGGCGATGACCGACGCTTTCGCCTGAGCGCCCGACATACCTCCGAGACCGGAAGTTACGAATACTTTGCCGCCTAAATCGCCGCTTCCTTTCAATCTGCCGGCGTTAAGCAAAGTAATGGTAGTGCCGTGAACTATGCCTTGCGGTCCTATATACATATAAGAGCCGGCGGTCATCTGCCCGTACTGAGAGACGCCTAAAGCGTTGAATTTCTCCCAGTCGTCCGGCTTGGAATAGTTCGGAATCGTCATTCCGTTCGTAACGACGACTATAGGCGCGTCCTTATGCGAGGGGAAAACGCCTAAAGGATGACCGGAATACATAACCAAAGTCTGTTCGTCGGTTATTTCAGCTAGATATTTCATCGTTAGGAGGTATTGCGCCCAATTCTGAAAAACCGCTCCGTTGCCGCCGTAAGTAATTAATTCGTAGGGATGCTGAGCGACGTTTGGGTCTAAGTTGTTTTGTATCATCAGCATAATCGAAGCGGCTTGCTTGGATTTATGCGGATATTCGTTAATGTTTCTGGCGCGCATCTCGTAATTGGGTCTGAATCTATACATATATATTCTGCCGTATTTGTTTAGCTCCTCGGCAAACTCCGGCGCCAGCGCTTCGTGATACTTTTTGTCGAAATATCTCAATGCGTTTTTCAACGCTAACTTCTTTTCGTCTCTGCTTAATATATCTTTTCTTTTAGGCGCGCGGCTCGCCGAATCGTCGAACGGTTTCGGTTCCGGCAATTCCTCCGGTATTCCTTCCAGTATAGCTTTTTTAAAATCGTTTCCAGCCATTTTTCGCTCCTTATTTTTTATCTTTATTATCTTCGTTCTTTTTTGCTTTTTGCTCTTTGATTTTTTTTAGCGAGAGAGCGTTTTCTTCGCAGATTTTTCTAACGTCTTCCCAGCGATAAATGCCCGCTTCGTGCCCGTCGCCCCAAACGGGTTTTATCGCGTAGTTGCCGATTGGTTCGATTTTCTGCAAATTATACTTTTCCGCTACGAGCGATTGCTCGACGAACTTCTGTAGTTTCGAGGCGTATTTTGTCGCCGACTGGCACTGCGCGCAAGGGCAATTGTCCCTGAAAGCCTCGATGGTTACAACGGCAGTTAATCCGTCGTCCCATTCAAAGCGAATCAGGTCGCCTTCTTCTCTTTTTATTTTCGTTAGCTTAGCTTCCATATCTATCTACCTATTTATAATATATACAAATTTGTAGTAATTCAAAATAATAATACAAAAAAACGCAAATATAATAAATATTTTTAAATTCTGAATAAATATCTGGTTAAAAAAGGACGTAGAGACGCAAAATTTTGCGTCTCAATTACTTTTTAATATTCGTTCCGTCCGCTCCGCTTAAAAGCCAGATGTGCAACACCTGCGAGGCTTGGCACGTCTTTAATACGCGTACTTAGACGCTCCGCGTCGGTTGTCTTACTATGCCGCGCGTAGCGCGCGCGGTTCTATGCGTCCCAATGCCGGAGCGTTGGGACGAGTTAGGAAACCGACAGCTTCAGCTGTCGGCTCGCGTTAACGCCAATCAAATAAAATTATTCGCCGATATAAATCATTTTGCCGAACTCTACTTTATCGTCAATTTGTAAGACGTAGAAGTATGTTCCGACGGGTTTGTCGCCGCCGGCAAACTCGAAGTCGTGGTTGCCCGCGTGCAGGGTTCGTTCGACGAGATTTGCGACTTTGGAGCCTGCGGCGTCGAAAATATTTAAATCGACAAAAGCGGTTTTGTTCGTATGAAACTTTATTCTCGCAATTTTTGAAAAAGGATTCGGGTAAACGGTCGCTAGCGCGATTTGTTTAGGAGCGTCTTCGGCGTTCATAATAACGCCGCCTTCTTTGTAAATAGCTAAACCGAAGGATTCCATTCCGAACCATTTGTTTGATTCGCCGTCGATTGCTACGGATAATAAATTGTTATCGGTTAAATTGGAATTTTCCGAATTGAATTTCGTCCATTCCGAGCCGTCGAATTTCAAGGCGCCTAAATCTGTAGCCGCCCATAGCGTAGAATTTTCAAAATCGATAGAATTAATACGCGCTAGCGCTTCGGGTACGTCGAAGTAAGAAATCCACTCGCCGTCTTCTCGTTTTGATGGACCTATAACTGTTCCAATCCACATATTTCCGTCGGGGTCAAATGAAATGGCGGTAACGTTGTTCTCGGGTAATCCGTCGTCCATATCGTACGAGAACCATTCGTTGCCGTCGTATTTGCCCAAACCGTCTCTAGTCCCTGTCCAAATGTTTCCTTCGTCGTCAATTTTAAGGTCGTAAATAATGTCGTCAGGCAACTTTGAATTTCCGTAGTTAAAGAGCCTCCAATCTTCGCCGTCGTAAACCGCCGTACCGGCGCCGTCGGAGCCGAGCCAGATTTCGCCGTCGGCGCTAATTTCTATTTCGCTTAAATCGGTTATTGGAACTCCGATGTCTAATATATGAAATTCGCCGCTTTCGAATCTTGCCACAGTAGAATCTTTAAGCGCTACGTAAACGACGCCTTCGGAAGATTGAGCGAAGTCCGTCGCTTTAACGAGCGGTTTGCCTTCGGCGGACGAGTAGAAATAAGACCATTCCTCGCCGCTATGGCGCGCTATGCCATTCCAAGTAGCGAGCCAAGCGTCGCCGCCGTTGTCAATATAAATATCTTGAATATTGAAAAGGGGTTGCCATAATATAGAAGTCGATACTAAAGACCAAGAGACGCCGGCGAACTTAGCCAGCCCGAGATTTTTTATTCCTACAAAGATTCCGCCTTCGCTCGAAACAAAAACGCAGTTTATATAATCGTTCGGCAAATCCAAGTTGAACTTATTCCACTCTGTTCCGTCGAAGGAGAACAAACCAGCGTTAGAGCCGATGTAAACAATGCCGTCGTTGAATTCGAGAGCAGTTATTTTGTCGGATTCCAAAAGAGAGTTATCCGAATTGAATGTCTCCCAACTTTCTCCGTTATATTTTGCGAGACCTTCTTCGGCGCCAACCCAGACGGCGTTTTCCGAGTCGATTTCTAAACTCAAAACTTTGTCGCTCGGTATATTTGAGTTTGTAGTTCCGTATCTGCTCCAAGAGGCGCTTTCGTATTTGAACAATCCGAATTCGGAAGCCGCCCAAACGATTCCGTCGGCTATTTGTAAGCCTGAAACTTTCCAGCCGTTAAAATTGGAGTTTCCAGAGTTGAAATTTTCAAAATCCGAGCCGTCGAAACGGGAAATGAAATCGTATCCCGCAACCCAGATGTCGCCGTTGTCCTCGGTTGCGACGCAAGACAAGTAGCTGTTAGAAAGTTCGGAGTTGTCTTGGTTAAACAGTTCCCAATTTTCGCCGTCGTATTTAATTAATCCTTTTGTGGAAGCAATCCAAAGATTTCCGTTGGAATCCATAGCCAAATCGTTGATAGCGTTTGTCGGTAAGCCGCTGTTAGACGGCAGAAAGTAAGTTTTCGAACCGTCTGTTTTTTTTATCTTGACGAGTCCGCTGCCGCCGGTCCAGACGAAATTAGCGTCCTCGACAATCGCGTTGACTTTATTGGACGTAAAATGAATCCACTCGGGATTTTGCGATTGAGCGTTGGAAAAGGAAAGGAAAATTAAGAAAGCCGCAATTAAGAGAGTATAGTTTTTCATATCGCCTCAATTTTTCTTTTAACAAAAATGCAAGTTAAGAAAAAAGGCGATATTATTCAATTTTTGAGGGGTCCCAAGCTACTCTGAAATTAACGTTAAACGAGCAAAGATAATCCATATCGTCGTCGTTGATTTCGAAGTCGAAGACCTCGGCGTTTTCTTTGATTCTTTCTTTATGCACCGATTTTGGCAGAGGGATTGTTCCAATCTGTAAAGCCCAGCGGATTAGAATCTGCGCCGGAGTTTTTTCGTATTTTTCCGATAGTTTTATTAATCGCTCGTCGTCGAATTTCTTCGCTCTGACAAGCGGAGCGTAAGCGGAAATAGCAATTTTACGTCTTTCGCAATATCTTTTAAGTTCTTTTTGGTATAGGTAAGGATTGAATTCAATTTGATTAATAACGGGCTTAACTCGCGCTTTTGGGAGAAATTCTTCGGTATGCCTAATAGTGTAATTGCTAATTCCAATGCTTTTGTTGATTTCTTTATAGCATAAATCTTCGAGAGCGCGCCAAGTTTCTTTTCTAGTTCCGGGTTGAGGCCAGTGGATTAAATACAAATCGACATAGTCCATTTTCAGTTTTTTTAGGCTGCTGTAGAGAGCTCTTATAGTATTATCGTAGCCTTGGTCGCTATTCCAAACTTTAGTGGTAACGAAGATTTCTTCTCTCGGTATTCCGCTATCGGCGACGGCTTTTCCTACGTCGGCTTCGTTGGCGTATAGCGAAGCGGTGTCAATGTGGCGGTAACCGACGTCGAGGGCGTAGCGGACGGCTTCGTAGGTGTTTTTGCCGGGCTTGATTAGATATGTGCCGAATCCTAAAATTGGGATACTTTTCCCGTCGTTTAGTTTGATTTCGCTTCTGATGTTCATAGCCGAACCCTTATAATAACTTTTTTGTCGTTGTTTGCTTTCAAATCTTTATATTTGAAGATATATTTAATTTTTAACAACGAAACTAATATCTTTTTCGTTTAAAAATATAAGTTATAAATAATATAAAAAAAATAATATAAAGGGACTATATTTTATTATGAAAAAAACGCTTCAGTTTATAGGAATAATAATCTTTTTTGCGGCTGGAACGGCGACCGCGCAAACTAATAACTCTCCTATTTTCTTAGGATACGAGCCAGAGGGCGAGAAGAGCGCTTATTCGCGTTTCTTTGAAGAACATAAAATCGAAACGATTCAAAAAGAGTACGTTCCGCCTCCTGAGCGTCCATACGACGTCGTAGAATACGATTTATATATGGATTGGTTCGATATGCTTAACGCCGATTACGGGATGTGGGACACAGCGAAGTATTCCGGCGTGAATAGAATAACGTTAGTTTCGGACGTCGCGGAATTAAGCTTTATAGATTTAGACGCCGAGAATTTAATAATAGATTCGGTTTTTGTCGACGGAGAGAAGATAACGCCCGTTCCGCCGGTAAATAGCGGAGTATTGGCTATAGAATTTGAAGCTCCCTATTCGGAAGGGGACACAATAGAAGCGGAGGTGTATTATCGTTTTGAGTCCGAAAAATACGGCGGGCTATATTTATTCAAGAAAGGACATTTTGTCGAGATAGGACCTCCGCCGGACGAGGATTCGGTTTTTACGGCTCAAAGAATAGCTTACACTATGAGCGAGCCGCAAGACGCTCGGCGATGGATGCCTTGCAGCGATTTGCCTAACGACAAAGCCATAGCCTCTATTTCGGTAAGAGTTCCCAAAGGATTTACCGCCGCGGCGAACGGAACGCTTCAATCGGTGGATAGCTCGGATGTTTCCAAGACGTTTCACTGGTCGCACGAGTCTCCGGTCGCGACTTATCTATTGCACGTGGCCGCTTCAAAATTCGCTTATTATTACGATTGGTATAAACGCGTCAGCAACCCCGACGATTCTATTAAAGTCGAGTACTACGTTTGGCTTCAAGATTACGAAGACACATCGAGCGACGGAATGTCTTACAACGCCACTCACGCTTTTAGAAACACGGTCGATATGATGGAGTATTTCTCAGGATTATTTGGCGAATATCCTTTTGAGAGATACGGAATGGTAGCGGTGCAGGATTTCTGGGCGGGAGGAATGGAGCATCAGACTTTGACTACGCTTAACAGGTCGGTTCTGCGCGTTATTAACAGATGGGGATATAACAACGATTACGGCAATCAAATGGTAATAGCTCACGAACTCGCCCACCAATGGATAGGCGATTTAGTTACTTGCGCGTCTTGGAAGGATATTTGGCTAAACGAAGGGGGCGCCACTTGGAGCGAGGCGCTTTGGGCTTTGAAAGACGGAAAAGACAGTTATTACAATCGAATGATTGGCAAGAAGATTGGCTATTTATATTACAACAATCGCGATTTTCAACCGGCGATTTACGCTCCCCCAATACGCAACATTTTCAACGTGGCGACAACGTACTATAAAGCCGGGTGGTTTTATCATATGGTTTCCGAGATAATCGGGAGAGATAAATTTTTGGAGATTTTGCGGGAAGTTTTTAATGAATTTGGCGATAAAGCTTGGGACACCGAGGATTTCAAAAGGATTTTATTGGAGAATATAGAAGATTTTCCCGTGGATTTTGAGGAGTATTTCGACCAATGGATATATCATCCCGGTCATCCGGTTTATAATATTGAAACCGAATCCCGCAACGCCGGAGAAAACAACTATAACGTAAAAGTAACGTTAGAGCAAACGCAAATTATTGCAGACGTTCCTAGAGTTTACAAGCTGCCGGTATGGATTAGGTTCTTCGGTCCGGAAGGAGTAATTAGAACTGATTCGGTAGTGAACGACGAGAGAGTTCAAGAGTACAATTTCAACTTATCTTTCGCTCCCGATTCGGTCGATTTGGAACCTACAAAAACCATTTTTGAAATTGGTTCGAACCTTGTTTCGGTTAAGGAATCAAAGGAGAATATCGTCGAAGGAAAATTGAAAGTGTTTCCAAATCCTTTATCTAAAGGAGAAAACGGCAGGATATTAGTAAATATGAACGGCGAAAAAGAGATTGATATTAATCTTTACGACGCGTTCGGCAGAAAAGTAAAAAGCGTTTATTCGGGTATTAATCCCAAGGGAACTTACGAGTTTGAATTTACGACATTTGGTTTATCGACCGGAACTTATATAGCGCGATGCGTAATCGGAGGAAGCGTTATTACAAATAAGTTAATAATAAATGAATAGCGAGTTCAAGAAATATAATTTTAGAGTTTTGCTCTTAGCTATTGGGTTGTTAATTCAAAGTTGCGCCGAGGAAAATCCGGATTTAGTAAATCCTCCTCCGCAAAGCAAAACGGTAAGGGTGCGCTTTATTAACTTCGCGAGCGACGGTCAAGAGCGAAAGCTTGGATTAGACGGCGAAGTTTTTACGGAGACTGTTGGTTACGGCGAATGCAGCGAAGCGGTTCAGCCGCCTGCCGATTCGTCTTATCCCAGCGTTGTACTCAACGGCTCGACAGAGTTTAGAGCGTCGAATAAAATTAGATTTCTTCGCGATAATTATTATACGGTATTCGGGCTTCCGTCGGCGCCTGGGGATTCTATACAAAGAGACCTCGACACGCTAATCTCTGTAGGCACGTTAGCCGGGTTGCCGCAGGAACGCAAGAAAGCTTATATAAAAATATTTAACGCTTATCCCGATTCCAACAGAACGTATTCAATGAAGCGGGGTTGCCCGAACGGCGAACCTTTGGCGACAAACGTTTCCTATAGAAAAGCCAGTCCGCAAATGTCGGTTCGTTCAAACGGGGTTCCTATTTCAATATTAAGGACGAAAGCCGGAGAAACCGAGTTTTTAGGGCTCTTTAACTTATTTTTTGACGAAGGTAAGCAATATATGGTCGTTATCGGCAAAGAGAGTAATTCGGATGAGGAAAAAATATATTTGCTCGACGAGTTTAACGACGCGAGCCAGGCTTTTGGGATAGAGACGCCGGAGTTAAGCTTGACCACTCAAATGCGGGCGATTAACGTATCGAACGCGGAAGTAACTTTCGCTAAGCAACCGGACGAAATAGTCGGAGACGGCGTTATACAAACGTTGAATTCCAAGTATGTGGGAGCTTATAATAAAATAGGCGCTTGCAGTTCGCGAAGTTTGGATTCGCTTTATTGCTTGGTAGGAGGCGATACGGCGAGTTACGAGTCGGCGTCTTTAGACGTTTCCGAGCGTTATACGATAATCGCGTTTGACTCTTCCACGGTCGCGGCGAATCTATCCGTGCTTACCGAGCCGTATAGAGTGGACGATTACGGGAACGCAATTATAAGAGTCGTTCACGCGGCTTATATGAGGCAAACGGTTACTTTATCTATGGCTGCGCGGGACGATAATCCTTATTCCGACCAAGCTGATTCTTTAGGTTATCTTTCAGGCGACGTTATAGCCGAAGATATATCTTACGGCGAAATATCGGAGCCAAGATTAGTTAAGCCGGGGGAGAATTTGCCAATAACGATGTTTACTACAACGCAACCGGCTCGTTTGCTTAACTGCGCGGTAGGCGATATCCAGCCGGGCGGGCGTTACCTAATGCTGTTAACAACGAACGGCGCGACAGGCGAGGACGAATTTTATTTGATTGAAAAGAATACAGAGAACGCCGAGTTGGAACCGCTGACGGAAGGCGTTTTCACTCAAATTGTCAATTTAGTTCCCGACGCCGAGCAGATTGAATTAAGATTAGACCCCACATTAACGCGGGCAAAAATGAATTATGGAGCGAGCTTGGCTACGGTTGTCGCCGAGGGGGAGCGCTCGCTGACAATGCTATCGACAGGCGATAGCTACGTTATCGGCGCCGAAAAAGATAAAAGGAATTTGACTATTATAGCGGGCGAGATTGAAAACCCCGATTTTCTTGAGTTTTCTTACGAACCCTTAGACGTTTCGGTTTCTTTTTATCAGAGGAGATTTATTAACGCGAGCAAAGGGGTTTCTTTATTATCGATTAAATTGGACGACGACGACGAGTCCAACCCTTTCACAGTCGAAAGAATAGCTTACGGAAGAGCGTCGCGTCTGCAAAACATAGAATACGAGAGAAATCTCAGCATATTTTTCATTAATTCCGAGACTAATAACACTTTGTTGCAGGTTAACGACTTGCCGTTTCCGCTTGGGAAGAACTATTCAGTAATCTTCGGAGGCTCCGAAGCTCAAAACAATTATACGGGAGTCGTTTTGCAAGAGTATTGAGTCGTTAAATAAATAATCTATATTTTTATTATTATATAATTAATAAAAAAGGGAGATATGAGCGAAGCGAAGGAAAACAAGAAGACGTCTAATTTCATCAGAGATATAATCATAAGAGATATAGAGGCGAACAAGAACGAGGGACGCGTTCACACTCGTTTTCCGCCTGAACCGAACGGGTATTTGCATATCGGGCACGCTAAGTCTATATGCTTGAACTTCGGAATGGCGGAGGAGTTCGGAGGAATAACAAATTTACGTTTCGACGACACAAATCCTGAGAAGGAAAACAAGGAATACGTCGATTCAATAATAGAAGACGTTCGTTGGTTAGGATTCGACTGGGGCGACAGGCTTTATTACGCTTCCGATTACTTCGACCAATTATACGAATACGCCGTTCAATTAATAAAGAAGGGGAAAGCGTTCGTTTGCGATTTAACTCAGGAGGAGATGCGTGAATACAGAGGAACGTTGACGGAACCGGGCAAAGAAAGTCCTTACAGAGAAAGAAGCATAGAAGAAAATCTGGATTTGTTCGAAAAGATGCGCGACGGAGAATTTCCGGACGGCTCAAAAACGCTGAGAGCGAAAATCGATATGGCTTCGGGCAATTTGAATATGCGCGACCCCGTTATTTATAGAATAAAACGAGCGTCGCATCATCGGACGGGCGAGAAATGGATAATTTACCCGACTTACGATTTCACTCATTGCTTGTCGGATTCGATAGAAAGAATAACGCATTCGCTTTGCACTTTGGAGTTTGAAGACCACAGACCGCTTTACGACTGGTTCTTGGACGAATTGGAAGTTTTCCATCCTCAACAAATAGAATTCGCCCGCTTGAATATAAATTATATGATAATGAGCAAAAGGAAATTAGCGAAGTTAGTCGAAAAGGGGATAGTGGACGGCTGGAACGACCCGAGGATGCCGACGATTTCCGGGCTTCGCCGGAGGGGCTACACCCCCGCGGCTATCAGGGATTTCGCAGAGAGAATAGGCGTAGCCAAAAGGGAGAATATTGTCGATTACGCTTTGCTCGAGCATTGCTTGAGGGACGACCAGAACAAAAAAGCTCAAAGAGTAATGGGCGTTCTCAATCCATTGAAGGTCGTAATCGAAAATTATCCCGAGGACGGCGAGGAGGAACTGGACGCAGTTAACAATCCGGAGAATCCCGACGAAGGAACGAGAAAAGTTCCGTTTTCGAGAGGATTATATATAGAGCGGGAAGATTTTATGGAAGACCCGCCGCGGAAATTTTACCGATTGGCTCCTGGAAGGGAAGTACGATTGAGATACGCATATTTTATAACCTGCGAGAAAGTTATAAAAAACGACGAAGGCGAGGTCGTAGAGTTGCGATGCACATACGACCCCGAAACGAAAGGAGGCTCGGCGCCCGACGGCAGAAAAGTGCGGGGAACTTTGCATTGGGTTTCGGCAAAACATTGCATAGACGCGGAGGCTCGGCTTTACGACAGATTGTTCCTTAACGAAAATCCGGACGAAGGCGGCGACTTTTTGGACAATATCAATCCGGAATCGCTTAATATAGTAAACGCTAAGCTGGAGCCTTTTCTGAAAAACGCAAAAAAAGGAGACAAAGTCCAATTCGAGCGCAGGGGATACTTTTGCGTCGATACAAAATATACGACCGACGACAAGCTCGTTTTTAATCGCTCGGTTACGCTGAGAGACACTTGGGCGAAAATAAAGAAGAAATTGGAACGGAAGAAGTAGAGGGGGGAGGTTTTTTGCTTTATAACGATTTCCCCTTTTTGTAATAAAAAAATTTGATTTAATTTGTGCCAAAGAAGGTAACGAAAGATGGATATAGAAGAAAAGATTGAATATTGGCTAGATTTAGCTGAAGAAGATTTCATTACAGCTGAAATTGTTTTAAAGTCAAAACGTTTTCTTCATTTTGGATTTTTATGTCATTTAACCGCTGAAAAACTTCTAAAGGCTTATTTTTTAAAGAAAAAATCGGAAGAGCCGCCCTATATCCATAATCTTTTAAAACTATCGGAAAGGTCTGGAATAAACGAATTACTTAATGAAAAAAATAAAGAATTACTTTATAAGTTGGCGCCTCTAAATATTGAGGCAAGGTATCCAACAAATAAGGCGGAAATTAGTAAGCATCTGTCTCAAGATTACTGTGAACAGTTGTATTCTGAACTTAAGGAATTTTTTAAATGGATAAAGAAGTTATTGACAAAGTAAAAGAGCTTGCGAAACGAGCGAAGAGTTTTTTGGATTTTGAAAGAGTAGTTGTTTTTGGTTCGTTTTCAAGAGGCGAACAAAAAGAAGAAAGCGATATCGACGTCGCTTTTTTTGTAAACGAAATAAGCCCAAATCACTGGATTTTGTCGGCTAAGCTTTTTGAATTAGTCGATAAAATCGACGTTCGTATAGAACCGATAATAATTTCGGAGAAATCCGACAAAAGCGGATTTGCAAAGCGTATCCTCAAAACGGGCATTCAGATAAATTGATAGTTGCAGAGATGCAAAATTTTGGGTCTCTACCGTCTCCTACTCCTCTCCAAATTGCAATTTGGGAAGGAGTTAAATCTTGCGTTCTCCTTACAAAACTCCGATTTTGTAAGGAGTTTTCCGTCTCGTCGCCAAATTTACCTTACAATTATAACTCGTCTCGTTTTTACGTAATTGTCCGTCTGTAAAACGATGTTGTATATTCCCGGCTTTAAGTCGTTTACGTTCGCTTCTATCTTGTGCTCGCCCCGTATAGATAATTCTCGGTTTATTAGCTTTTCGGTTCTGCCGATTAAATCGACTATGCGGATTTCTACGTAGCTTGTCTTTTCTAACGAATACATTATATTCAATTTGTCCGACGTCGGATTAGGATACGCTTCGAAATCTCCCTGAGCTTGCTTTAGCCAATCGACGTCTAAAACGGCGTCGGTCGGTTTCGGGCAGAAATACCAGTCGAGCAGTTCGTGCTTTTCATAAGCCGCGCCAGTAGCCGAAGTGAATCCTACCCAAGCGAATTCCTCTTTTTCTAAGCCGATGTTGTCTAAGCCTTCGAAATTCTCTATTATTAAAACCGGAGGCGATTTGAACTCTTGGGTCGTATCTAAATATATAACCAGATTTTTTAGCGAATCCAAGTTGTAGTCGATTTTAGCGTAATAGGTTCTTCCGTCGGGAATTATAGGCATAATGTCGCTTGTCGATTCGGCGTGCGTTTGCGAACCGTGTTCGCTGGATACTACCTTTGAACTGTCGCTATAAAATACTCCTGCGTGAACCTCTCCCGGGTCGCTGAATTGACCTTCCACGTTGTTGTCGTATGCGTCGAACTCTACGACGCAACAGTTCTTTATGCCGGAATATCCGACGCCCTTGCCGGAACGACCGATTGCCGCGGGCGATTGATTTTGCACAACGAAAGCTACGCCGTCGGCTCCGGCGTATTTTTCTTTTGTAGGCGAAGCGTCTTGATTTCCCTCCGATAACCTGAAGGAAAACTCGGTCGTAAATCCTTTTTTGACCGGCATTCTGTTTGAGCGCCAGACGGCTCCTTTTTGCCAAGCCGCCGCCGGCGTTAATACCATCGAGTTTCCTTGTTCCTCGGCGTATTCTATGACGTTTAAATCGACTGCGTTGTCGAAATTGGAGTAGTAGAAGCCTGTTTCGTCGCAGTCGCTAATTCCCTCTCCGAACAGTAACGTTTTGGCGGGCGAAGCGAAATGGTCGTAATAAAAGCCGATTTGCCCGCTGGTTCTGCCGGTATATTGCGGAGCGAAGCGGACGGTTATTTCGCGGCTTTCTTGGGTAGCTAAAGTGAAGTCTCCTCCGCCGGAGATAATTTCGAACTGTGTTTTATCGGGTCCGAGCATAACGGTAGAGTCGATGTTGATTGTTTCCGTCGCGATGTTAGTCAGAACGACTTTAGAAATAACTGAGTCGCAAGAGAGCCTGACTTTTCCGAAGTCGATTATGTCGGAGAAGACTTCCAGTTCGGGATGAACGCCTTCGCCTTTGATTGTATGGCGTAATGTTTTTACTTGGGTTTCAATATCTAAAGAAGCCGTGATTTCTTGCGCGATTGTTGGTTCAAAATGGAACTCTACGGGTTTTTCCTCTCCCGCCGGAATAGTGAAGGGCGGGACCCCGCTTATTATATCAAATTGGTTGTAGTAATTTCCTCTGAATCTGATGGAGTTGATTTTGCAGGGATACGCTCCCGTATTTTTTAGAAACGCTTTAACGACGGAGTCTTTGCTTTCGCCGACGACTACCTTGCCCATATCTACGTCGAGCGCTTCAGCTTTGGGCGTTGCGAGCGACCAAACGGAGTCGGAAAAGTCTTTTTGCAGAGGTTCTACGCCTAAGTCGAAGATTTTGGCTGTTTGGTCCGTTGAGCCTGAGGCGATTTTGAGTCCGGCGGCGCCCCAAGCTACGCTACTAACGTCGCTTGAATGCATTTTTATCGATTCAATTTCTTCGCCGGAATCAACGTCCCAGATTCTTATAGTATTGTCGCTTGAGCCGGTGGCAAGTCTATACCCGTCGGGGTTCCAATCGACCGTATGAATAAAGACGCTGAGGTCAGACAAAGTTCGTAATTCGTCTCCCGTATCGGCGTCGAATATCTTAATTTTTTTGTAAAAAGTGGATGTGGAAGCTATTTTCGAACCGTCTGGGCTCCAGTCAGCGTCTTCGATATAAGCGGATTCTTCGCTTAACGTAGAAATTCTGTCGCCGGAGTTTGCGTCCCAAATTATTATTTCGCCTCTAAAATTAAAGGCAATAGCGTTACAAGAGAGGATTTTGGAGCCGTCTGGGCTCCAAGCGACGCTGTTTACGTCCGTTAGACTTTCGTAAATTGTTAAAATTTCTTCGCTAGTATTAATATCCCAGATTTTTATTCTGCCGTATTTCGCTCCGCTGGCAATTTTTGAGCCGCCTGGGTTCCAAGCGAAATCTCGTATGTTATTCGTGTGTCCTTCCAAAATATCTAATTGGTCTCCTGTTTCGGCGTCCCATAAATAAATATATATATCGTGAACGAGCGTGGCTAATTTCGAGCCGTCTGGGCTCCAAGCGACTCTTTTTCCTAAAACCGTATTTAAGTATTCGCCTGTTTTCGCGTTCCATATTTTAACGGAATAATCGCTGGACGCGGTGGCTAATTTCGAGCCGTCTGGGCTCCAATCTACGTCTCGAACTGCGCCGGAGTGTCCGATTTTCGAGGTTATTATTTCGCCCGTTTCCGCTTTCCAAACAAAGATAGAGCCAGCCGTAGAACCCGAAACGATTTTCGAGCCGTCTGGACTCCATAGCGTCGTTTTGACTTCGTAATTATGTCCTTCGAGGTGTTTTATTTCCTCGCCGGTATTTACGTTCCATATTTTAACGGTTTTGTCTTGCGAAGCTGAAACGATTTTCGAGCCGTCTGGGCTCCAATCGACGCTGTAAACGTAACCGGCGTGTCCGGTAAACTGATTTATTTCCTCTCCCGTATCGGCGTTCCAAATCTTTATTGATTCGTCTCGCGAGCCGGAAGCTATTTTCGAACCGTCGGGGCTCCAAGAGAGGGAAAATACGCTTCCCGAGTGCTTCTCGATAGTACTGATTTGTTCGCCCGATTCTACGTCCCAGATTTTAAAGGATATAGCCCAAGAACAAGAGGCTATTTTCGAACCGTCGGGACTCCATTCAACTCCAAGAAGTCCAATGCCTGTTTCGGGGGTTAATCTATTAAGCAAATCGCCGGTTTTAGCGTCCCAGATTAATACTGAGTATTTTTGCACAGCCGCTAATTTAGAGTTGTCTGGGCTCCAAACAAGACCTTTTATACTGCTGGTTTTTTCAAGAGTTTCTATGACTTTGCCCGTGAACGCGTTAATTATATAAGCGCCGTTTGAGCCGGAGAAAGCAATTTTTTCATCGTCGCTACTCCACGCGAGATTATCGCCGTTAACGTCGAGTCCCGAAAAGATATGGATTGTTTCGCCGGATTGGGCGTCGATAATCTTAATATTATTGCCGCCGGGATAAGCTATCATCGTTCCGTCTGAATTCCAATCTAAACTTTGACTTTTAATTGATTCCGTTGACCACAATAAAATGTCGTTGACTTCCGCTTTTACCAAGCATTTATCGCTTGTTGTATCGGGGAGGTTTTTCCATTGGAATTTGTTGCCGGTAGCGGCGTCGCTAATTTTTTTCCAGCTATTTCCTTCGTCAACGCTGTATTCCAAAGAGACTGTTTCGTCGGGAGAAATTCCTTCCCAAGTAATGACGGTGTCGGCGCCGGCGAGGAATTGTTCGCCGCCGTTAGGATGCGTTACCGTTAGCGTTTTTTTGTCGGGTGGAACGTCGGGGAAACCGCCGGTAACGTATAGATAACTGCCGCAGGGGCTTCCTTCCAAAGAAAAACGCGAAAAGGAATATCCGCTATCTTGAGGGGTAAAAGTAATTGTCAAATCTTGACTCTTGCCTTTTCGCAATTCGAAGCTTTTAGGTTCTATTTCAAATTCTTCGTTTTCGTCAATTATGTTTGAGATTGAGAAATCTGAATTGTAAGCCGTAACGGTAACGTTTGTGTCTTTAGAATTGCCGGGTTTCACTCCTCCAAATCTAACGCTAAGGGGATTAACTTCGAGTGAGGCAATTTGGTCTTTTTCGACTCTGTATTTTACTACGGCGCTTTTCGCTATTGGCAGACAAGTTATATCGGCGTTTTTAAACGCTTCGCAATCTATTTGACTCGTCCATTCGATATTGCAGGGATTGCCTATTCGCGCCGTTTGCAGTATTTCTTTGTAAATTTTTACCGCTTGTTCGCTAGAGGTAATCTTTTCATACCATTTCCCGCCGGTTTCGTTTGCGATATCTTGCAAGATTTTGGGGCAGGATTCATTTATTACGACGCAATAGACGGTAGCTCTAATTTCTTTTGCTTTATTGATTATTTTTTCTTTGTTTCCTTCTGCTTGTCCGTCGGTAAGGAATACGACGACTCTTTTGTGTTTGCCGTCTTTCGCGGCGAGCAGAGCGCCCGCCATTGGGCTTATGAAGCCGGCGTCAAAATTAGTTCCGCCTTTCGCGCTTATATTGTTTATAGCTCGTAGAAGTTTGTGTTTTTCTACGGTAAAATCTTGATTGAAGTAGTTTTTTGTGTCGAAAGTAGTAATAGCGCAATCGGAGGAGCCGAGAGAAAGCTCGTTTACCCACGCTTTAGCGGCGTCTTTGGCGTATTCTAAGTTTTTGCCCGACATAGAACCCGAGACGTCGATAGTAAGAACGGACGAAAGCGGAACGGGAGGCGCCGAAGAAGGACAAGACACTTTGGTTACGTTTCTTTCGACGCCGTTTTCGATAATTTCAAAATCTTCCGGAGAAAGATTAGTGATTTGGTCGCCGTTTTGCTTTGTTACAATGAACTTAGCTTTGATTGTGGGGAAATTCGTAGCGTCTAAATCGAATATTGAGAAAATTTGGCTATAAGCGGAATTGCAAAGAACTGTAGCAACTAATAATAATAGTAAAGCCTTTTTCATTTTAATCCTCCCGTTTTTCCTATCGTTTTTTCTTTTTAAAAATTGTTCGAAGTATATAGTGTATAACACGAAATTCTTGAAATGTTTCATTTTTTTTTGAGAAATTTTCAATTTTTTCTCCGTCTTCATAAACTTTTTCAAGAATTGATTTTTTCGCGTCGGAAAAACGAAATGATTTTGGATTTAAATTTATGTTTTGGCTGGTTTTTATTATTCCCTATGTTGAGTATCGTAAAAAAGCGCGTCGCTTCGACGGACGAGGCGACGCGCGGTTGATTTATTCGCGGGCGGATTAATATATTTCCGGTACGTGAGTTTGTTCTTCTTTAGGAGGTCTGATGTAGTCTTCGACGATTTTTCTCGGCGGCAATTCTCTCGGTCTTGGGATTACGTCTTCGTATTCTATTTTATGTAGTATATGCGAGATGCAGTTGAGCCTGGCTTTTTTCTTGTCGTCGGATTCTACTACGAACCAAGGCGCTTGCTTGGTGTCTGTGTATTTGAACATATTGTCTTTAGCTTTGGAGAATTCCACCCATTTATCCCACGACTCCAAGTCCATATCGGAGAATTTCCAACGTTTAGCGGGGTTTTTCACTCTGTCTTGCAGGCGTTTTTCCTGCTCTTCGTCGCTAACGGAAAACCAGTATTTGAGTAATATTATGCCCGACCGAACGAGCATCCTTTCAAACTCTGGGCAGGAGCGCATAAACTCTCTGTATTGTTCTCTTGTGCAGAAGCCCATCACCCATTCGACGCCGGCTCTGTTATACCAACTTCTGTCGAACAAAACGATTTCGCCAGCCGAGGGCAGATGCGAAACGTATCGTTGGAAATACCATTGCGTTTTTTCTTTGTCGGATGGTTTTGGCAGAGCGACTATTCGAAAACCGCGAGGATTCAAAGGAGCGGATATTCGTTTGATTGTTCCCCCTTTTCCGGCGGCGTCTCTTCCCTCGAAGACAATCACTACCCGAAATCCTTTGTGCTTGACCCAGTGCTGGAGTTTGACCAGTTCGAATTGCAATTTGGCGAGTTCTTTCTCGTAGTATTTTCGTTTCAGCTTGCCGTTCTTTTTATACTTTTTGAGCGGCTTTCCGTTATTTTTTTCAGAAGATTTGCTCATAGCGACCTCAAATTAGTTTGCTGTCTTTTAACATAAACTTAATAATAAAAAAAATTTGGCTAATAGTAAAGAGATAATTTTAATTTTATAAAATAAAAAAACCGCCCCGAATCGAGGCGGTTTTGAATCTCGTTATTATATTTTTTGCTTTGTTTAGTAGCTTTGTTTCAATTGCCGGCGTATTGTGAGCGCTATTTTGTATAGCCCCGTGATGATTAGCGCTCCAATGGCGAAAATTCCGATCGATATTAGCGTTTCGGTAATTGTAGGCCAGTAAGGCGTTACGTAGCCGAGAGTAGTCGGCGTAAATCCGGCGACAATCATTCCCAATCCTTTGTCGAGCCAGATTGAGAGGAATACGAAAATGCACGCCCACATAAGCGTCGTTTTGTTTTTCCGTATTTTGGGAATAAGCAACATAATAATGGATATAATCGCTAATACTGAGGAAGTCCACATAAAGGGAACTATGCTGTAGTTGCCCTGCAAGCCGAAGTATAGGAATTCGAAATGGTGCGCGTGATGCGGAATTCCGCTGTAAAGCGCCGTGAATAATTCAAGCAATAGGAAGAAGATGTTCAGGCACATCGCATAGGTAACTATGACGCCCAAATTGTGCAGAGCTTCTTTGCCAACGCTGAATTTCGTAAGTTTCTCCATTATAATGCAAAGCAAGATAAGCAGGGCGGGACCGGCGGCGAAAGCGGTCGCCAAAAATCTGGGAGCCATAATAGCGCTCATCCAGAAAGGTCTCGCGGCGAGACCCGAGTAAAGAAACGCCGTAACGGTGTGGATGCTGACCGCCCAAGGAATAGAAATATAGATGAACGGCTTAACCCATTTCGGCGGTTTTATGCCTTTCTTCTCGGAGTTCAGCGCAACGCGGCTGATTATTATATTCAGAACCAGATATCCGCCGAGAGATATAAAGTCCCAGAACATAGGCGAGTTCGGCGTGGGATATAGGGCTACGTTCAATACTCTAAGAGGTTGTCCCATATCGACAAAAATAAACGCCATACACATTATAACCGCTCCGATGGCTAAGAATTCGCCGAAAATGGTAATCTTGCCGAATTTTTTGTAGTTGTGCAAATAGTAAGGCAGAACGACCATAACGGCGGAAGCCGCCACTCCGACTAGGAAAGTGAACTGAGCGATATAAATCCCCCAAGTAACGTCTCTGCTCATTCCCGTTACCTGCAAGCCTTCGTTAAACTGATGTATAAAAGCGACGACTCCTACGCCGCTTAAAACGAGCAGAAAAATAATCCATAACCAATAATTTTTCGTTCCTGAGAATACTTTTTCTAACATAAGCTCATATCCCTTAAACTATATAATAAATTCCAGGTTGAGCCCCCAATTCGGGCTTTCTTCTGATAGAGTAATTGTTTTTAAGAACTTTTCTGACTTTAGAATTCGGGTCGTTCAAATCTCCGAATACCAATTCGTCTTTTTCGCATACTTCGACGCAGGCGGGTTTTTTTCCTACGGCTATTCGTTCGTCGCAGAAGGAACATTTTTCGACAACGCCTCTCATTCGAGTTGGAAATTCCTGATTGATTTCGTCGATATTCGGTCTCGGGTCTTTCCAATTGAAGCTTCTAGAGCCGTAAGGACAAGCCGCCATACAATAGCGGCAACCGATACATCGGTGCCAGTCCATCATAACCAATCCGTCTTCTTCGCGTTTCCAAGTCGCCTGCGTGGGGCATACGCGCGTGCAAGGAGGATTTTCGCAATGATTGCACAGCAGCAATATCGGATGATGTAGAATTTCATCGGGAATATATTCGTTTTCTTGTTCGATAAACGCGTGTTCGAACGGCTCTTTCCAAATCCATTTAACTTCTTCTTTTTCGTTTTCAATTTTCGGTATATTATGCGTCTTGGCGCAGGCTTCTATGCATTTGTTCATTACCGAAGGATTATCCATCAATTTTCGGATGTCGATAGCCATAGCCCAGCGTTTTGTTGTGGGATTCGGAGCCGTTTTCTCTCCGGCAAGGATATCGTAAGTCGGTTTTCCTGCTATTCCGAGAGCCGCGGCTAAACCGGCGGCGGATAAGAACTTTCTTCTACTAGTTTTCATTGTTCTTCTCCTCGGTTGTTTCAGTAACTTGCGTCTGTTCTTTTTCGTCGGTTTTCATTCCGGTTTCGGGGCGGGGCGTTTCTTTTTCCTCGGGATTGTATTCGTCTATATGACAATCCCAGCAGTAAGGCGTAACGTCCATATAGTCATGGCATTCGTCGCAGAAATCCGCTTTAGAATCGTGGCAATTCAAGCAAGTTTTTGTCAAGCTCATTTCCGCTTTCTCGTCGCCTATCATAAACGCTTCGCCGTCTTTAGTATAGTATCTAATATCTTCTCTCACGACCAAGTCGCGCCAATCGTTAAGCATATCCATATGATAAGATTTCATATACTCGGTTTCCTCGACGCATTCGTCGTATTTTTCGGGATATACTAAGTCCGGCGCTTCTATTTCGGTGGAAAAGAAGTTCGTCCAGACGGGCGAAGTGAACGCTAGCAAGAATACGATGATTCCGATAATAACTTTCCAAGAATCGTACATTTATTTATCCTCCTTTCCGTTTTCCTCATTTTCTTTTTCTTCTTTATCGCGATATTTGAGGAAAGGTTGACTTCGCAGGTCGGTGGTTCTGTCCTTTTCGTCTTTCATAATCATAGCGTTAGCGACCATTTCGTGTATGCCGCCGACTTCCGTTCCCGGAACCCAGTAATCCAATAGCGGCGGGAACACGGCTTTGTCGATAGCGCAGATACAGAGCAGGATATTGGCTCCATAATTGTCGGCTACGTGTTTTACGGCGTTGGCTCTTGGCAAGCCGCCGCGCATTCTCATTTCGAAGTTTTCGTCGTTGCCTAGTCCGGCGCCGCTGCCGCAACAGAAAGTCTGTTCTTTAATAGTGTTGTCCGGCATTTCCGTAAAATTGTTCATAACTTGATTGATTACGTATCTCGGTTCTTCGAGCAGTCCCATACCTCTGGAGGGGTTGCAGGAATCGTGGAACGTCGCGTGCCAGTGGTCGTTTCTGCTCGGGTCGAGTTTCAATTTGCCGTTTTTAATTAAATCGGCGGTAAATTCCATTATGTGAACCATCTTTGTCGATTTCGCGTTGTCGAATACCGTGCCGGTAATCGGCGATTTTGGAACTTCTAGGAAGTCGGGCGGTCCGTTCAAAGTGTCCATATATTGATGGACGACTCTCCACATATGCCCGCATTCGCCTCCGAGAATCCATTTGACGCCCAATCTTTTAGCTTCGGCGTACATTTTATAATTAAGGACACGCATCATATCGTGCGAGACGAAGGAGCCGAAGTTGCCGCCTTCGGAAGCGTATGAGCTGAAAGTGTAATCCAAGCCAAGCTCGTGGAAAAGCGCCATATATCCGAGCAAGGTGTAGTAATGAGGCTCGGAGAAATAGTCCGCCGAAGGAGTTATAAATAGTATTTCCGAGCCTTTTTTATTAATCGGCAAGTCGATTTTCACTCCAGTAACGTCTTCTAAATCCTCGGCGGCGAATTCGAGACTGTCCACGAAGCCGTGCGGCTGAACGCCGAGGTGGTTGCCGGTTCTGTGGCTGTTTTTGACCGGCGTCATTACCCAGTCTATATTTATGCCGATTAAATTCATAAGCTCTCTGGCAAGGAAAGTGATTTCGGCGGTGTCTATGCCGTAGGGGCAAAAGACCGAGCAACGTCTGCATTGGGTGCATTGATAAAAATAGTAGAACCATTTTTTTAGAACTTCGAACGTTAACTCTTCGGCGCCGACCATTTTGCCCATAATCTTGCCGGCTTTGGTGAATTCTTTTTTGTAAACCGCTCGCAAGAGTTCGGCTCTTTTTACCGGCATATTGTAAGGGTCGCCGGTGCCGAGGAAGAAGTGGCATTTGTCGGCGCAAGCGCCGCATCTAACGCAACAATCCATAAAGACTTGAAGCGTTCGGAATTTTTTTAATCTCAACCTAAGTCCTTCGAGTATGATATCCTTCCAATTTTCCGGCAGTTTCCAGTCGTCTTCGTAGGGCTGCCATTTTCTTGGATTTGGTTGTTCAAGGTATTCTAAAGCTTCCTTTTCACCCGGATAGCTATATGTTCCCTTGAGTTTTTCAAAATCTAGCGGCTCGTCGGGCCAACGCTTTTTCGTAGGCTTAAAATCTATAGCGCTCGCTAGTTCTTCGGGTTTTCGTTTTAAAGACATTTATTTATCCTCCTTTTCTTCTACGTCCTTTTCGAGAGGCATATCTGCGGCTTTCATAACTTTTCTGAACTCGTCTTCGTATTCTTCGTATGTGTGCGGTTTGACGGGGAACAGTCTTTCGTCGTCTTTCCAAGGATTTTTGTGATGTTTTATTCTGTTGTTGTTTGCCAAGTTCCTCGTTGGGCTCATAAATATGCCGCCCATGTGGACTAGTTTGCTCATAGGGAAATAAATGAGCAGACAGCACACTAAGAAGAAGTGAATGTAGAACCAAACGCCGATTGTATCCGCGGGAACTATTGGGCTGAACGATAAAATGCCGACAGCGGCTTCTTTGATAGCTACTATGTCCGTTTTAACGAAGTATCTCATAACGACGCCGGAAACGGCTATGCCTAAAATAAGTAGCAATGGGAAGTAATCCGACGCCAACGACATTATTTTAATTTTTTGGTCGAATACTCTCCTAAGGAATAGGTACGACACAGCTATTAATATGGCAATGTCGGTTATATAAATAATCGGCAGTCCGATTTGGAAAAATCCGTCGGCAAATTGCAGCCAATCGACGAATACCGGAATGGGATTCGCGAATAACCTAAAATGCCTTAGGAAAATAATAAGAAAAGACCAATGGAACATCAGACCGAAAAGCCATAGCCATTTTGTTTCGCCGTAAGCTAGTTTTGGTCCTTTTCTAATTTCCGCCGAAGTGTTTCTGAAAAGCGAGCGGAAAAATAACACTTCCATCGCCATTCTGATAAACGTAGCGAAAGCGGTCGATGGATTGTCGATTTTGTTTGGTTTAATCCACGAAAGCGATTTTTCCTGACCGCAAGTCGTCGGAATTCTGAACGGTACGGGCGCTTTCGCCCATTTGATTATTCTGACTATAACGCCGATTACAAAAACCGCCAAAGCTATGTAAGGTATTACGACGCCGAAAACGACGTGCAATCCCGGAACGACGGCTCCTATAATCGCCAACGCTATTAAAACTGCCAGCGCTATAATTGAAAAGCCTAAACCCATTTATTACGCCCTTTTATTTAAACATTTATAATTCAATTGCTTGTGTCGTCTATTAAGTTGTACTTCTCGCTCAGTCTTCTTATCATTTTTTGATTTCGCTTTTTTTGTTCCAAAGCTCTAATTTCGGCTATTTTGATTTTGTCTTCCATATAAAGTCCCATCGCTATCGAAAACGCTTTGTCAACTCTGCTTTCGAAAGTTAGGAGGCTTTCGACGAAATCGGAGTCGGAGAACCATTCCTTAGTTCTTTCTCTAGTCAGCTTTTTAAGCTCTTGAAAAAAGCCGAGAGCTTCTTCGGTTGAAAAACTTTGAACCGCTCTGATTTTGATGAAATCGTTCAGAGCGTTGGCAATTTTAGCGTAATCCATTTCGCCGATAAGTTCTTGATAAATAGTTGGTATAACATTATTCACCGCCCAACCGATTGGATTGGCGAATTTGTCTTTGTTTCGGGTCAGGTATTTGCCCGAGCCGTCGGGATAGCTGTCGAAAACGGCTTTACGCCACTCGGCGGTTACGCTGCCGGCGTTTTCTTTTAAGTAATTAAATATATTCATTTCAACAAAGTCGGAACTTTTGCTTCGACCGAACTCCCTATAATTAAAATACAGTCATATTTAAACCGAACTTTTAGTTTAGTTATCGAATATATGATTTTGCCTTTTTTGAACAATAAAATCAAATGATTTTTTTGCTTTCTGTATAATTAATGTTGACTGCGATTTGTCAAAATCTTGTCTATATTTAGTTTGTTCGGGCGCTCATTAATTATTGTATTATTGTCGCTATTTGAGTAATTTGGATTTGACTTGAATCTTTCTTTTAAAGTTTTTTAGCGGCGGCGATTATTTATTATACGACGAATAAAAGCAAATGGGAAAGCTAACGAAAAGTTGTTTGTTAATTATAGTAATTTGGGCGGCTCTGTGTTCTTGGCGTCCTTTTACGCTCGGTTTTTACTCCGATGATTGGACTCAGATAATCGCGCCGGAGGCAACAGAGAAACTTGGGACTGATTTTAGTTCTTATCTTCAACGCTTTTATAATCGACCGGTTATCGGCGCAATTTTCTTTTTATCTACAAAGGCGTTGGGAGCTTCGGAGCCGGCGTATTGGCAAATATACGCCGCCGTTCTGGTTCTTTTGACCTCCGTTTGTCTTTATATTTTCGTTAGAGAGATATTGCGTTATTTATGTATAGAAGAAGTAGAATTTTATAGCGTTTTAGCGGCGGTTTTCTGGCTTGTTTCGCCTTGGAATTTAGGATTTACGGTTTGGTCTTCCGCGGTAAACAACGCGTTTTCAATGATTTTTTACTTTTTAAGCGGCTGGTCGCTGTTTTATTATTTAAACAAAGGAAAACTTACCTTTCTTTTGCCTATATTGTTTTTTCTGTTGAGCTGTTTTACTTACGAAAGCTTTTATTTTCAATTCATTCCTTTATTTATCATAGCTTTTAGTATGGATTTTCATAAGAGATTTGGCAAGGTAAAGACGATATATTTATTCGGAGCTTTCCTTTTAATTCAGTTTTTCGTGATTTTTTGGAATAGGATAATAGAGTTCGGCGTAACCAAAGCGTTCAATCCTCATTTTTTTGAAACCGTAGCGGCTAACTTTGTCCATTTGCCTTACGCCGCGTTTAGGAGCGCGGAAGGAATAAGTTTCATTTTAATTCCATTGTTTATTCTTTTTGTCGTTATAGTAATTTCCAACTTCAAGAAAAATAATTTCGATAGTTCGGATGAATACAAAGCGGCGGTTTTATTTATAATAGCGATTTTATCGGGTATTTTGATTTCTTTGATTGTATATTCGGGCGCCGGATATATTGTTTGGGGAATGGGGATGCGCGGTAGAACCTTTATAACCGTTGGTTTTTGGCTCGCCGTTCTTTTTTCGTTTTCCGTATATTTATTGAGGGAACGTTTTCAATTGAGCGGAAAACTTGTCAATGTCTTGGTCGGCGCTACTATAATATTATTGGCTTCGGCGACGGTTTTTAGGACTTTTGATTGGAGCAAAGCTTGGTCGGTTCAGAAAGAAGTAATCGGGGAATTTCCGTATGAAAAAATCAAGCGGACGGATAGCGCGGCGATAATACTTATCGACGTTCCATTTCGTTATAATTACGTCGGTATATTCGACACTTTTTGGGCGGCTGACTGGCAGATTAAAATAGGGTATAGATTCGTCGATTCAATAAAAGTTAACGGTCGCGATATAATTGGCAATAGAGATATAGAGATAGCGAGGAATTATTTGGACCCCGTTAAAGGCGGGAAGTGGGCAAATATTTGGACTGGCGATAAGCTGATTCAAAAATACGACGAGGAAGATTCAAAAGCCGCAAAAAGGCTTTTCATTCAGAAAAGAATAACTAAAGGGTCTGAATTATGGATATGGGAATACGACAGCGGCAAGTTTTATAGAATCGTCGAGCCTAAGAAGTTGTATTTCAAAAATTACGAAACTTACTTTCATTGGATGACTTCTTTGTATAGGAAATATATAGTCGGCGGAGACTGATTTATAGCTTCTAGGAAAGTAGAAGATATATCGAAACGCCGCCCAGAACAACTCCCATTACTTGTTTTGGGTTCATAGTTTCCTGAAAAATCATCATTCCCAGAATGACTATCAGTACCATTGAACCTATGGTAATTACGGGCGTTAGTTTGCTAACGGGGTAAAAACGCAGCAAATATACTTGAAGGAAGAAAACGACTATATATAAAGCGGCTCCCAAGCCGACGAATAAGTAAAGCTCGGTTTGATTGACGTTGTAAAAGCCGCCTTTTTTCAGCGAGGTCTGCGCGATGGCGGCTAATAGTATCGTCAGGAATATTAATAGAAATTTATAGTCCATATCTTATTATAATTATCAAGGTTGATAGAAAATATTGTCAAGATAAGCTAATGTATATATTAGGGAAATGCACGCAAAGATTCCCACGGCGAGAGGTTTCCATTTTTTCCATTCCTTTGACTCGAATTTGTCGTTGTAAAGTATTAGCAATAGAAATGGGATAGCGGGTATAAAATATCTGCCTTGCAGTCCGAAGACCATTTTATTGCCTACCGGCGAGCTTAGATACATTCCGACAATGATTGAGCTGACGGTTCCCGCGGCTACAAGGAAAGAAATGATTTTTTGGTAAATATTCAGTTTGTATTTTTTGTTTGAATCAAAAAAAGCGACGGTTAATAGGACGGTTCCGAAAATGAAATAGAACCATCCGGGTAAAGTTGTATATGAATAACCGAATCTGCCAATAACGCCGGTAGTCCATTCTTGTTTGAAATGGCTAATGTTGTTATACAAATCGCCGGTCATTTCGAACGGTTTGCTTAAATGGTATTCGATATTTAGCGTTCTAGAATGCTTAAAGTCTTTTTTTAAACCTTGAGTCTTTTCGAGTTTATAATTCTGAGCAGATTTAATAGAGCTCCAAGTCCAAGTAACTAAATTAGAATAAACGACAAATAAAGCAACAGCCATTATCGCCGTTCCTAGAGCGGGCGGTATGCGCAACTTGTATTTTCTTAAGGGAATAATTAGAAAGATGAAGGGTATGAAAGGATAGCCTGTCTTAGCGAATCTCATAACGACAAAGAGAGCTAAGAACAGAGCGAAATCTTTCCAAGTAAAGAAAGCGTTTTCGTCTAAAGCGTATTTGAGGGCTAACGCGAAAATCAAAAACGAGATAGATATCAGAAGCACGTCGTAGGTAATGGAAGCGCCTTGGTAAAGCGTCATTGGCGTCAAAGCGAACAACATAAGAGTAGTTTTAAAAATTGGAGTCGTTTTTATGGCGAAGAAAACAATCGCCAAGTAAAATATCAAACTACCTATGCGCGCGAACCAATTTAACCATAAAGCGTTGTCGTTAAAGATTTGTCCTATGAAAATTCCAAGAGCGCTGGGGAAAAATCCGACTGGATTTTGGTTATAGTGATGATTATGATAGAACTTTTTGTTGTTTTCGTTTAGGGGTTCTTCAGCGAGTTCGTCTAATCTACGTTTGCTTATTTTTACTCCGTCGGAAAACTTAATGCCTTGAAAGCTTTTAATCGTTTCTTTAAGTTTTACGGGCATAGGACCGCCGATTTTATTGTCTCCTTGTTTTGGGAGTAAGTATCCTTGAGAGATATAATAGGCGTGAATAAAATGCCGGTCTTCGTCGTTGGTTTGCCAAGGAGGATTTTTGAAAACTAAAAGCAAACCGAAAATAAAGCCGAGAACGAGAAATATATATTCTGGTTTAAGCGGCAGTATCTCTTTGTCTTTTGTCGTCGATTTTTGTTTTTGCGCCATAATTAATTTAATTATTATTTGTTTTAGAATTTTTTCTAAACTTCAATTTAAGAATACTATAAAAGAAACTAGAAAATATAATTTGAAATCCCACTATTAATAGAGTAGCCGCGATAATGACCATTCTCATAGTTTCTTGAATTGTTAGGGTTTTGAACAAGCCGCGTTCTAGCAGAATAAGCGAAAAAACGACGCCTAATAATCCTATCAGAGCAATAAAGACGCCGACAAACAAGCCTTTTTCTAACGTGGCGTAACGTAAAATTCTGTTGAGTTTCGGATGTTCGGGCAGGAGCTTTTCCTGAGCGGCGTAAACTTTTGTTAGCACCGCGAAGCTAACGCCGTTGATACCAATAATAATCGCGGCGGCGGCGTAAATCATTGTGTGTATATCGAGATTTAAACTAGAGCCGGGCAGGAGCCAAATGTTAATAGTTAATCCCATAGCTATCAGTAGAAAGCTGGGATACAAGAACAACCATCTGGGACTAAAGAGCAGCAGAAAGCGCAAGTGTCGCCAGCCGTCTCTAAACGTATTAAGATGGGGAGGTCCCTCGCGTCCGGCTGGGAACATTTTAGTGGGGACTTCCGCTATTTTCAGATTCTTTAAAGTCGCCTTGACTATCATTTCGCTGGCGAATTCCATACCGGAAGAGCGCATATCCATTTTTTTGAACGCTTCGGCGGTAAAGCCTCTCAAGCCGCAGTGGAAGTCGCGTATTTTGCTTTTAAAAAATATTCTGCCTATAGTCGAAAGAATAGGATTGCCTACATATCTGTGAAGGAAGGACATAGCGTCTTTCTCTATTCCGCCGGCGAAGCGATTGCCCACGACTAAATCGTATCCTTCTTGCAGTTTTTCGTAAAAAGGCTCTAGGTTTACTAAATCGTGACTATCGTCGGAGTCGCCAATTATTATGTATTTTCCTTTTGCGCTTTCGATTCCGCCAGTCAAAGCGCTTCCGTAACCGCGTTCCTCTACGCTAACGACGCGCGCTCCGTTTCTTTTTGCGATTTCAGCGGAGCCGTCGGAACTTCCGTTGTCGGCTACGACCACTTCGGCGTTTATTTTATTGCGTCTGATAAACTTAAACGCTTTATCGACGCATATTCCAACGGTTTCCGCCTCGTTTAAACAAGGCATCACAATCGACAACTCGTATTCGTAATCGGCGCCGCTTTTCAAAACTCCTCTTCAATTTAATTTATAGCCTCGTCTTTTCGATTCTAAATTACAAAAAATACGTTAAATAGTAAATATTTTAAAAATTGCGGCTATGATTCTCAGTTTTTTAGCAATTTTTCCGTTCCGGGGATTCTGCCGAAAATTCTGTTTGAAAGTTCTATTAATTCATTATCTTTGAAAAGACTTCGATAGAATGGGTCGTCTTTGAACGTTTTCCATCTTTCTAAGACTTTCATTTTATCGGCTTTTAACGGTTTGTTGAATAGTCTCCGAAGGTAGTCGAAGATTTGCCCTTCAATAAAAGCGTTCTTATAAAGTTGGTATTTGAATAGCCAACGCCAGTTATTCATTATCGTTTTCAGAGTTAGATTTTGACCGTCGAAGGAGCTGCCGCCGCCGTATCCCGTAACTTGTTGAGCGTTTGAATTTTTGTTTAATTGTAGAGTGTCGGCTATCTTTTTTCTATAAGATTTTTCGGCGAACCATTTGTTGAAATTTATGGGCAGTTTGTTTTCATCCACAATCTCATTTTCGCCTAAGAATTCTTTAGCGTATGCCTTCCATATGTTTATTAATTTTAAGCGTTGTTTTTCGTCGGTTAAGTTGAGTTTGCAACTGCCTCTTTTTCCAATATCAAGCAAAAACTTGTTTCGCTTAATCCATTGGAGTCTGCTGGCGAACAAATTGAACGGGTCTCTTAATATAATCACGTTAAATACGGACTCGCTTTTGCCGACGTAATCGGGCGCTTTTTCTTCGAATTTCTCGGCGAAGATTTTGTCCAAAGGGGCGTCTTCGTATGAGTAGATAAGTAAATCTTTTTTTAACGATTTTTCGCGTTTATCCTTTTCAAATTCGCTTTCGCTGATGTTATACAGTTCTCTTTGGGAGTGGCGCAGGAATGGGTCTTTGCCCGGAGTAGCGGCGTTTAGCAAGCACTTTTTGCCTTTGACCGAATCGAGAATCCAGCCGATTAGGGCGTGATTGCCCGTTCTTTGGAGTCCGCAGACTCTTATTTCACGTTTATTGACAAAATCCATTTGAGTTTCTTCGATATTTAAATAGTCAAAATTAAGCAATAGTTTTGACTTGCTAATATTATCTTTCCCTCTTTTTAGCGCGAACGAAAAAACCCTCTCGGTTTCTTAATAAGGGAGGATTTCTATGTTAGTCCTTAGAAAAAAATCCAAGAGGGTTTCGCGAACTAAGCCTCTTTTCGCGTTGGTTTTTATTATCGGCTTCAAGGCTAAGTTTCTTTAGACTGCTTTTTCAAAAATGAGCGATTGAGGAATCTTGATTTCTTTAAGTTTTCGGAGTTAATGAAAGTATAATAAACGAGAACTGTAAAGACGACTCCCAAAATAGAACCGATATACACGTCGATAAAGAAGTGCTGAACTATATAAATTCTAGATATAGCCGTTATCAGAGCGCATAAGAAGAATATAGCTTTAAGCGTTTTATTGTTGATGAAGAGCGAGAGAAAAAGAAAAAGCGAGAGCGCCGAAGCCGAATGCCCCGAAGGGAAGCTATGATGAGAATGAGGCTCGATTCCAAGCGGCAAGTAGAGCCAGTCGGGTTTGCCGAAGAATTTCCAAGGTCTGGCGACGTCGAAACTTCTTTTTAGTATTTGAGCGGCTATACCGCTCGAAGCGTATGACAAAACGCCTATAGCAAAGTATCTTACACGTATTAACAGAGCGATAATTACGACTATTAAGTATGTATAGCCGTCGCCGAGGTAAGTGGAATAGAAAAAAAAGTAATCCCAAAAACCGCCGGCGTTGGAATTTACGAATAGAAAAAATTCGCCTTTGTCCAGAAAGATAATAGCGAACAAACCCGCGATTAGAAAAGCGATATAGGGAACAAAGAAGTATTTGTTGTTGATTACGATTTGTTTTAGACTGATTTTTTCGCTCATTTATCGCCGATTAATAATAATAATATAAGACGCGAATATATCTCGATTCGGTTAAATAAAAAACAAATCGGCGATATGAGATTAAAATTTTAGAACTAAGTAAGCGATTTTATTTATGTATCATTAGCTTAGCGGTTTTTAGGTTCGTTTCAGTTTTAAAGACGCAATAATAAACGCCGCTGGATAAGCCTTCTGTGTTTAAAGTAGTTGTATGTTCTCCCGAAATGAATAACTCATTATTTGCCAGTCGCTTTATCTCGCGTCCTAAAAGGTTATTAATGAAATAAATTTTTGAGGGATTGAAATGATTTGTCTTTGTTATGTTTTTACTTTCCGACGTATTTTATCGCCGAGTCGGCGGTCGTTCGCGCTTGTTTTACGCAGTCGGCGACGGATATGCCGCCGCGGAAGTTGCCGGATACGAAAATTCCGGGATTGTCGTCCTCGTATTTTTCTATAGATTCTATTATGTCTTTGTGTCCGACTTGATATTGCGGTATGGCTTTTTCCCATTTTTTGACGACTATTTTATCCGGTTTTGATTCGATTCCCAATGTATCGGCGAAGTCTTCCATCGTCATTTTTATTATTTCGTCTTCGTCTTTCAGCGCGTTTTCCGGCTGTCTCGAGCCACCGATATAAGTTGTGAAAGCGGCGCCGTCTTTCGGAGCGCGATTTTTGAATATGACGGAACTCCAAATAGTTCCCAGAGTGTTTCTTTTTTCGGATTTTGGGATTAAGTAGCCGAAGCCGTCCAAGGGGCGCTTGGCGGGATTTTTCTCGTAGCCGAAGAACGCCATAGTAACCGGCGGATAATATATATCGCCGACGATTTTTTTCAGGCGAGAGTCTAAAGGGAGCGATTTGTATTTGTGCGACGGCGCGGTTAAAATTATCGCGTCTGATTCTACTTTTTGCTTTTCGCCGTCAACCAAAAATTCGACTATATGTTTTTTCGATTCTTTGCTTATGGAAACTATTCCCGCGTCGGTAACGAGGTTTTCTTTGTTATAGTCGGCTAAGGCGTCTGTCAGAGTTTGCATACCCTCTAAGAACGAGAACATTTTCGCCGAGGGTTTGGATTGGTCTTTTCGCTTCTTTCGTTTTCTCGCGCCGAGAACGGTTCCTTTAATTATGCTCCCATACTCTTTTTCTAGGGCGAGCAGTTTTGGGAAAGCCGCGCCGACGCTTAAATTTTCCGGCGTTCCGGCGTAAATGCCGGCTACGAACGGGTCGATGGCGTAAGCGAGGAACTCCCAGCCGAGCCTTCTTTTCACAAAATCGGCTAAACTTTCGTCTTTCAAATCCGACGGGGCTTTTATGAAAGGCTCTTTGAGAACTCTGAGCTTGGCTCTCGTAGAGAACAGCTCGGTTTTTAGGAATTTCCCCGGTTTCAACGGCAGAGCGGTAAGTTTTCCGTTTTTCAAGATATATCGATTTTGACCGGCGGACGAAGCGTAATTTACTTTTTCGGTTAAATTTAGGTCGGCGAATATTTCTTTTAGCAAATGCGTTGTTTCCAATCCGCTGTTCGGTCCGTAGTCGATAAGATAGTCGCCGTCTCTTTCGGACATTATACTACCGCCCGGAGTCGATTTTTTCTCTATTATTAAAGGGTTTAAGCCGCCTTTTTTTAAAAAGTAAGCCGTGGTTAAGCCGGATATTCCGCCTCCAACAATTATCGCGTCGTATTTATCTTTTGGCATTTTCCAATACGATATTTTTTAAACAACTAATGAATTTTGGATTATCGTTGAAGCAGGGCAATCTATGGTAATTGTCGATTCCAAATTCTTTCGCTTTTTCTTTGAATAGGATGTCCATTTCGTAAAGCGTTTCAAGATTTTCCGATACGAAGCTGATGGGAATGACTAGAACATCTCCGCCGGTTTCGCCGATTTTCGCCAATACGTCTTCGGTGGTCGGCTTGAGCCATTTATCGACGCCCGCTCGGCTCTGATACGATATAAGGCTTTTGAAGTCGCCGCCTATTTTTCCCATAATTAATTCTACGCTCTTCTCGATTTGTTCTTTATACGGGTCGCCTTTTTCAATTAGTTTTTCCGGCAGACCGTGCGCGCTGAAGAGAAGAACGGGCGTTGACTTGAAATTAACCGCCTTGTCGTTTAAATAGCTATTTATCGCGGAAACAAAGGCGTCGATGTAGTCTTCTTTATCGTGAAAATCATTCACAAAAGTCATTTTTGAAAAGCTACGTTTTATTTTTTTCTTCGTTCGTTTGATTTCGTTGAGAACCGAGCCTGTGGTAGTAATAGAGTATTGCGGATAAAGAGGCAGAACGATTAAGTTTTCGCCGGAAATTTCTTTTAGAGCGTCTTTAATGAACGGTTCGCTATATCGCATAGCTACCCGGACTTTCGCCGAAGCTTCTTTGTTCAATTCATTTTCCAGCGCGTTAGCCTGCGCTTTTGTAATTTCTAATATTGGCGACTTGCCGCCGATCAATTCGTAGTGTTTTGAGGAAGTTTGGTAGCGCAAACTCGAAATCATTCTCGCTAAAATGGGGCGCAGAAGAAATCCGCCGGGAATATTTATAATGTCGGGGTCGAGAAATAAATTTTTGAGGAAAGGTTTTATTTCCGTTTCGGAACTCGGTCCGCCTAAGTTTACGAGCAAAACGCTTATTTTGTTTTCTGTCATAGCGTTTTGGAATACATTTTCTTGCGTTTTTTTAGGTCTTCTTTTAAGTAGGCGTCGAAAATCATGGCGATATTGCGGATTACTAAACGACCGGAATAATCGACTTTTATTTCGTCGCCGCTCGTTTTTATCAATCCTTCGCGTTCGAAATCTTTTAATCGCGGGATTTCGCGCTTGAAGTAATCGTCGAAATTAACGTTAAATTCCTCGGCGAATTCTTTTTTGTCGATGAACGCGCCGCACATTATTCGGTTGACGACGCGTCGCCGGATTAAGTCGTCGTCGGAGAGCGTCAATCCTTTAGCTATTGGCGGGCGCCCCTTGTCGAGAGCTTTATAATATTCGTCGAGAGTCTTGAAGTTTTGAGCGTAGGAGTTTTTCAATTGACTAATCCCCGTCGCTCCGAAAGCTAAGGTTTCAGTGTCGGCTTTGGTTGTGTATCCTTGGAAATTGCGATGCAAACTTCCGTTGTTTAGCGCTTTAGCGAGTTCGTCTTCGGGTTTGGCGAAATGGTCCATTCCGATATATTCGTAGCCGTTTTCGACGAAGTCTTCTATAGCCGCTCCCAATATTTCTATTTTTTCGCTAGCCGGCGGTATGGCTTCTTCCGGCAGCGTTTTTTGATGTTCTTTAATCCAAGGCATATACGCGAAATTGTAAACGGCAATTCTGTCGGGGGAAATTCGCGAGACTTCCTCGACCGTTTCGGAAAAGCTTTCGCGAGTTTGATAAGGGAGCCCGTAAATTAAATCGAAATTCACCGACGAAAATTCCAGTTTTCTAGCTTCGGCTATTAGCTCTTCAATCATTTGCTTGGGATTTATTCTCGCTACCGTTTGTTGCACTTTGGCGTTCAAGTCCTGAACGCCGAAGCTTAGGCGATTGAATCCGGTATCATTTAGAGACGAGAGAAATTCCGCGTCGAGCAGTCTCGGGTCGAGTTCTACGCTGATTTCGGCGTCTTTATTAACGTTAAAGGAGTTTTTCAATCGTTCGATTAGAAGCGAGAGTTTATCGGCGCCTAAATAATTCGGCGTTCCGCCGCCAAGGTGTATTTGAACGACTTGCCTTTTTTTGTCGAGCAAGTTCGAGACGATTCCGATTTCTTTGAACAAATAATCCAAGTAGGAGTCGATAATTTTTTTGTTTCTCGAAATAATCGAGTTGCAAGCGCAATAGAGACATCTGGATTTGCAGAAGGGCAGATGTATATAAAGCGATAAATCTGCGCCGTCTGGCGCGTCGTTTTTTTCGATTTCCTCGATATAATCGTCTGCGTCGAAGTCTTCGCTAAAATGAGGCGCTGTCGGGTAACTAGTGTATCTAGGGCCGGAAACGTCGTATTTCCTCAGCAAATCTATATTGAACTTACGCATAATCGTCAAACGTTACTGTATAACTTTTCGCTTTCTTTTTTAACCGCTTCGACGAAACAGGCGACGTTTTCGTTTGGCGTGTCGGGCTTTACGCCGTGCCCGAGATTGGCTATGTATTTAGGAGATTCCTTAAACGCGTTAAGCATTTTTTTGACTTCTCCTCGTATCGTTTCGGGGTCGCAATAAAGAACGCCTGGGTCGAGATTGCCTTGGAGTCCGCATTTGTCTCGGCATAATTCAACTGTTTTACGAGGATTTACCGTCCAATCGACGCTTAATATATCGGCGCCCAATTCGGATATTTCGTTGAGCCAATACCCCGTATCCCTCGAGAAATAAATAACCGGGACGCCCTCGCTACGCAGGGCGTCGATGGTTTTTTTTGCGTAGGGCAGGACGAATTCGCTAAATCCTTCGTCGTCGATAATCGAGGCGGAGCTGTCGAAAAGTTGGATAAGGTCCGCGCCTGCTTCGACTTGCGATTTGCAATGTTCTATAACTTTGTCGGCGACGAAATCTAAAAGACGTTTGAGTAATTCCGGTTGGGAGAAGCGCATATATTTTATAAATCGATGGCTTTTTAGGTTGGAGCCGTCCACGATATATTTTGTCAACGTCCAAGGAGCGCCGCTGAAGCCTATTAAAGCAACTTGCTTGTCTATTTCTCTTTTTAGCGTTCTTATAATTTTGCCGACGTAGTCGAGATTGCCGTCGATTTCGCGGCTAGTTATTTTTTCGACGTCTTTAGCCGTCCTTACGGGATTAGAGAATACGGGACCTTTGCCTTCGATAAATTCTAAGCCGAGTCCTAAGGCTTCGGGGAGAACGGTAATGTCTGAGAAGATAATAGCTCCGTCCACGGCGAATTTCTTTACCGGTTGGAGCGATATTTCGACGGCTAATTCAGGCGTTTTAAACATAGTTTTAAAGTCGTATCGCTTTCGAATTTCTTGATACTCCGGCATATATCTGCCCGCTTGACGCATCAGCCAGACGGGCGCGCGATTAGTCTTTTCGCCCGCTATAGCGCGTATTATCAGCGGCTTATCTTTTAGTTCGCTCATTTATTGTTTAGTTATTATTGTCGATAACCTTTTTTTGCGATTATAAAAATATAAGCTAAGTAAAATTAGCAAAAAAAAATCGTTCTGCAATTATTTAGGCGCGGTTTTAGTTTTTGGTCGCGCTGTTCAAAAATGACCGCAGTTTGAATATTAGCCGCGAAAAAAAGCCGACTTTCTATTGATTTTCATTATTTGTTCTTTGATTTTTCAAAAAGAATAAAAATCGTTCCAAAATTTTCGAAAGCTATTTCGTTATTTTCAAAAAATTTAGGGGACGCGATTGGCGGTTTTCAATTTTGCAACCTTTTTGATGGCATATCGATTGTTTTAGGAAAAACGACTTAATAAGAACGAAAAGGTATGAAGAGAAATAGATTTATAAAGAAAGCGGGGATATTTATAATAGCTCTGGCGTTCGGGGTTTTTTGCGGCGGCGCGGAAAGTTACTCGCAGAAGCAAGCTCCGACTAAGGTCGGTTTGCCCAACGTTTCCGTAAACGTAGGTAAAGCGGATTCGCCGGACGACTACGTAACGGCTCTTCAAATATTGGCGGTTATGACGGTGTTGACTTTGGCTCCGTCTATTTTGATTATGATGACTTGTTTCACGCGGATTATAATAGTATTCCATTTTTTGAAACAAGCTATAGGCACCCAGACTCAACCGCCCAATCAATTAATAACGGGGCTGGCTCTGTTTTTGACTTTTTTCGTTATGCAGTCGGCTCTGAACGAGGCGAACAATAAAGGAATTCAGCCGTATCTTAAAGAGGAGATTACTCAGAAAGAAGCGGTGTCCAACGTTGTTCAGCCTTTTCGGGAGTTTATGCTGAAACGCACTCGCGAAGCGGATTTAGCGTTGTTTATTAAGCTGAGCGGCGCCGACAAACCGAAGGACGTGGACGACGTTTCAATTTGGGCGATAATTCCGGCTTTCAGCATTAGCGAGTTAAGAGTGGCTTTCCAAATCGGTTTTCTTTTGTTCGTGCCTTTTCTCGTGTTAGATATGGTGATAGCCTCCATATTGATGTCTCTCGGTATGTTCTTGCTGCCTCCGCAGTTGATTTCGCTGCCGATAAAGGTGCTGTTGTTCGTCCTTGTGGACGGGTGGTATTTGGTGGTCGATTCGTTAATGAAAAGCATTTTAAGCGCGGGATAGATTAAAAGCAAGGATGTTAAATAAATAAAAAGGATTTTCAATGACCGATGTTTTCGTTGTCGATTTAGCAAGACAAGCCTTCTACTACGTTTTTCTGGTTTGCGGACCGATGCTTTTAGCGTCTTTAATCGTCGGCTTGATTATATCGATTTTTCAGGCGGCTACTTCCATTTCGGAGCAAACCTTAACTTTCGTTCCTAAGCTGATAGTCGTATTCTTGGTTTCCGTTATTATGCTGCCTTTTATGATAAGCAGTATGAAGAAGTTTACTATCGAATTATACAATATGATTCCGACGCTGCATTAGGAGCGGCTCAAATAAAAGACTTTAAAGGAAGGTTATGCTCGACGCTTATTCGCTTGAATTTTTCACGGGGAAGTTGATAATAGGGGCTCTGCTTTTCATCAGGGTTCTCGGGTTGTTAGTCGCGGCTCCGGCTTTTAAAAGCTCCGCTATACCGATGCAGATGAAGACGGCGTTGTCGGTTATTGTAGCTTTAGCTTTGACGAGCGCTTTTGGCGAGGAGCAACCGCCGATAGACTTTCACTTGTGGAACGCGGTTTTATTGGCTTTAAAGGAATTTATGGTGGGCGTCTCGATTGGTTTCGCCGCGAACGCGGTTTTTTGGGGCGCGAGAATGGCGGGCGGCTTGATTGATTTTGATATGGGCTACCAGACGTCTATGATTTTTAACGTAGAGGAGCATTCGCCGACAATGGTGGGCGAGTTGAAGTATATGGCGACTTTAATGATATTCTTTATAATTAACGGGCATCATTATATATTTGAGTCGCTTTGGGCTAGCGTCAGAGCGGTTCCTATAACGACTTTCGAAGTAACCGAATCGACTTACGAGCTTCTGATTAGGTTTGCTACTACGGTTTTTATTATAGCAATTAAAATGTCCGCCCCGGTTTTAATCGCTTTGTTTTTAACGAATTTAGCTTTGGCGTTGCTCGCGAGGGTGGCGCCGCAGACGAATATATTTATTTTGAGTTTCCAGATGAAGATAATTGTCGGCATTCTAACGCTGTTGGCGGCGTCGCCGCTTGTAATTTTAGTCGCCAAGCATTTTTTGTTGAATATGGAAACCGAACTAATGAGATTTATTTTAACGCTTAATCCAGCAAGGGTATAGCTATGCCGGAAACAAAAGACGGAAACGAAAAGACCGAACCGGCGACTCTGAAACGCTTAAGGGAAGCTAGGGAAAGAGGTCAAGTTTCAAAAAGCGTAGAGCTGACGACGGCGGCTCTTATGCTTATCGGAGGAGCGGTCGTTTTCGTTCTAGGCGTTAATTTAGTCGATAGCGTAAAGATACTAACGGCGCAAATCTTCGGTTCTTTGGGCGATTTTAAAATTAATTTTACCAACGTTACGAATTATTATCCCGTTTTGCTTTCGTATTTAGCGAAGGTTTTGATTCCGATAGTTTTGGCGGTATTTCTCATCGGCTTGACTACGGAAATTTTTCAAGTGGGGCTGAAGCTGGCTAGCAAGAAATTTACGGAAGGATTGAATTTCAAGCAGGTTTTCAATCCTTTAGTCGGCTTGAAGAAGATTTTTTTATCCAGCAGGTCGATATTCGAGTTGGCTAAAAGCGCCGTTAAAATATCGATATTAGCTATTGTAGCTTATCAAGTTTTAGTGAGCTGGAAGGACGAAGTCGTCGCTTTGGTTAAAAAGGATATTGGGGAGTTCGCTTCTCTTATGGCGACTATTAGTTTAGAGTTGGTTTTGAAGGTGGGTTTGGTTTATATATTAATAGCGATAGCGGATTTCGCTTACCAGAAGTATAAGTTCAAGGAAGATATGAAGATGACGAAGCAGGAGGTGAAGGAAGAGCAAAGGCAAATGGAAGGAGACCCGAAAATCAAACAGCGATTGAAACAGCTGATGCGGGGAAGGATAAGGAAGATAATGATGCAAAAAGCTCAGGAGGCGGACGTGGTGATTACGAATCCGACGCATTTCGCGGTAGCGTTGGAATACAAGGCGGGGAAGATGAACGCTCCCGTCGTAACGGCGAAGGGCGCCGACTTCTTAGCTTTAAAGATAATAGATATAGCTAAAGACACCGAGATTCCCGTTGTAGAAAATCCGCCGTTAGCGAGGACGCTTTTCTACAAGACTGAAATTAATCAAGAGATACCCGAGAGTCTTTTCAAGGCTGTAGCTCAAGTTTTGGCGTATGTTTACAGTTTAAGGGACAGGGCTTGAAAAATCTCGGCAAAATAATTGCTTTAAGGGCGAGATTCTGAGATATGGCAAAAGAAGGAAACATAGGGTTAACAAATTCGCCGGCGTTTAATCGGGTTAAGAACGCTTTGGGTCCTATAGTGGGCAGAAGCAGGGACGTGATTATTGCGCTCGGCGTTTTGTTGATTATCGGATTGCTGATTATACCGGTTCATTCGGCTATGCTGGATATGATGCTCGCTTTGAATTTGGCGTTCGCCGTTTTGATATTAATGGTGGCGGTGTATTTAGTAAGCCCGCTGGAGTTTTCTTCTTTTCCGACTATATTATTAATAGCGACGCTTTTTAGACTGGGGCTGAACGTAGCCTCCACGCGCCTAATTCTGGGGGAAGCCTACGCGGGCGAAATCATCGGGGCTTTCGGCTCGTTTGTTATCAAAGGAAATTACGTCGTCGGTATTATTATATTCCTGATTTTGCTGATAATTAATTATGTTGTCGTTATCAAGGGTTCGACGAGAATAGCGGAGGTCGCCGCAAGATTTACTTTGGACGCTTTGCCGGGTAAGCAAATGAGCATAGACGCCGACTTAAACGCCGGTTATATAGACGAACAAGCTGCGAAAGAACGGCGCGAAGCGCTGACGCAAGAGTCCGATTTTTACGGGGCTATGGACGGCGCCGCTAAGTTTATTAAAGGAGACGCAATAGCCGCTCTGGTGATAACGCTGATTAATATTATCGGCGGTTTCGCGGTGGGTATGGCGCAACTGGAGATGGATATTTCTACGGCGTTATCCACTTATACCATATTAACGATAGGCGACGGTTTGGTGTCGCAAATTCCTTCGTTGTTAATTTCAGTGTCAGCAGGTATGGTTGTAACTCGTTCGGCGGCTACGTCGGATTTGGACGACGAGATAACGAGGCAGTTCACTTCCAAGCCGAGAGCGTTAATAGTAGCCGCCGTGGCGATGGTTCTTTTGGCTGTTCTCCCGGGATTTCCGCCGACGCCGTTTTTGTTGCTTGCGTTGGTAACGGGGTTTATTGCTTATTCACGCTCGAAAGCTATGAAAATAAAAGCCGACGAAGAGCTTAAAAAAGAGATGGCGGAAGCGGAGAAAGCCGAGAAACCGGAAGAAAAACCGGTCGAAGAGTTGCTTAAGGTGGATCCGGTCGAAATTGAATTGGGCTATAATCTTATATCGCTTGTGGACGAGGCGCAAGGCGGCGATTTGTTTAAGCGAATAACGAACGTCAGGAGACAGTTAGCGATTGAGCTGGGAATTATTCTGCCGCCCGTTCGGGTGAGGGATAATTTGAAGCTGGAGCCGGACGAATACGTAATTAAAATCAGGAGCAACGAAGCGGCGAAAAACGCGCTGCATCCGAATATGCTCTTGGCTATGGACCCGGGAACGGCGGAAGGCGATTTGGAGGGAATAAACGTAACCGAACCGGTGTTCGGATTGCCGGCGACTTGGATTAATTTCGCCGCGAGGGAGAACGCGGAAATAAAAGGTTATACGGTGGTTGAATCGGCGACCGTTCTGACGACTCACTTAACCGAAATACTAAAAGACAACGCCGATAAGCTGTTGACCAGACAGGACGTTCAAAAGCTCGTCGATAATTTGAAGCAGGATTACCCCGCTCTCGTGGAGGAAATTAAGCCGGATAACCTGCCGATTGCCGTACTGCAGAAAGTCCTGCAGAACCTGTTGAAGGAAGGAATACCGATAAAGGATATGCCTTTGATTGTCGAATCGTTGCTCGAGTATTATAAAACTTCGCAAAACCCGGACGTGCTGACGGAATACGTGCGGCATAATATTTCGGAGACGATAAGCAAGTTGTATTCGGACGAGAATGGGGTAATACACGCTGTAGCCTTAGACCCGGGAGTGGAAGAGACGATGACGAAAGCGCTTCAGTCGGGAAGCGGCGAGCCGCCGAGTTTATCGCTGGGATTGGCGCCGGATACGATAAAAACGATACGCGAGAATATGTCGAAAGCCATAGACGAAATAACTTTAGCGGGCAGATTGCCGGTGGTGATTTGTTCGGCTCAAATTAGACCGTATTTTTATAGATTGATTCGCAATCAGTTTCCGATGGTAAAAGTGATAAGTTACACCGAATTGCCGCCCGACGCGGATTTGGAAATAACCGGAGCGGTGAATCTTAATTTAGAAAGAGCTTTTTGATATAAATGAGTTGACGGAAAAAGATTAAAGTTTGGCGATGAAACTCAAAAATTACTATAAAATACTTGGAGTTGACAGAAGCGCGAGCTCGAAAGAGATAAAAGACGCGTTTCAACTATTAGCGAAGAAATATCATCCGGATATGAAGCCCAACGACGCTGAATCTCTGAGTAAATTCAAAGAAGTTTTGGAAGCTTACAAGATTCTCGGCAATTTAGATAACAGGCTTCATTATAGTTTTATACTCGACCAAAAGAAAGCGAAAATTCCGAAATTAATCAGGAAGTTCAACCTGCCGATAGATTTTGGGGATTAAGGATTTTAAAAAATACAGTCGCTAGCTTTAAATCTCTTTCGTCTCGGTTCCGTCCGGCAGAACCATAGGGTAATCGGGAATAGTTTTTCCTTTTTTGATTTTTTTCAATTTGTTTTTCGCCAGCGAGCGGCGGATAGGAGTTAGTTTTTCGTAGAACAGCGTTCCGCTTAGATGGTCAACTTCGTGTTGCATAACGGTCGCTAATATTCCGTCGGCTTCGCGATTGTGTTCTTTGCCGTTAAGGTCGTAGTATTTTATATTTATTTGCGCGGGTCTGATTACTTTCTCGTAGAACAACGGCACGCTTAAGCAACCTTCTTTGAACTCGTTTTCTTCTTCTGAGAAGTTTTGTATGACGGGATTTATCATTACTATGGGAGCTTCTTTTGTTCCGTTGTCCAGCGAAGGTGAAACGTCAATGATTACCAATGATTTCGATACGCCGACTTGGTTTGCGGCTAAGCCGATGCCGTCGGAGTTATACATAGTTACGAACATATCGTCAACCAGTTGTTTGGTTTCGCCGTCGATATTTTTTATCGGCTCCGTCTTTTTGTTAAGAATTGGATGAAAACTATTGTATATAGGCATTCTAGCCATTTCTAACTCCATTTTTCAATCAACCTAAGATTAGAAACTATTTTGTTGCCGTATTATTTTAATTTTTGTTATGAAATAAAAAAGGGCGGTTAAAGAACCGCCCTTTTATTTATTCGAATCGTATTTACCGATTACTTCTCGTCTTTGTCGTCTTTCTTCTCGTCGTCGTCCACTATTGTGTAGTCGGCTTCTTCGACGTTCTCGTCTTTCTTTTCTTCTTTGGCTTGCTCTTTTTGCGCTTGACCTTGCGCTTCGGCTTCTGGACCGCCGGCGCCTTGCGCTCCTTGAGCTCCTTCGTAAATTGTCGAAGAAGCTTCGCTCCAGACTTTGTTAAGCTCGTCCATAGCGGAGCGAATCTGTTCGGGATTATTCTTAATGGCTTCTTCGAGCTTGGATTTCGCGTCTTCGATTTTCTGTTTCTGTTCGGGTTTTAGTTTGTCTCCAAGCTCTTCGAGTTGTTTGTTAGTCGAGTGGACTAAATTGTCCGCTTGATTTCTCATATCGATTTCTTCTTTGCGCTTCTTGTCTTCGGCGGCGTGCTTTTCGGCTTCTTGTTTCATTTGCTCGACTTCTTCTTTGGAAAGTCCGCTCGACGCTTCTATGCGGATATTCTGTTCTTTACCGGTCGCTTTGTCTTTAGCGTAAACCGATAAAATACCGTTGGCGTCTATGTCGAAGGTTACTTCGACTTGCGGCACTCCTCTTGGAGCGGGGGGAATTCCGTCGAGATGGAATCTGCCGAGCGAACGGTTGTCTTTCGCCATGGAGCGTTCGCCCTGAAGAGCGTGTATTTCTACCGAAGTTTGACTGTCCGCCGCCGTGGAGAAGATTTCTGTTTTCTTCGTCGGTATTGTCGTGTTTGCCGGAATCATAGGTGTAAATACGCCTCCTAGCGTTTCGATTCCGAGCGTAAGCGGCGTAACGTCCAAGAGCAATACGTCTTCGACGTCTCCGGCGAGGACTCCGGCTTGAATAGCCGCGCCGATGGCGACGACTTCGTCCGGATTTACGCCTTTGGAGGGGTCTTTGCCGAAGTAGTCTTTGACTATTCCTTGAATTTTGGGGATTCTCGTCGAACCGCCGACCAAAATTACTTGGTCAACTTCGCTAGACGAGATTCCGGCGTCTTTAAGCGCTTTTTCAATAGGCGCTTTTGTTTTATTGAATAAGTCTTCGCAGAGACTTTCGAATTTCGCTCTTGTTATTTTTATGTCCAAGTGTTTCGGACCGTCCTGCGTCGCGGTAACGAAAGGCAAGTTGACGTCCGTTTGCAGACTTTGCGAAAGCTCGATTTTCGCTTTCTCGGCGGCTTCTCTCAATCTTTGGAGAGCCATCGGGTCTTTGCGCAAGTCGATTCCCTCTTGCTTGTTGAATTCGTCGGCGAGGTAATCAATCAATCGTTTGTCGAAGTTGTCTCCGCCCAAGTGGGTGTCTCCGTTGGTGGATTTAACTTCGAAAACTCCGTCGCCAATTTCGAGAATCGAAATGTCGAAAGTTCCTCCGCCGAGGTCGAAAACGGCTACAGTCATATTCTCGCCTTTTTTGTCCAATCCGTAGGACAAAGCGGCGGCTGTTGGTTCGTTGATTATTCTGCGAACCTTCAATCCGGCAATTTCGCCGGCGTCTTTTGTCGCTTGTCGTTGCGAATCGTTAAAGTAAGCGGGGACGGTGATTACGGCTTCTTCTACTTTTTGGCCTAAGTAGTCTTCAGCCGTTTGTTTCATTTTCTTAAGCACCATCGCCGAAATTTCAGGCGGGGAATACTGCCTATCGTCGATTTTAACTTTTACGGAGTTGCCGTCGTCGGAAGGGGCTACTTCGAAAGGCACCATTTTGTTTTCTTCGTCAACTTCCTCGGGTCTCCTGCCCATAAATCGTTTTATTGAGAACACGGTTTTGTTCGGATTAGTAACGGCTTGTCTTTTCGCCGCTTGTCCTACCAAACGTTCGCCGTCTTTGCTAAAGCCGACCATCGAAGGAGTCGTTCTAGCTCCCTCGGTGTTGGCTATCACGTTTGGAGAGCTACCCTCCATCACGGCGACAACCGAGTTTGTAGTTCCTAAGTCAATTCCTATAACTTTACCCATAATAAACAGCCTCCTTTTTTAAATTGTTTTCTAATAAAATTTATAGCGACAGAAGCAAAAGAGCTAAAAACCCTTTTGCTTCCGCGTCTTTTTTTCTCGTTTGTATAACTAATCAATAGATACTTCCTTCTCTTTCGGTTTTTCCGGTTCTTTCTTTGCGATTTTCAAGGTCAGGATTCCTTTTTCGTAATTAGCTTTTACGTCGTCCGAATTTACGTTGTCCGGCAGTTGGAAAGAGCGGGCGAATTCGCCGTAGCTTCTTTCGTTTCTGCAACAAGTCTTGACGTCTTTTTCTCGGTCGAATTTCTTCTCGCCTTTGATGGACAAGATGTTATGTTCGTTTACGGAAACCTTGATGTCGTCTTTCTTAACGCCCGGTATTTCCGCGTCGAAATAAAGAGCGTTGTCGTCTTCGGTTATATCTACTCTGGGCTTGAAGTCGCCGACCTCGACGCGCGGTTTGTAATCCGCGGGCGCTTCGCTACTCATATACTTGCCTAAGTTGCGCATTGCGTTTTGAAATTCCCAAAATGGATTAAATCCTACTGCAGCCATTGTTCTCACCTCTTTTATTTATGATTAATATTTATTTTATTGTCGATAATTTATTCAACGTCGATGTTGATTTCTTTCGGTTTTGGCGGCTCTACCTTAGGTATCGAGACCTTAAGCACGCCGTCGTCGTATTTAGCGTTGATTTTCTCCAAATCCAAGTTTTCGGGCATTTGGAACGAGCGTTCAAACTCGCCGAAAACTCTTTCGGTTCTGTGATAGTTTTTCTCTTTCGCTTTTTTGGTTTTCTCTTTTTCTCCTCTTATGGTCAGCATTCTATCTTCGTTTACCGAAATTTTCACGTTCTTTTTATCAACGCCGGGCAATTCGGCGTCTATGAATAAATGTTCGTCGTCTTCGGTAATGTCTATTCTCGGATTAAATCCGCCAATTTCGAAGCTCACGCCTTTTTCCATCTCGTCGCTAAGCTCGTTAAGCCTTTTGCTTAGCTTTTCGAAGCTTCTGTGCGGTTCAAATCTTATTAAAGTCATTATTTATTCCTCCTTTGTTATGTAAATCATTTTTATTTTTCATTTCCGACATTTGTTTTCCCTACTATACGAAAAGCGTGCCAAAAGAAAATTCCTGCATTTATGTCATATATAAGTAAGTTTTTGACAGCATAGCGGGTTAAAAGAACGACAATTTTTCTCGGTCATATTTATTAGCGTCAAATTGTCAGAGCGTAATGTCGGCGAATAATATAATATGATAAATTTAGCGATTTTTCGACAGAGTTAACTGCAGGTTAGTCGGCGAATCATTCAACGGAACGATAAAGATGATTTTGTTGGAGTGAGTTTGGTTATCTGCCATTTAAAATTTAACCTTCGAAAAATATTTTATTCTGCGCAGCCGGTATTGCAGCGCTTGCTTGAAGTTGGGGAAAGTATAGTAGCCGGCGTTTTCGTCGTCGTTTTTGATTAGCCGCTCTTTCCAGTCGTCGCGGCTAAGTAAGTCTATTACTTTCGAGAAGAGTTTTACTCCGACGTCGAATTTCTGTTTAATGAGTTTGTTTACGGTGTCGCTGTTGTTTATCGGGATTTCTTCTTGGTAAACTATCGGTCCGCTGTCGAGTTTTTCGTCGAGGAGATGGTAGCAGATTCCGCGGCGTTCTTCCTCGTTGTAGAGTTGCCAAAAGGAAGTGAACGCCCCGCGATATTTCGGCAAAGTTCCGCCGTGAATGTTTAGAACGCCGATTAGCGGAATATCTATGACGTCTCGTTTGATTATGTGGTGAGCTTGGTTGAAAATCAAGTCCGGTTTAAGTTCTTTTAGGAAGTTCTTCGCCGTTTCGCCGTTTATAGTTTTCACTTTGATAAGCTTTATGCCGTTGGCTTTACAGAATTTCTCTATTCTGCGGTCTTTTTTGGTTTTGTCTTTCATTATTTTAAATACGCTATTAAGAGCGGCGAAAGGACCTATGATTAACATCATACCCAAATAGTAGTCGATTTTATCTATCAATTTGCGTTTTTTGATTTTAGAGCCTTCTGTAGCGACGACTCCTACGATTTTATTTTTGTTGTCGCGTAGAATTCGATATATTAAATCGTTAATATTAATCGGGTTCGGCGTATATGAAATCGCTATTTTCATAGATTTTTTTACTTAAAGACGGCGTATTTCATAGGAAATTTGAAGAAGCGTGGATTTTTCTATATTTTTTGTCGAGCGCGGCGCTGTAGAAAGAAAAACATAGGGCGATGTTGGCGCCGCGGGAGAGAGAGGAAGCTATCATAACGCCGCGCCCATTCAAAAACCCGTCGTTACTTTCCTCTTGTTATTTCGCTTAATTTGATTGCCGACCGGTTCGACGCCTCTCGCTTCGGGAATTAAATACGAAATATAGGCGAAAGCGTCAACTTGGTCGTCGCGTTCGCCTCTCGGAAAATTCAGCAGTTCGTTTTCGAAAGCGTCGAGCCAATGCGCGCGCCTTTTAAAATACACTTTGCCCGCTTCCAAGCGCGCTTGCATAGGCAGCGCTCTAGATACTTTGTCCTTATCCGGTTTCAGCTCTTTAGCCGGAAGTCCGAGCCGCAAAGCGCTTTGCACGAGCGACAGTTGGTACTGCGAACTCTCAATGCCTATCAGCGACGGATTCCAGCGATTATATATATTCTCGAGAGCTTTAACGTGGTCGGCGCCTTCGAATCGCTCGCGGATTACTTCAAGAACCAACGCGTCTCGCCTTGGCGTTAGCGCGAAAATTAAGGCAACCGTGTAATCGGACGTCTCCTTAGTCGTTACCGCCAAATCTAGAACGGCGTAAATCGGGCAATCGGATTTCGCCGCCGTTCGTTTGGAATCGTCCGTTACTAAATAATAAAATTCCTCGTCCTCCTCGAAATATTTGAAAAAACTTCTTTTGAATATGCCGCCGTCCAAAGGCGCGGGACTTTGTTGGTAAAGAGCGGAAAACCAATACGAGCCTAACGCTTCTTTTCTTTTCAATATATCCGAAACGCTAAATCTTTCTTTCCAGAGCGTTTCGCCTTCCTTCCTGCCGCTAATATCGTCGGACGCGGCGATAACGGGCAGTTTCGTAATTAACCATTCATCCGATTCCAGCGTAAAATCGAGCGAGCGGAAATTGTCGAGATAGACGCAGTCGAAATTCTTCTCGATTCTGCCGCATAAATCGTCTTCGTTCCAGCGCGTCGCTATAACTATTACCGCGCCGCCCGGTTCCAGTCTTGTGAGAGCGGTAGAGAGAAACCACTCCCACAATTTTTCGCGAATTACCGGCGAGTTAGCTTGGGCGTCGTTTTTGATGGGGTCGTCTATTAATAGTAAATCCGCGCCTTTGCCGGTAATCGCCCCGCCGGCTCCTAAACAATCCATCCCGCCGCTTTCGTCTTGTAGCCCGAATCTCGCGACCGACCGCTCCGCCGCATTGATTTTTCGATTGAACAAATACGCTCCGTCGGTTTTGATTAGCTCCCTCGCTTTCAATCCGAAAGTTTCGGATAATTTAGCGCCGTAGCTCGTTAGGATTATCCTTGTCGAAGGCGCGCTCCCCAATGTCCAAAAAGGCAGATATTTTGATATAAGCTCCGATTTACCGTGACGCGGCGGCATATTTACGACGAGCCTGTCGATTTCCCTCCTGCAAATCTTAACGAGCAATCTGTCTAATAACGCCAGATGAGGCGGATATTTCCACTCGCCGTCGGAGGCGAAATAAGCCGCCCAGCCGGGAGTCGCCCTAATCAGCGATTCGATCAATTCTTTAAATTGCCTTTCCATTTTTGGACTTTAATTTAATACGAGCGAGCCGATATATTAAAGAAAACCGTTTTGTAATTGTTTTTGAATTGAACGTCGGTCGGAGCTCTATTTGAAACAAGATAAAATCAGCCGTAGTAGCGAAGATTTGCCAATTCTCCTAAATTTTCAACGATATTTCAATAAGAGCTTTTTTTTTGATAAATTGCAAGTTTTAATGAAAGCATAAAATAGAATAAAGAGTTAAATATGTTCGGCGGGAAAAAGAAGAAAGACTTGAATTACTTAAAGCTGACGCCTATCAGACTGCACGATTACAAGGTCAAAGACGACGGGTTGGTGGACGTTCTCGTGCCGAAATTCAACAACAAATTCGCGAGAAAATATTTCAGTAAATATCTGAAAAACCCGCACATACGGGCAAATCTGGACGACAAAGGCGCCGCTACTTGGCTCTTGATGGACGGAGAGAGCAGAGTTGAAGAAATTGCCGAGGAACTAGACGAAAAATTCGGCGAGGAAATTCGTCCGGTAACGGATAGACTTATCAAGTTTTTAAACAACTTATATAGAAATGGTTTTATTACTTTTAAAGAACTAAAGAAAGGTTAAAAAAATGGCACAAGCTCTAAAAGGAATCGAACCGCAAATGGTTTGGGATTATTTCGAGGAAATTTGCCAGTATCCGCGACCTTCGAAGAACGAAGACAAAGTCGCTGAATACTTTAGGCAATGGGCAAAGAAACATAATTTCGAAGTGGAGGAAGACGACGCCGGCAATATGGTAATACGCAAGCCGGCGACCGAAGGAATGGAAGACAGAATTCCCATCTGCATTCAAGGGCATATGGATATGGTCTGCGAGAAGAACAGCGACGTAGAGTTTGACTTCGAAAACGACGCTATACAGCCGTATATCGACGGCGATTGGGTAAAAGCCAAAGGCACTACGCTCGGCGCGGACAACGGCGTTGGTTTGGCTATGGGGATGGTTATTATGACTGGCGATATACCTCATCCGGATATCGAATTACTTTGCACCCGCGACGAAGAAACCGGTTTGACCGGAGCGATGGAATTAAGCGACAAGCTGTTGAAATCCAAGATATTGATTAATTTGGATTCGGAAGAAGACAGAACCTTTACAATCGGTTGCGCGGGCGGCATTAACACAGTCGGTTCTTTCAAATACGAATCCGATTCGGTTCCCGGCGGTTCAATCGCTTACGAAGTCGGCGTAAAAGGGATGCTCGGCGGACACTCAGGTTTGGTAATCAGCTCGGGAAGAGCTAACGCGCTAAAATACGTCAACAGATTCTTATACGAAGCGCAAAAGAAATTCGACCTTCGCGTTTCGAGCGTAAACGGCGGAAAAGCCCACAACGCCATTCCGAGAGAAGCTTTCGCCGTCGTTACTCTCCCCGAAGCGCAGGAAGGCGATTTCAAAGCGTTCGTTGAAGAATTCGACAAACTAGTCAAGAACGAATACAAAACGATTGAAAAGAAAATCGCCGCGGAAGCTAAAAAGGTCGATTTGCCTGATAAGGTAATGACTAAAGAATTGCAAACTAATTTTGTCAGTTCAATGTACGCGATGCCGCACGGCGTTTATAGAATGAGCCCCGACATTAAAGGTTTGGTGCAGACTTCGACCAACTTTGCCGTTGTGGAAACTCGCGACGACGAAATTTTCATACTAACCAGCCAAAGAAGCTCGTTAGAGACTGAAAAAGTAGATATGGCGAACACCGTCAGAACGTCGATGGAATTGGGCGGAGCTAAAGTCTGGAAAGAAGGCGGATATCCCGCTTGGCAACCGAATATGGACTCAACTATACTTAATCAATCGGTTGAAATATTCAAGGAACTCTTTGATAAAGAACCGATTATCCAAGCAATTCACGCCGGTCTGGAAAACGGCTTAATCGGCGAGAAATACCCGGATATGGATATGCTTTCGTTCGGCCCTACGTTGCTGGACGTTCATTCGCCCGACGAAAAAATATCGATTTCAACGACGCAAAACTGCTGGAAGCTTCTTTTGGAAATCATAAAAAACACTCCAAAGAAATAGTCTATTTCAAGTAGAAAAGCGTTTGAAAATTGAAACGTTATGATATTGGCTCCGGCGCGAAAGCGTCGGAGCTTTTTAATTGACTTGCAAACAGATAGATTAGATATTCCGAGCGCCTCTTAGCTTTAAAAAATTTTAAAATAGACAAAAAATCCATAACTTTGTTTTTTTGATAATTGAATTTAAAATAAATACGAGGAATAACGTATGTTCAAGTTCGGCTTTACCGAAGAACAAGAAATGTTGCGAGATATGGTAAGGGATTTCGTCAATAATGAATTAAAACCCGTAGCGGCTAAAATCGACGATGAAGAAAAGATACCGGGAGAAATAAAGAAAAAGATTGGCGAATTAGGATTGCTCGGAGCGCCGTATCCGGAAGAATACGGAGGCAGCGGTTTTGGAGAAGTTGGCTATTGTATAATCCAAGAGGAAATATCGAGAGCTTGTCTTTCAACCGCCACTTTTATAGGAGCTCACGTTTCCATTGGAGCAAACGCGATATATCTCGGCGGCAGCGAAGAGTTAAAGCAAAAATATCTTCCGATTCTCAACTCGGGCGAAAAATACGCCGCCTACGCTTTAACCGAACAGGGAGCGGGCTCGGACGCCTTTAATTTGCAAACGCGAGCCGAAAAAGACGGAGACGATTGGATTTTGAACGGCGAAAAAATGTGGATTACAAACGGACCGTTCGCCGACGTCGTTTCGGTTTTCGCGCGAACGAAAAAAGGAATTTCCGGTTTCGTAGTGGAAAAGGATATGCCCGGGTTTTCTCACGGCGCGCCCGAAAAGAAAATGGGAATAAAAGGCAGCGAAACCTCGACTATTACTTTCGACAACGTTAGAGTTCCGGGAGAAAATATAATCGGCAGGGACGGACGCGGCTTTTTAATCGCTATGAAAGTTTTGGACGCCGGCAGACTCGGTTTAGGAGCCGCTTGTTTAGGAGGAATGAAGGAATTGCTCGAAATTTCCGTAGAATACGCCAAAAACCGCAAGCAATTCGACCAACCTATCGCTCATTTCCAATCCGTTCAAAATATGTTAGCCGATATGGCTACCGAAATTTATAATGCCGAATCGATTATTTACCGAACCGCGATAGATTACGACGACGGTTCTATGCTAGGAAGACAAGCCGCAATTGTTAAATACGTCGCTTCGGAATCGCTACAAAGAATAGCGGATACCGCTATGCAAATTCACGGCGGAATGGGCTTTTCAAAAGAACTTCCCATCGAAAGATTCTATAGAGACGGGAGAATTAATAAGATATTCGAAGGAACCAACGAAATCCAAAAAGGCATCATCGCAAGAGACGTACTTAAACGCAACGGAAAGATGTAAAATAAAAAACGCCGCCGGAAGATTCTTTCGGCGGCGTTATTATTTATAGTTCTAGTGATACTTGAGGCGTTTCTAAAAACTTTTTTCCAGATAAGGTATTGCCGTTTGCTTTTTTATTTTTACCGCCCCACTGCTTGAAAAAGAATGGTATTTTAAGACTTTCACATAAATCTTTTATGGGACAAATCCATTCTTTTTTGATTGTTCTAGACTTAGGGCCGCTTTCTCCCCCTACAATGACCCAATCAATACCTTGAAGATTCGGTTCTTCAATTGGTCCCAACAGCGGTTCAAATGAAACGAATTTTATAGCCGCTGAAATCTTTCTCAATTCGTCTATTCTATCGGTATAATTGTTATTCTCAACCGTTACTCCCATCCAGATATTTTCCGACCACTTTAAAAGAGGCGAATACTCTCTTAAAACGTTAGCTCTTTTAGTTAAGACTTGGAATATGTGGCGAGGATTATCATTCATTACAGAAAAAACTTTTTGAATAAACTCTAGCGGCATATCTTCGTGAAACAAATCGCTCATAGAGTTTACAAATACTATTCGCGGTTTCTTCCAAGCGTAAGGGGCGTCCAAGTCTTTATTATGACAAGTCAATTTGAAACCGTTCCAATATTTCTTCAAACCCATCGCTTTTAACCTTAACGCCATTTTTTCGGCGTAACAATACTTACACCCCTCAGATATTTTCGAGCAACCCGTTGAGGGATTCCAAGTAACTTCTGTCCATTCTATTTTTGATTTAGCCATTTCTTATCTATTGTATTTTTTGATAATATCGTTCGCAATTTTTTCAGCCTTATCATAATTTGAAGCCATAAGGAAATGATACATAATATATCCTTTTGTATTTGTTAGAATATATGGATTTGAAACGAATTTAAAAACACTTTTCAATCTTTCTATATATAAATCCGCCGCTCTTCTTATAGCGTTTTCTCTTTTAGTTTTAATATCTTCTTCGCCAAATAAGGTTATTTCCTTTCTCTCTTCATAGAAATACCTCTTAATTTCTTGATATGTTAATCCAAACGTTTTTTCGAGTCTTTCTAACCATCTATCATTTATGTTCCCGTCTCTTTTTAATAGCCTATTAACACCCATACCAGTGGGGATTAACAACCAAATATCAATATTATTTAATTCTTTCAATCTGGATATCGCTTCCCATTCTAACTGCATCCCGTAAGGGTCTATATAAGCTAAGCACTTTGATTTTGACCGCTTTAAATCGTCCGCTAGCCTTTTTAATTCTTCATTACAATCCGAGTTTAAACATTCGACATTTTTTGTTTTCGAAAATCCGCTCAGATTCTTTTTTAGCTTGTTGAAATTCTGTTTGTCTTTTTCAACAAAACGATATTCGTCGAACGAGATTGGGTTGTCTATTTCAATTATTCTTCTTGCCGCTCCAATTGTATCGTCTTTATATCCGGATTCGCCGCTTCTTTTAATAAGTCCCGAACCGGCGAAACCGTCGAAATAAATTTTTTTCCAATAAGGATGTTTCTTCATTATTTGAAGATAAGCGCCAGCGTACTTTTCCAAAATTTCAATCTTATTTTTGGTCCACTTCCCCCCGAAGTCTTGCATTATTCTTCTCTAACTTATAACATTTACAATAGAATATTGGCAAACCAAGATTTCAAAAATTCTTAAAACTAAGTCCGTCTTGACTACAAGCTACAACTACTCACGAAATTAATTCACTCTTCCCTCTTTGATTTCCTTTATCAGTCTTTTTACTTCTTTTTCCAAACCGTCTTGATTGCCTCTCATTTCAAGATATTTTTCCAAATCCTGCAACGAAGCGTCGCCCCTACCTTGTAATTTATGTAAAGCGCCGCGCCCGTAATACGCTATACCGTAGTATTGGTCTGTTTCTATAGCGTTTGAATAATCCACTAAGGCTTTGTCGTAATTCTCGGCTAATTTATAAGCGTTGGCTCTGGCGTAATAATAATCCGCTTTCTCCTCGACGGAAACGGCTTCCGACAAAGATTTCACGGCTTTTTCGTAATCGCCGTTTTGTATATAGCTCAAACCTAAAGCGTAGTGAGCCTGATGATAGTCGGACTTTAAATCGGTCGCTTTCTCCAAATCCTCTATCGAACCGCTTATGTCGTCGGAATGAGCTTTCGCCAACCCGCGACCGTAGTAAGCGGGCGCGTAGTCGGGCTTAGCTTCCACGGCTTTGTCGTAAAATACTATCGCCGTTTCGTATTCGTTGGCTTCCATCGATTCAAAAGCCTGTTGCATAAAGCCCTTATCCTTCGCGCCGCTAGCGGCAAAGTTTAACAGAAGCGATACTATCAAGCTAACTATTACTATGATTAACTTTTTCATAATTCTTTCCGTTTTTATGTTTTCAAACTTGATAAAATTAAAAAAAACCTTGTAAATTTCCTAAATATTGGTTTTATATTTACGTTAAAATGAACTTTAAGCGAAAAAAAACTTGCTAAAAAACTATGAAAAAATACGCTAAGCTCATATTGTTTTACTTGTTAGGCTTAATAATATTTTTTTGCGCCGCGCTAGCGAAAGCGCAAACTGTCGAGACGCTTCCGATTGCTTCGCCGCTTTGCGCCGGCGAAACTTTCCAAACGTCCTATACGGCTAACGGAGAGTTCGACGAAGGCAACGTTTTTACGGCGCAACTTTCGGACGCTCTGGGCGATTTCTCAGACCCTGTCAATATCGGGTCGGTCGAAAGCGTAATTTCCGGCGATATTACGTCGGTTTTGCCGAAAGATTTGCCGGAAGGGTTCGCCTACCGCGTGAGAGTCGTAGCGTCCGACCCTGAAACAGTGGGCTCCGACAACGGCGAAGACTTAACTATTTTCGAAGCCCCTAGCTTCAATATTATTGGCTCTGATTCCTCTTGTAGCGGGGATACATATGAATATTCCGACAGCGGAGAACCGATTACTTTTACGTTCAACTGGAGCGCTCAGGGCGGAGAGATAGTTTCAGACTCGAGTATGCCAAACGTTAACGTCAGATGGACGGGAACGGGTACCGGAATTTTGCGGTTAGTTAAGAAAAATAAATCTACTGGATGCGTGGATACTGCAAACGTCGAGATAACTTTAATAACGCCGCCGGAAGCTACTATAGCTAGCGGCGATTACAATGTATGCGAAGGCGAAATCATTGAGTATCTCGCGGAACCCGGAGAGACTTCGTTAGTGGACTGGAATGTCCAAGGCGGAGTTATTCTTGAATCTGACATAGCATACGCCGAAGTTCTTTGGAATTCTCCCGGCGAAGGAACTATTGAACTCAGAAAAACCGGAGCGTTTGGCTGTGTGGGCGTCGATACGAAAACCGTCGTTATAACTCCCAAACCGAACGCTATTATTACGGGACCGAACTCGGTAGTGTCGGGCGATACAAATGTCTATCATACCGATTACGCCGACAGCCTCTATTATCTTTGGAGAGTAGAGGGCGGCGCTCTACTCGGCGATTCCACTCTTGATTCCGCCGCAATTGAATGGCAAGAGGTAGAGAATGCTACTATTACGTTAATTCAAACCAATAGACATACCGGCTGCGCCGATACGGCTACTCGTGAAATAGACGTTTACATTCCTCCCGAACTCGGCGAAATTGCCGGCGACTTTTCCGTCTGTCAAGGCGACGTCGTAGAATATTCGACCGAAGAAATATCCGATATAGCGATAAAATGGAAAGCCGAGGGCGGCGAGATTATCGGGGCGGACAATAATTTCACGGTTCAAGTTAACTGGCTGGCGGCTGGAGGATATTCAATTAAATACGTCGTAACGGATTTTTCCGTCAGCTACAAAGATTCCGTATTAAAGGATGTAAACGTCAGAGAAGCGCCGCAAGTTACGTTGCGCGATTTCAGCGACGTATGCGAGAGCGACTCCTCGTTTCCGCTTACGGGTGGTATGCCGCAAGGCGGCGAATACTTCGGCGAGGGCGTCGAAAACAATCGCTTCTATCCCTCGGATGCCGGAATTGGAACGCATCTTATAACTTATTCATATACCGACGAGTTCGGCTGTTCGAACAGCGCGACAAAGGATTTGGAAGTATTGCCGGCGCCGCCGAAGCCCGTAATAAGCAGAGAGGGAGACACTCTCTTTTCCAGCGCCGAAACGGGTAATCAATGGTATAAAAACGGCGAAGAGATACTGGGAGCGAACAATAAATATTACGTTCCCGAAGCCGACGGCTTATATTCGGTCAAAGTTACCGGCAATAACGGTTGCGAGTCGGAAATGTCGGAACCTTACGACTTCTCTACCGCAGTTGAGGAACAAAGAACGCTGAAAATAAAGATATATCCAAATCCCGCAAGCAATTATTTAATAATTGAAGCGCCTTTAACGCTGGTAACAAAAATTACGCTGACTAATCTCGTTGGCGAAGCAATTATAGAGAAGACAATCAACAATCGACAAGACGAAAAAATCAAACTGTCTCTTAGCTCTCTAAGTCCCGGCGTTTATTTCTATCGGCTCCAAATAAACGGAAAGATTGAAAGCGGTAAGCTTATAAAGACGGAGTAATATTTTCAACTCGTCTTACGCGTCCCGACGCTCTTGCGTCGCGGACGTATAAAGGCGCTCTGCGCGGAGAAGAGAACAGGGAACCGACGCTGAGCGTCTCAGTATGCATTGGGGCTGTCTAAAGACTCGATTGTATTGACAATATTGCAAAGTCTAATAGTACAGTTCCAAAAATTATCGTCTTTTCTGGATTCCCAATCAAGTTGGGAATGACATATAGACGTCATTCCCGCTGAAGCGGGAATCCAGAGATGGAGATTTTTTGACGCGAAGATATTAGAAAATGCTTTATTAATATACATCTGAAACAGCCCCATAGAACGAGTTGGAATTAATGCCACCGCTCTAAAGGACGGAGCTATTGAGAGGGCATAACTCATCCGATGACTCAGAGTCGTCGGATGAGTAGAAATCCTATTTCGGAACGTTGTCTTCGTATTCGGACGTTCTTAATTCCTGAAGTTGGTTTAGAGCGCGGCTTTTGCAGCCTCTTTGAGTTGTTCCTATTCGCAATTCCCAAGTGCCGTCGCTACGCGGCGTCCAGATGATTTGCTCGTAGCGCAGGTTCTCGGGTACGTCGATTGTTGTCATATCCGGTCTGCCGACGATGAATATCTGGCACATTTCCTTAAAATAGACGTTTACGCGCTCGTCTTTTTTTACTAAAGTCAGATAATAGCCGTCCTTTGTCGATTCGTACATTACGTATGTTTCGGCTGGGTCAACGCCGTCGTAGATGAAATTGACCGTAGAGCCGTTTTCGACAAAAGTTCTTTCGCCGAGTTCGTTGAATGTTACAATTGCGTCGGGACTTTCCGCTTCGGTCATTCCGGCGATGGGACCTGAACCGTCTTCCGGTATCGTTACGCTTTTCGCCGTTTGTATTTCGTAATCTCTTTTTGCTTCGCTATCCGTAGCGTAATCTTCTTGATAGACCTGAACGCAGGAGACTAAAAATACAGCCGTAGCGAGCAAAATCAAAAAATAAACTAAATTTCTCATATTTAAACCTCTTTTATGTATTGTTATTACTATTACTTCTATATCAATTCTTCGATAGCCGATAACAATTGCCTATTGGGTTAAATTTCGAATTCTGGCAAAACCGGTGAAGGAACGTCGTTCATTTTTCTATACTTCTTTATTAACAAAATAATAGTTGTAATTTAATTTTTATTAAAGAGCTATCAAAGAGAAATATCTCTTTGCTATATTTTTTTGGAAATGAAATAAAAGATTTATGGAAAATAGCAAACGATTGAGAAGTTGAATTGTAAATCGAGAGCTAAAAAGTTGCGGGTTGACTTTTAATTAGCGCGCAATTGAATCGCTTAAGCGTCAATAATTTATATAGATTAAGTCCCGTAGCATAGAAACGTCTTTATGTTTTGTTTAACAGCAATATCGTAGCAATATTAACTAAAAGCTCTTTTTCGGATGGATCGCTATTTGCTATTAGTAGCGTTAGAGCGACTAACAAATTATTGTCTAAATGTATATTGTTGAGTTGTTTATTCTTTTTAAGAAAATATAAAAAGATTGACGCGGCAATTCTTTTATTGCCATCTACGAAGGAATGATTCTTTACTAGGAAATACAATAGATTTACGGCTTTTTCTTCAATTGTCGGATATAAATCTTTTCCGTCAAATGTTTGGAATGCCGCTGAAATTGAACTCTTTAAAGATTCATCTTTTTCTTTACCAAAAAGGTTCGAGCTTTTCCATTTTAATTTCATTTCGTTAATAATCTTTTTTACTTCATCATAACTTAGACTTTTAGATTCGCTACTTCGAGTTTCTATTTTTTTTATTCTTTTGCTATCGTAGTTGTCTAAAAGATTTAGAGCCGTTGAGTATTTATCTAAAAGCGCAAAAAACGCGTTTTTACTTTCCTCGTCAATATCTTCAGATAAGGAAATCGACGATATAGTCTTAATAGCTTCATTTAAGCGTTCCACTTTTTCGGTTTGTTTTCTTAATAGTTTTTTATTTAAGGCGTATCCGTCGACGAGATACTCTTTCAAAACTTTGTTAGCCCAAATCCTAAACTGAGTTCCTCTTTTAGAATTTACTCGGTAGCCTACGGATATTATAGCGTCTAAATTATAGTATTTAATATTCCGTTCCACTCGCCTGTCGCCTTCGTTTCGAACTTGTGCAGATTTTGCACAAGTTGAATCTTCCGATAGTTCTTTACTTTTGTAGATATTCTTTAAATGACGCAAGATAGAAGTTCTATCCGTATTAAATAAAGCTGCCATTTGATATTGATTAAGCCATATAGTTTCCTCTTCCAAACGAACTTCAACTTGGGTTTGGTTATCTTCAGTTTCATATATTAAAATTTTGCCTTTCACAATAATATAAATTCTAAAAAATTTATTAAAAGCAAAATGTATTTAGCATTCTAACTTTATCTGCTTACGAGTAGTGTTAAAATAACGCGTAACACAAAATATAGAATTGGACGCTTACCTTATTATCACCGGTTTTTGCCGCAGATTTAACTCTTCGATTGTCCAGTCTAATTTTTTCAGTGTTTTTATGGCGTCTAGAGCGGAATTGAAGTTGCCGGAATATAGCTCGTATGTTTTTTCCGAGCCGAATTGGTCGATTATTTCCACTACTCTCGGATTTTCGACGCCCCTCTCTTCTAATATTTTCCGAGCCGCTTCGGCATCTTTTCTTTTCTCGTAAGCTTTGTAATATATTTTGAAATTTTTTTCTTCTTTTTTCTCGACTTTTTTGACTTCGGTTTCTTTCGGCGGCAAGTTAACGTCGGCTACTTCGGTTCTTGGCTGTTCTTCGTCGAACTTATGCCTTTCTACTCTCTCGGTTTTCTTGCTTCCTACTTCTACGGTTTTTATTTCTTCGCTGGTTTCTTTTTGAACGGTATTGGTTTCGACTTCTTTTTCCGGTTCTTCTACTTGCGGTTGCTCTTTCTCGCTAATTTTAGCTTTAGCGGTAACGGAAGTTTGTTTTTCGCCGGCGACTTTTCCGCCCTTTAGTCTTATGTGCGAGTCGAGTTCGTTTGGGCGCAGAATGTCTAGATATATCTCGATTCTTCGGCTTTGCGGGTCGTCTCGCAAGCCGCGTTTGGCGTAACCTTCCTTATCGACGCCGAAGCCTTGCACGTCCAAAGCAACTTTGTTGTTGGCTCGCAATTGACTGTATATAGGCGAGCGCTCTCTCATTTCTTCGTCAAAAGTAATGAACGTAAAATACGCTCGTAATATGGAAAGGGTTACGTTGCCGTTCTCGCCTTCGTTCGGCAAAACGATTTTCTTTTCTTCGCCGTTTCTCTCGACCGTCCAGTTGTGCTTCCACATATTTAATTTGGTAGGTATCGTTACCCGGTTGCCGTATTTATCTACGCCCGCTGTTATTGTTTTGTCGGGATACTCTCGCTTTCCTTCGGACGCCGACCTGTATGGATGGTCTTTACCGGAAGACAGTCCTCTCGGGTCGGTGTAGCCGTGAACGGTTACTTTGAGAAATAGCGTGTCGCGGCAGATGTCTTGGAAGTAGGGGAGTATTTTTTCCAGAGGCTCGTATATTTTCTCTTCGAAACTTTTGTTGATTTGCGTCGCTATGCTGTCGTAGCTGTAACCGCTTGAATCGACGTAGCCGGTTGCGTCGAAAAAGCCGGTTGCTTCGCGATTTCTGTATTCTCGGATATTTTCCGCGGTGTTTGGGTACCAGTAGCCAGTAATAAAGTATGGGAGAGTGTCGGTAGAATTGAACACCACCGGTTCTATTTCGATTTTTCTTCTAATTATTAGAACGTCCTCTTGGAATAAAGTGTCCCAGCCGAACGGTCTGACGGTTTTGATTTTTAAGTCGCTCGGACCTTCGATTTTATTGTCATAGCATTCTTCTTCAACGAATTTCGAAAATTTCATTCGATACGTTTTTTCGGCTTCCGCTTCGTAAGGTTTGCCGGATTCTATTTCTCTCGATGTTCCGCTTTCTAAATCTTCAAGAGTCAGATTCAGACCGATTTTCGGCGTCGGTTCTTGGATTACCGTTCCGTCGGAGTCGAGTATTTTTTCCATAACGTTAACTTGGAGACGAATCCTCGATTTCGGCAGAGCGAAAGCGTATAGATTTCTTTTTTTATAGTCGGCGTCTCTGTTGGAAGTTATGAATATATATTTCCGGTCGCGAGTAATGAAGGGGAATTCGTCGTCGGCTTCGGAATTGTATTCGACGCCTTCGGGAATTTTCAGCCCGAATTTTTTTGCGTCGGTTCGTATGGCTTTATCGAGCGGGATGGGGTTTATCGGCAGCAGCGCGCCGTTCGTTTCGTCGTAATTCGCTCGATAAATGTCGCATTTGTTCTCGCCGGGTTCGTTTTCTTCGTAATTCCAATCGCTTGAGAAGTAAAATCTACCGTCGGCGCCGCAGTGCGGCGATTTTTCGTCGCCGGAAGTATTAATATTAGGGACTAAGCGCGGCTCGCCCCATTTGCCGCCGGCGTCTCTTATGGAATACCATATATCCAAACCGCCTTTGCCGCCTTGCCGATTGGAAACAAAGAAGAGAACTTTGCCGTCCAAACTTAACGCGGGTTGAGATTCCCAAGAGTCGGGATTGTTTATATTTTCGAGCGGCTCTGGATTGGAGAAGCCGTCGGCTTGCCGGGTCATTTGCCATAAATCGAATAAGAAGCTTGTTCCTACGCTTTTTTTATTAGTCAAATCGCGTTCGGCGGCGAATATAATCCTGGATTCGCTAATTGCTTGAGAGCCGCGGGTGTATTGCGCTATTCGCGAGTCTTCCGCCACGATGCGTTTAGCTTTTGACCAGCCCTTGTTTATTGCTTTTTTGCCGCGTTCGGCGGCTGGGCGGACGCTATAAAACATTTCCGCTCTCAAAGCGATTTTCCTTCTTTTTTTCACGCGGCGCGAGCTTGTGAAAAACAGCGTGTCGTTGTCGATTCCCTGAACTAAGAAAGCTCCGTAATCTTCGTGGTCTGAATTTACTTTGCCGCTTAGGACGCCGCCTTTAAGCGTTTCTTTATCTTTACTGACGGCGTTTAACGAAAACGACAGCGTTATCGCGATTATAACAAATAGGATTTTGCGCATTTTGTAACCCCGCTATTAGTAAACAAAAATAGGATGAACGCAACGGAATTCTAAAGCCGATTGCTTGCTCGACGTATTCTCAGTTCCGTCGTCCACCCTTCTAATAAATATAAGAGCGTATTGATTTTCGCTGAATTTGAAAGCGTAAACTTCGTTGACCTGTATGCCGGTTATCGGTCCCGGTCCGTAGCCGGTATTGTAAGTCGGGTCGTTTTGGAATTCCTGAACTAAGTTGGGAACGTCCACGAAGTCGGATTCCATATAATTTTGTCGCCAGCGCTTGACTTCCAAATTGTTATCTACTAATTTGAGAATCGGCTCTTGCGGCGGCTTAGCGGACACGCTAGTGTCTCGAACGTCCACCCATATATCGCCTAAGTTCGGTGGAGGAGGAACGGGCGTTCCGTCTTCTTCTTTTAACACCGTTCTCGAATCGGCGCCGAGATAGTAAACTTCGTTTTCGGGAATTGGTTGTTGCGGCGTTCTTTGAGCGTATGCTCTCAGATTTATAATCGGACTTAAGTCGGGAACGAAAGTAACGATAGCGGTATCTTTTATGACTTGCTCGCAGCCGGCGCCGCGGATGTATAAATCGACCGCGAACGCGCTGTCGGACGTAATTCGATTGTCGCCTCTCGCGGCTACTATATCGTCTAGCGCGCTAATCGTCGGAGCCGTGAAAACGACGCTAACTTGTCCGATTTCGCCGGGAAGCAAAGTGAAACGCGTTGGCGAAACGCTAAAGTATCGGCTCGAATAAACGTCCGCAGGGCTTTCTTCTAGGATGATTTCCACTTCGCCGCAAGCTGAATCGGGATTTTTAACGTAATATGTTTTTTCCACCCGCGAAGGATAATTAACCGAAGAAATAAAAACGCGATTGTCGTCTCGATAGCTTAGAATTTCGCCGTAAGGCGAGTTAACGCCGAATGTCTCGAAATCATCGCCGTCGTCGAATCTAATAAACGGGCATTGGTTGACGCATCCCTCGCCTTCGAAGATTGCTTCGGTATGGCAGTTCAAGCCGGAGCCTTCGGGTATAATTGTCAGATAAAGCGTCGAAACGGCGCTGTTGGTCGTCGTCGGAGTAAATTCTCCCGAAACGAGCAACGCTTCGCCTACGCCCAGATTTACGGGGAAATTTGGTTCGCTAAAGGACCATCCGCCCGCAACGTTCGAACTGTCGAGAATAACTTGAACGGGACAAGCGGCTTTGTTAACGAACAGTTCTTCGTCTTCGAAACTATAAGTTTCCCCGACGGGTATTATGTCTTCAACAATCAACGAAACCGTTTCGGGAATGTCTTCGCAATCGCATCTCGGCTCGACTACGTCGGCTTGAAGTTCTAAGTTCGCCGTTCCTTGGGTTCCGTCGTCGCAGGAAAGGGCGAATTGCAAAGTTTGATTAAACGAGCCGATTCGCTGAGTACTTACGGAAAAGCAAAACGTTAGCGTTTCTCCCGGCTGGATATCGACTCTGTCTATTGTCGGGGATAGGTTGTCGCCGCCGACTGATACCGATATTAATTCGAACGGCGAATCGGGACGGTCTAAAATGAATTGGACGGCTCCCGAGCTGTTAGCGGATACAGAGTAGCTATAGCATCGTTCGTATCTATTGACGTTTTCGGGCGTGTTGACTATCAATCTGCGCGAGCCTTCGTAATCGCTGAAAATAAGCGAGTCTGAACGGTCTAAATCGCCGCAGGCGATATTCGTCGATTCGTCGCCGAAGATGAATCTAACGGTTGTGTCCTTGCATATCAGAACGGACGACAAAGTTTGCGTTTGACCGCCGTATGAAGCGGAAATCGAGTATAGTTGTCCTATTAATGGAACGTCGAGGGAAAAGCTCGCGACGCCGGTCGCGTTTGTCGTTCCTTCGCCGGCTTCGTATAAAGAGGCTTCGTCTTTTCTAAATATTTGAATGTCGGAATTGGCGACTGGCTTCGTTTCGCCGGTCGCTTGGTCGATTATTCTGTAAACCGCGACCGTCAAGTTTCTTTCTTGCTCGTCCGCCGGTTCGGCGGTGTCCATACAAGAGTTAACGAACGCTAAGGAAACGACCAGAACGACTGAAATTAAACTTATTATCGTTTTATTGAATTTTCTAGCTTTCATAATTGAGTCTATAAAAGTTATACATTTTTTCTATTAAAAAACGACGCCAATTCTTAATAATACGGCTGTCGAATTGCGAAACGGATTTCTGTTCTCGTCTGGGACGTCTGAGCAGCAAGTGTAGGGCGGCAAGGGCAAATTCATGCCTCTTAATCCCAAATCTACCGATAAATCCATATTGCAGGAAACAGCCCAGTCGTAGCCTAATCCCAGACCGTAGAAATATCTCTGATAGTCGGAGCTTTCGCCGATAAGAGGGGCTTCCGTCTCGAAGTCCAAGGGCAGACCGGCGGTAGCGTAAAGGAACCACGAGTCGCAATACTCCGAATATTTGGACGGCGTTTGATTAAAAGTGTATCTGCCGTAAGCGCCGACGGGAACGAAGGCAGAGCCGTCGAGGGGCAAAAGACCGGTTAAGAATCCAAGTTGAAAGGCTTCGCTCTCGTCGATAGACGGAACGCTCCATAAGCCCATTAGCTCTAGCCCTACGAACATCGACGAGCCGCCGCGGTCGAAGCCGAAAAACGACGATTCATAAGTTTTCGTTCCGGCGGGGGTCGGGTAAACTACTTCGTCGCCGGAGCCGCGATATCCAAGAGCGCCTTTAAATTCAAGTTTGTCGAAGAACAATATTCCGTCTCTGACTCTACAGCATCCTTCGATTACCGGCAATTCTTCAATTGCGATAAGCTTAGGCGGTTTCAAAGGGTCCGCCACGTAAGTTATTCGTTGAACTCTGTTAGACGGAATTTCGTAAACGGGCGGCTTTTCGCCTTTGTCGCAAGGCGTCCCTATTATTCTAACGCGAGCCGGCATAACTTCGGTTTCCGGCAAATATTTGGGCTTTTCGGGCGATTTAACCGCTTGTAGCTTGCGGCTCGGATTGCACTTATCCGTAATCGGCATCTCTTCTTCTTTGATTTCCACGTTCCAAGTTATTACGTCCTTGGAAGTTCCGCAGGAAAAGAACGTTAAAGCGGTCGTTATTGAAATCAAGAACAGAAAGACGCTTTTAGACAACTTAATTAAATCTCGTTTAAACTTTCTCATACGCTACCGTTTCATAGTTGAAAAAAAGTTTTCAAAATACAATATAAAATAACAAAATATCGGCAATAAGGAAACAATAATTAGCTTTGAATTTGAAAACTAAAGTTTTTTTTGTAGCTTAAACTTTCGATTTAAGTTTATTTTTTAAATAGCGAAGTAGTATAATGGCGCGAATGAATAAAACCGAAGAATATTTAGCCACGGCGAGGAAATGGCGCCCATTGAAGTTCAAGGATATTATGGGGCAGGACCACGCCGCGGTTACGCTGCAGAACGCGATTAAAGCGGGGAAAATCTCTCACGCGTATTTATTTAGCGGTCCGAGAGGGGTCGGCAAGACGACGGCGGCTAGGATTTACGCCAGAGCGGTGAATTGTTACGAGCCGGAAGGCGCCGAACCTTGCAATAAGTGCGAGTCCTGCGAGACTATTCTCGAAGGCAAGTCTTTGGACGTAATTGAAATAGACGGCGCGTCGAACAACAGCGTGGACGACGTGAGGAAGTTGCGCGAAAACGCCAAATATCCGCCTTCTACCAGCAAATATAAGATATATATAATCGACGAAGTTCATATGCTTTCCTCGTCGGCTTTTAACGCGCTTTTAAAGACGTTGGAAGAGCCGCCGCCGCATTTGTTGTTCGTATTCGCCACGACGGAGCCGCAGAAGGTATTGCCTACTATACTTAGCCGGTGCCAGAGGTTCGATTTTCGAAGGATAGAAATCGACGATATTATTAAGCAATTGCGAACAATCGCCGAAAAAGAACAAGTCAAAATCGACGAGGAGTCGCTTGTTGCCATCGCCAAGAAAGCTGACGGCTCTATGCGCGACGCGCAAAGTATGTTCGACCAGGCGGCGGCGTTTTGCGGAAATACCATTAATTATTCGAACTTGGCGGACGCGCTTCGTTTAATCGACCAAGATTTTTTCTTCAAAATCACGAAAACTATCAGTAACGGCGAGCTGGAAAACGTTTTCGATATTTCTTCGGCGGTAATCGAAAAGGGATACGACTTGAGGGAATGCTTGGGCGGGCTTTTGGAGCACTTCAGGAACATTCTAACCATTAAAGTAACGAGTTCTTCGGATTTAGTGGAAACGTCCGCGGCTTTTCTCGAAAAATACAAAGAAGAAGCCGAAAAGTTCAATAAATCCGATTTGTTGAGGCTTATGAACGTAACGGCGAACGCCGAGCAGGCAATCCGGTTCGCCCCTAACCCCCGCGTGCGCTTTGAGCTAACGCTTCTGCAGCTGGCGACTATGGATTCGGTAGTGGATATAAAAACTCTGATTAAAGAAATCGAGGAGCTTAAAAAAAAACCGTTAACTAGCGGAACGCCGAAAGCGGAACCGAAACGGGAAGAATCCGCTTCGCGTCCGGCTACTTCTCCTACGCCCAAAAAAGCTCCCGCGCCGGAACCGCCGAAACCGGTTGAAAAGGAAAATCCAGCTTCAAAAGAATCCCCAAAGAGAGAACTTGGTAAGAAAGCTGATTTGTCGGCGGAAGCTCTGAAAAGCGGCTGGGACGATTATTTGGAGAATTACGCCGACGCTAAACGGGGTTTATTTATCCTCAAGCAAAGCGACACTGTTACTACAAAGTTTTACAACGGCGAGATAGTATTGCAAACCGACAAATTTTTCAAAGAGAATTTGGGAAATAAAATAATCGAGCTGAAAGACACGCTAAAGGAGCATTACGGCGCGCCCGTTTCGGTAAAAATAATCGAGGAAAATTCCGATGGGGAAGTTAAGCGGAACAATCACGACGGTTCAAACAAGGAAAATCAAACAATTACGTCAAATAAAAAATCGGAGGCAAACGAAGAATCAAACAAATCTCCGATTGAAAAAGCGATAGAAGATTTGTTCGGCGCTAATAGGGTCGAAACGAAACAAATAGACGAAAACGAGAAGTAATGAACGTTGATATAATTGAAAAGATATATTATTATTTAATAGGAGCGAATGAAATGGCTTTAAAAGTCGGCGACAAGGCGCCCGATTTTACGGCGGAAATCGAAGGCGGAGAGAAATTATCCTTAAGCGATTATTCAGGCAAATGGCTTGTTTTATATTTCTATCCGAAGGACAACACGCCCGGATGCACGAAGGAGGCTTGCTCTTTTAGGGACAATATGGACGAGATAACTAAGTTGGGAGCCGAGGTTATCGGCGTTAGCCCCGACAGCGTCAAATCTCACGATAAATTCAGAGAGAAATTGAATTTGAATTTCCATTTAGTAGCCGACCCGGACAAAGAAATCTGTAATAAATACGATGTAATTAAAGAAAAGAATATGTTTGGCAAGAAGGTCAAAGGCGTCGTTAGAAGCACTTACATAATCGACCCAGACGGCGTTATTCAAGGGGTGTTTCCGAAAGTGAAAGTCGCCGGACACACGGAAAAAGTTACGGAAAAATTAAAAGAGCTTAAAAGCTGATTTTATGATAGACACTCACGCTCATATTGATTTCGGCGCTTACGACGAGGACAGGGACGAAGCGCTGAAAAGGGCTTTCGACGCGGGAGTCGAGAGCGTAATCATCCCCGCCGTAGAGCCGAAGGATTATCGTCGCGTTCTCGAATTGGCGGAGTCGGACGATAGATTATTTTGCGCGATGGGGGTTCATCCGCACAACGCGTCGGAGTTTAACGAAGAGGTTTTGGACGCGATAGAAAAAAATTTAAGTTGCGAAAAAGTAAAAGCAGTCGGCGAAATCGGTTTGGATTATCATTACGATTTTACGCCGAAAGACGTTCAGAAAAAAGTATTCAGACGCCAACTGCAAATAGCAAAGGAAAATGATTTGCCGGCGATAATACATAACAGGGAAGCCGACGAGGACATTTTAGAGATAATCGAGGAGGAGCGGGACGATTCGCTTAAGGGAGTTATGCACTGCTTTTCCAGCGACGAGGAATTTTTGAAAAAGGTTTTGGATTTGGGCTTTTTGGTATCTTTTACGGGCAATATTACTTTTAAGAACACGGATTTGGACGGCGAAGTTAAAAAAGCTCCTTTGAATAAAATAATGCTCGAGACAGATTCGCCTTTTATGACGCCGGTTCCAAACAGAGGCAAAAGAAACGAACCGGCTTACGTCGAATACGTAGCGAAAAAAATCGCTGAAATAAAATCAAAATCAATTGACGAGGTTATTAAAATGACTACCAAAACGGCGAAGACGTTTTTTAATTTGTCGATTTACATTTTGTTAACGTTCGCTTTATCTTTAAGCGTCGCTTTCGCTCAAGATTACGAGGGCGATGAATACGCCGAAGAAGACAGCGTTAAATACGAGCTTTACAATCCGTATAAGAAATTTATCGGTATCGGACCTGTCGTAGGCACAAACACCGTTGTGCAAACGCAACATAGAGAAGACGGCGAACATGACATTTCTTATAACGGACTTTTTACATACGGCGGAGCGATAACGTACCAAATAATTGACGAATTGCTGATAGAGGCGGCTTTCAATTATTCAAGAAAAAAAGCGGTTCCCGAGAATAACGACTTTACGGACAATATTTACAGAAATTTAGAAATATGCACTCACTGGGTTGTAAATCCATATTCCAGAGTGAATTTTTATGGAACTTTCGGCGCCGCCGGCATGTTTAATACGTATAATTCCGACCAAGAAAACCAGATTGGACTAATTGGGGGGCTCGGACTTTACATAAACTTCCCGAGCGATTTTGGACTTTTTGTTTTGAGCGGGGAGTGGCGAATAAATTTTGAATTAGAACGCTCCCAAATAAATATAATTAAAGACGACGAAAGCAAAGAGCCCATCGAGGCAATTTCGTTTTTGTCGATTCCCAGAATAACGTTGTTTTATTTTCCGCCGTTAAAATAATATTATATTTCGCGCTTGATTTTTAAAAGCGTTTCAAGACTCTTAACGCTCTTAGCGTATTCCAGCGGCTAGGCTTACCGGCTTCCTCCATTTCGAAATGAGTTTTGTCGGGATGGGGCGCTTGCAGAGTCCATCTGTTGTCTTTGCGCTCTTCGTCTAGCGAATCGAGATATGTTTGATATTGGATTGAGACGTCGCTTCCGATTAGCTGCTCTGTTATTTGTTCGCAACTCATAGTTTTTCTTCGGTAGATATCTCCGCCGCGTCTTGGGTTTCTCGATACTTAACGATTGTTCTAATCGCCGAAAAGAATTATCGAAATTTGAAAATCTTTGTTTCCAGCGAATATCTTCGTTTAGCGACATATCTATCTTCAGATAAATTTAGCTTACTACGCCAATTTAACGAATTTGTCGGTTATGTCAAACGAGGATTTAATATAATACAGTAACGCGCCGATAATAGAAGCGGCGGCTATCGCCTTAGCTGATTTGAAGTTATTATGCGCGTCATATGAAGCAAAGAGGTAACGTAAGGCACATCTTTAAAGATGTCCGTTACGTTACCAAATTCGAATTTTTAGGAACGAAAGCTCCCAAAAATATAATCTTAAAATTAAAGCGTTAATAGCGGGTAATCTAGAAAATATATTTAATTTTCATAGCTTACTAATGTCATCTTGTAGTAGAATTCATCTTGTTCGCTTTTGCCTTCCCAAATGTTCATTAAAGGTAAAGCTATGTCTGGATTGATACAAGCTAAAAAGAAAAATTCTTCTCCTTCGTTCGAGTCCGTTATTTCTGTTTCGACTACGTAACCGCTCATACCGGCGTATTCTTCTTTGCCGGTAACATTAAACGAATACGAAACGCCGGCATGCGACCAGCTCCAATGATTGCCTACTTTTAAATCTTTACCTTGGCCGTACCCCAAAGCCCAAGTATAATTATGTAAAAGATGGGGGAAAGGAGTTCCTGAAGCCGCAAAGGTAAAGTTGTCTTTAATATTATCTTCAACCGCATATTCAGAAGAGCCTTCCTCGCCGTCCCACACCCAAGTTATTTCTACGGCTGGGTTTTTAATATAAACGCTGAGTTCTCCAGTCGAATCCTTGCCTTCGATTTCAGTCGTTAAATCATAGTGAAATGTCGTATTGGGTTCAAACTGGTACGGCTCCCAAGATTCTCCGTTGTTGTCGTTATCGTCCGGGTCAGTTCCGCCGTCGGAACTGCAAGAAAAGAACGCTAGGCTAAAAGCCGCCGTAAGAGCTATTAAGCAAATCCATAATGAAATATTTTTAATCATAATGTAACCTCCAATTAATATTAAAAAGAAAAAGTATTTGTTTAATAAACTAATATAAGAATTAAGATAAGAAAGGAAAAAGATAATTAAATTTATAATCATTCTGCTGAAAACTAAATGACTCGCGCCGTTTTAAAGCGCTTTATGTTAAAATTCCTTAGCGTTCTTAAAGCTCTTAGCGTATTCCAGCGGCTAGGCTTACCGGCTTCCTCCATTTCGAAATGAGTTTTGTCGGGATGGGGCGCTTGCAGAGTCCATCTGTTGTCTTTGCGCTCTTCGTCTAGCGAATAGCGATATGTTTGATATTGGATTGAGACGTCGCTTCCGATTAGCTACTCTGTTATTTGTTCGCAACTCATAGTTTTCTTCGGTAAATTTCTTCGCCGCGTCTGTCGATGTGTTCTTTTAAGTTTTTGTTGTCAATTTCGTCGTATATAACGACGTCGAAAAAGTAAGGCAGCGGCATTTGCTCTTCGAGAATATCTTGTAGTTTTAAAGCGGAATCTTGAGTTAGCTTTTCACCTTTAATAGCTAAGTCCACGTCCGAGCCTTTTTTGTTGTCGCCCTTAGCTCTTGAGCCAAACAAAACGCCGCTTCGTATTTCAGGTATGAGAGCCAGAGCTTTTGTTATGTGTGCGAGGTCTTTATTCGTAAGCCCGTATTTCATTTCTCTATTTTCGATTTCATAAATTCGTAAAATTCTTTAATAGCGGGGAAATACTTGGTTTTTATGCTCTTTAATATTTTATCGGCGGTTTCGTCGTCATAGATATGAGTAGTTTTGTTTCTATGTTGTAGCGCTTCAAGCCAAATATGACCGTCGCTGATTATCTCCGACTGAAAAGCTTGCTTAATAGAAGAGCGGGGGCTGTTTAGGTCGAATCCCAACGTTTCCAAGTAGTCTTTCATCAATTTCCAAGATAGCTCGAAATTTATTTCGAAAAACTGAATTATGCCGGCTTTTTCGGTCTCGCTCGGTCTCTCGATACTTAACGATTTTTCTAGTCGCCAAAAAGACTTTTCAAAATTTGAAAATCTTTGTTTCCAGCGAATATCTTCGTTTAGCGACATATCTATCTTCAGATAAATTTAACTTACTACGCCAATTTAACGAATTTGTCGGTTATATCAAACGCTGATTTACCCTCTCCGCCAAACTCAGATTTGTCGGGGGGAGGATTGGTAGAGAAAGATTCCTAGCTTGCTTGTTATGTCGTATTCTATACTTACTCAAGAGTTTTATTTTTGTTTGCTCAAGCTGGAAGCTTGAGCTACTATAAGAAGCTTGAGCTACTACAAGAGATATGATATTGGGATTGTTTCATTACTAGAGATTTGCTCGAGGTTGACGTTCTTTTGAAACGCCTATCAATCGCGTTGTTATGTCAACCTTCGGTTTATTTTAACGGTTTGGTATTCCATAAAATTGAGCGTGATTAAAATTCAATTGTATCGGCGTTTTTTCATATCTAATTTTAAAATCCAAAATATTCGTTTTCTTTGGATTCTCAGTCGAGCTGAGAATGACTACTGATGGGTCGTTTGTCTTTACTTATTGTTCATATAATTTCACTTAATTCCTTTCTCAATAAATACCGGCAGGAATTGTTTTAGGATTGCGTGGGCGACGTGAACGGGGACGGCGTTTCCGGTTTGCTTTGAGACTTGAGTAGTAGGCGATACGATTTCGAACCAGTCGGGGAAGCCCTGCAGTCTTAGGGCTTCTCTCGGCGTTAATCTTCGCTCGCCGTCCACTAATAAGTAATTATAAGAAGCGTTCGCTCTTAACGCGCATGAATACGGATAAGAGCTTATATGCCCCGATTTGTTTTCGTGCCAAATAGCTGGTTTGTAGCGGCTTTTATGCTTCTCTTTTCGCTTTTTTTTGATTTTTTCAGACGCGTAATATTTTGGTTCGACTTTATTTTCGAGTATTTCCGATAAGGGCTTGTATTTGCTCTTTTTGGGTGGCGCATTGAATTCGAACTGTTTGTTTAATCCGACGAAATAGGTTCGCTCTCTTTTTTGAGGCAAACCGTAATCCAGCGAGTTCAGGATTTCGTAGTAAACGGTATAGCCCAAATCTTTCAGTATTTCCAAAATTTTTTTCAGCGTGTTTCCTTTGTCGTGCGTTGAAAGCTGGCGGACGTTTTCCAAGACGAAGCCATCCGGTTTTTTTGCTTTTAAGATTCGGGCGATGTCGAAGAAAAGCGCGCCTCTGGCGTCCCCGAAGCCTCTTTTTTTGCCGATTATGCTGAACGATTGGCAAGGGAAGCCGGCGAATAGCAAATTAAAGTCGGGGACTTCGTTTTCGTCCAGTTCTTTGACGTCGCCGAAGGGCGTTTCGCCGAAGTTTTTGGCGTATGTTTTTTGGCAATGAGAATCTATTTCGCATGAAAAAACGCATTCGCCTTTCACGTTAAGCTCCTTGAAAGCTTTTTCGGCGGCAATTCTGAAGCCTCCTATTCCGGCGAATAAATCGACGTATCGAATAGTCATTTTACATACGCTTCCTTTTGGCGATAAACTCTTTCATCGCTTTGTCGAATGGGTCGGCGGTGTTTATTAAGTTAAAGTCGATATTGTGATTTCTGCACGACTTTTTCAAATTGAACGTGAACTCACGCATTTTTTCCGCGTAAGCTTTCTGTAGCTGGTAAGGTTGAGCGGTCATTTTGTCGCCAATTTCTATGTCTTTGAAAACGGCGCTTTTGCCGAATTTGAAGTCGATTTCTCTCGGGTCGAGAATTTGAAAAACTAATACTTCGTGTTTCTTGTGCCTAAAGTGTTGCAGCGCTTTTACTACTTGTTGAGGGTCGTCGAAAAAGTCGCTAATAATTACTACCAAGCCGCGCCTTTTGATTTTCTCCGCCAGCAAATCCAACGCGGGCGATGTTTGCGTTTCGTTCGCGGGAACGGTAGAGTCCAGAATTTTCAGTATTTCACGGATGTGGGATTTCCTCGAGCTGGGTCTTATCATCGTTCGAACTTCGGAATCGTATAGCGCCAAGCCGACGGCGTCCCGCTGATTGATTAATAGATACGAAAGAGCCGCCGCTAAATAGCATGCGTATTCGTATTTGGATATGTTGCCTTCTGAGGCGAAACGCATCGAAGCGGAAGAGTCAACGGCTATCATGCTTCTTAAATTCGTCTCTTCCTCGAATTGTTTTACGTAGAATTTTTCCGACCTGCCGTAAACTTTCCAGTCGATATGCCGTATTTCGTCGCCGATTCTATAAGGTCGATGCTCGGCGAATTCCACGCTGAAGCCGTGATACGGCGACCTGTGCAAGCCCGTTATAAATCCCTCAACAACGAGCCGCGCTACTAACTCGATATTTTCTAGCTTAGCTACGGTTGAAGGTTGTAAGTATTTTCTATAATCTTTCATTTCGTTTTCTTTTTGGTTTTAGATTTTGACGACGGTTTCGCGCTATTTCTGAAAACATGCTGAATCGCTTCGTCCAGTTTTTTTAAAGCGACTATTTCAAGCCCGTCTTTCACATCTTTTCTGACGTCTTTCACGTCTTTTAGGTTATCTTCGGGAATTAATACTTTCTTGTAGCCCAAACGCTTCGCGGCGACTAGTTTTTCGTCTAGACCGCCGACGGGCAGGACGTCCCCGCGAAGTGTTAATTCGCCGGTCATAGCGACGTCGCCTTTAACGGGCTTCGACGAAGCCGCGGAAATTAGCGCCATAGCTATCGTTACTCCGGCGGAAGGTCCGTCTTTGGGTATGGCTCCTTCCGGCGCGTGAACATGTATTTCTTTTTTCTTGTAGAAATTCTCCGGCAAATTCAAATCCTTAGCGTTCGCTCTTATATAAGATAGAGCGGCTTTGGCGGATTCCTGCATCACGTCGCCGAGCTTGCCCGTTAACGTCAGCTTTTCCGAGCCGGACATTATAGCCACTTCTACGGGCAGAATGTCGCCGCCCGCGCTCGTCCAAGCGAGTCCGGTCGCTATTCCGATTTTATCTTCGAGCTTGTCTTTTTTGCTTTTGTATTTTGGCGCTCGCAGGTATTTTTCTACTCTTTTGTCGCTTATAATGAATTTTTTCTTTTTCAGATTGTCTTTAAATTTTTCGTCTTCTCTTAGTATAACTCTTTCGCCCTTGCCGTTAGTTTTGCTTCTTTTCTTGTCGTAATCTTGGACGATTTCCTTCGCTAACTTTCTAAGAACCGACGAGACTTCTCTTTCCAGATTTCTGACGCCGGCTTCTCTGGTGTAATCGCGTATGATTTTGACGAGCGAATTGTCCGAGAAGTTAATGTTGAAATCGCCGAGTCCCAATTCTTCAGTAATCTTCGGTATAATATGGCGTTTTGCTATTTGTATTTTGTCCGGCTCTAAGTAGCCGTTAAGCTCGATTATTTCCATTCTGTCTTGCAAGGGCGCGGGAATATTATATCGCACGTTAGCCGTCGTTATGAACAGAACGTTCGAGAGGTCGTAATCGACTTCTAAGTAGTGGTCGTTGAAGGCTACGTTTTGTTCGGGGTCGAGGACTTCGAGAAGCGCCGACGAGGGGTCGCCGCGGAAGTCCATCGACATTTTATCGACTTCGTCGAGCAGAATGACCGGATTGACAGTTTCCGCTCGCTTCATCGCTTGGATGATTTTGCCGGGAAGCGCGCCGACGTATGTTCTCCGATGCCCGCGTATTTCCGCTTCGTCGCGAATGCCGCCTAGCGAGAACCTGACGAATCGTCTGCCTAATGCTCTGGCAATAGAGCGGGCGAGAGAGGTTTTGCCGACTCCCGGCGGTCCGACGAAGCATAGTATTTGTCGTTTCAAATTTTCGACTAAATTCAGAACGGCGATGTATTCTAATATTCGCTCTTTTGGTTTGTCAAGGTCGTAGTGGTCGTCGTCGAGTATTTTTTTAACGTGCTGGATGTCGAGATTGTCGTCGGTTTTTTCCTTCCAAGGCAGTTGCGTCAGAAATTCTATATACGTTCTGTTAACCGAGTATTCCGGCGACATCGGCGGCGTTTTCTTGAGCTTTTTGAATTCGTCCTCGGCTTTTTCGCGAGCTTGCTTAGGCATCTTCGCTTTCTTGATAGCCTTTTTCAGAGCCGCCATTTCCGGACTCGCTTCTTCGTCTTCTCCCAACTCTTTCTGAAGGGCTCGGATTTGCTCCTGAATATAAAATTTCTTCTGAGTTTTCTGTATCGTGTCGCTTACTTTGCCGTCGATTTCTTCTTCGAGCTTGAGCATCTCGACTTCGGAAGTAAGTATTTGCGCTAGTTGAAAATACTGCCGCTTAAAGTTCTTTGCGTTAAGGATTTTTTGCTTAACGTTAACTTTTTGCGTAATGTTAGACGCGGCGAAATACAGCTTCCGCACGGGGTCGTCGATATTCTCGAAAGCGGAAATCAAGTCCGACGGCAGATTTTTGTTCCTATCGACGTATTTTGTGAACAGCTCGGAAACTCTTCTTACGTGAGCTTTTAGCTCTTTGTCTTTTTCGTCGTAATCAGCTGGAATTATTCGATACTCGGCGGACAGGTACTCTTTCCTTTTCCTCGCTTTTTTGACGCGAGCGTGAAGCAAGCCTTCGACGAGGACTTTCAGCAAGTTGTTCGGCAAACGAAGCACTTGTATGATTTTCGCTATCGTGCCGTCGTAGTATATATCTTTGAACTTGGGATTTTCGACTTCCTTGTTCTTTTGCGCCGAGATGAACACAAACTTATCGTCTTCGATGGCTTCGGCGACGGCTTTTAAGGTTTGCGCCCTGCCTATCAGCACGGGGAATATCATATAAGGGAATATGACCGTGTCCCGTAAAGGCAAGACCGGTATTACCTTCGGCAGGCTCAGGTCTTTTTCTTCCGAAGCTTCAAAGAACTCAATTATCTCTTCTTTTTCTTTTTTGCTCATTTTCTATACCTTAACTTTCCATTTCTCTCAAATAAATAGAATAATAAGAGAAGAACCAAGATATTATTTATTTTATCGGCGTTTGGGGGTGTTTTTTGAAGGGAAGTGATTAAGATTAGGAAGGAGTCTCAAAATTTATTGACAATATATTGACAGTTTATTGACAATCTATTGACAAACATTTTGCAAACCATTGAAATATAACATATATAGTATTGACAGTTTATTGACAAGTTTAGTCTCTTTCGACGATCGGGGTCTTTTTCTTACGACCGCGAGCCGAGTTAAAAACCTTGTGGAACAAGCCCTAATTCGTTGATATTTACGTTAACGTATTCCAGACTTTCATGAATTTTTAATATTTCTTCGTAATCCCATATTTTAAGTTTATCTCTTAAATCTTTAACGTCTTTAGAATGTTTTCTAATTTTTTCTAGTTGCTCTTTGTCGGAAACAGCTACAACGCCTTGAACGGCGGGATTGTTTAACGATTTTAATAAGTTAACTATTAAACTGTCGATGCTACCTTTGGTTTGAACCTCAAAAACGTATATTACTCTTCCCATATTTCCTATTGTAGCTTCCCAGATTGTATCTACTTTGGAACCTTCGGCTACTTTCTGTTCAATTCTAGCGTTAAAGCCTAACCATTGTCCAATATCTCTTAACTTGTCGCGAATGTCGTTGTGAATAAATTTTAAATCTTCGGAAGTTTCGATTTCTATGTCTTTTCCCTTTTTTGGTTTTGTCGCGTGTATTTGGCTGAGATTATCTTCGACTTGAAGTTCGTCCCAAATGAAATAATCGACCGCTAATAAAGTGTCGTCTGGGAATCCCTGAGTTTTTAACTCTTGCGCGATATCTGAACAAACTTCGCATAAATGTTTGTATCTTTTACCCGTAATCTGATAGTCGTATCGGGGAAGATTATTGACGCCAAGAAAATTGAGTCCTACATAAGCTCGTCTATTCCATATCATATAGTCGTTTGGATGCGATTTGCATAATATTTCGCTTATCGTCGCCGGTCCCATACCTTTTATATTGCTTCTAAAGTCGTCCCATCTTTTTTCGATATCGTCGTTTCCCCAAATGAGATTAGCTAAATGATTTTTGAAATTTACAAGTCCATTATCTTCAATTATCTTGTCTATGACGTAATGTTTATTCCCCCAAAGCAACATTGCCCAAAGACGAGAGAGGTATTTATAGATATCTTCTTCCGTCATATTAATTATTTTCTTTCTGTGGAAACTTTTGTAATAAGTTATTAAGTCTTGACGTTCCTTGTAGTCTTCGTTAAATCTTTCTTTGTTCTTTTTTGTTTTCTCAACAAAGTCTTTAACGCGGCGTTTTAATAAATCTTTTTTCATTCTTCTTGTATAGGTTTAACAAACTTAATATATACAAATATATTGAATTTACTTTTTTCTCCAAATCCAAAAAAATATTCGCATTAAGCTTTTTATCATTTTAAAATCGCTCGCCGAGCCGTCTGAACATTTCTATTGTGTTTACGTAATCTACGTCAAAAGCAGAGCATACGTCCGGAATTTTAATCTTTTTTCTGCTTTCGGGTTCGCTTACTTCGTATGTAACTATTATATCGTTGTTTTTATGAGCGTAAGCGACGAGCCAAGCGTCGGCTTCGTCGGCGTCCAGAAATTCATCCAAAGCCTTTTGAAGGTAGTGTCGCCTTTTTGAATACGCCCAATTAACAACCTTACTATATGAATAAACGGCTTCGTTTGTATTCTTAAAAAATCCGTCCGGTAGGTTGTTTTTACACCATTTCTTTAAAGCGTCCTCTTGTCGGTATATTTCGTTTTTAACTTTATCTATGCTGATTATTTTGCCGTCGCTCGCTATTTGTTTGATTTTATTCCAAAAACTCGGCGCCACGTCGAAAGGATAAGTAGAGCGGTGGGCTTGAATAAAAAAATTGCTATCGACGATATAAAGTTGCATAAAAATCAGTATAGATGCTTATTAATAAATCTTTTGTAGGTGTCTCCTTTTAAACCCGTTAATTTATAAGCGTCTCGATAAAGTATTTTGTTTTCTCTGACGGCTTGGTTCAAATGGGTCATAAACCTAAGGTTCAATCTATTTTTAACCGTAGCGTAAAAATCGCCGCCGGAGCTTTTCTTGTCTTTTTGCGGCAAATTTTCGATATAATTGTCGTAGAATTTAAAGAAAGCGCTTTTGCTGATTATATTTAAATCAAGCGCTCTCCGGGCAATTACAATCGGGCTTACCTTAAATTTTCTAGACAGCGTTTTGAAGTCGCGATTATCTTTCCAAGCTTTATCGAATGTTTCTGTTGGGACTAAGAATTCCGCCGCTATTTTGTCGCAAAACTTTTCGATTGGGTCGTCCGCCGCTTGCATCCGCCGAAAGTCGAATCCGGCGCTATATCCAATCCATATGTGAGCAATTTCGTGCATAATCGTGAACATTTGAGCCGCCTTAGCGTCTTTGGAATTGACGAACATAAATGGCGCGAAAGAATCGATAAGAACAAAACCGCGGCAATCCTCGACGGCGATAGATCGATGAGTATTATTTCCCACTACGCTATTGAATGTTATTATTATTCCCGCGTCTTCGATGCGCTCGGTTAAAAGTTCTAAGGCTTTTCCCCAGTTTGGTAAGTCTTTAGCCCATTCTTTGTGTAAATTTATTGTTTTTCTAATGTCGGATATAATTTCGTTGTGATTATCAGATTTGGCGAACTTACCTACAAATTCGCGTCGCTTGAAATCGTTTTCTTTTAAATATTCAGAGAGCCACTCTTGACGTCTCTGTAATAGTAATATAGCGTCGCGAACGTTTAAGCTAACTTTTTGAGTTTTGTTTTTTTTGGAGCGAAAGAAAGGGATCGGTAAATCTTCCTTCGGGGGTTCTTGTAAAAAAAGGTAACCGAAAGGAACGCTTACTTTACTAGAAAATTTCTCCAATTGCTTAATAGTTGGGCGTTTATTCTTAGCTATCCATTCCCTTACTTTAGGAAAATTTTCAATGAATTCGTCCAATTTATAGTCCGCACGTTCAATCGCCCAAGTTATCAAGTTCGGATTTATTTTGATTCCCGTTCTCATCAGTAATTGATTATTATTTATTAATGTAAATTTAACTTACAATATATCCAATTTCTTTATTTAAACCAAATAAAACAAATTTGTCGTTGCCTTATAATAGAAGTAACCGAAACAACTAGACGAGAGGCGACGGGTTTTTGGATTCGCGCGGCTTTAAGCGGGCGGTTTATATTTTTAGAAATCGCTAAATATAAAGTTAGTTGAAACGTTAATTTGGGAAATATTGAGATTGTTAAACGGATTGTGAAATGCGGAACGATAGAATTATAGACGAAGAAGTGATTTTCGATACTCTCGATAGATGCGAGAAGCCGTCTAAAGCGAGGATTGACGAGATACTGAATAAAGCGTTGAAGCTCAAGGGATTGGATTTTGAGGAGTCGGCGGCGCTGTTGAATGTCGAAGACGCCAAGTCGTTGGAGAAGCTATATAAAACGGCGCTTAAAGTCAAAGAGGAAATCTACGGCAGGCGGCTGGTTCTTTTCGCGCCGCTTTATATATCTAACTACTGTTCGAATAATTGCCTTTATTGCGGTTTCAGAATCGACAACAAGGATATTGAGCGGCGGGTTTTGTCTATTGACGAAGTTAAGGAGGAGACGCGGATTATTCTCGAGCAAGGGCATAAGCGCATATTGATGCTAATGGGCGAGAATCATAAGAATTGTCCGCTGGATTATTTCATTGACGCGATTAACGCCGCTTACGATGTTAAGGATTCGAAAGGCAGTTCTATTCGACGGATTAACGTGGAAATCGCGCCCTTGACCGAGCGGGAGTTCCAAAAGTTCAAAGATATTCCGATTGGCACTTACACTGTGTTTCAAGAGACTTATCACAGGGAGACATACGAGAAGATGCATCCGACGGGCGCTAAGGCGGATTACGATCGGAGGCTTGAAACGATGGATTTGGCTTTGGCGAACGGTTTGAACGACGTCGGAATCGGCGCGCTATTCGGGCTTTACGATTACAAATTTGAAGTGTTGGCTTTAATACAACATTCCATGCATTTGGACAAAAAGTTTAACGTGGGACCGCACACAATATCCATTCCTCGTATATATTACGCGAAAAACGCGCCCTACGCCGAGAAAATACCGCACAGGGTAAGCGACGAGGAGTTCAAGAAGTTGGTCGCGGTTCTGCGCTTGTCGGTGCCTTACACGGGCATGATACTTTCGACGCGGGAGCCTGCATGGTTGCGCAAGGAAATATTTAATCTCGGCGTTTCGCAGATAAGCGCGGGCTCAAAAACTACCATCGGCGGATACAAGCAGGCTTTCAGCGAGCCGGACGCCGACCCGGGGCAGTTTTCGCTTAACGATTGCCGTTCGTCCGGCGAAGTTATTAGCGATTTAATAAAGGACGGCTTTATACCGTCGTTTTGCACCGCTTGCTATCGTTTGGGCAGGGTGGGCGAAGATTTTATGGATTTGGCGAAGCCCGGATTGATTAAGCTGAACTGTATGCCGAACGGCTTGCTCACGCTAAAGGAGTATTTAATCGATTACGCGGACGAAGAGACTCGCCGCGTCGGCGACGAGTTAATAAATTCGCGCCTGAAGGAAATTCCGTCGGAAAAGCGGCGCAAGAAGACCGCAGAATATTTAAAAAAGATGGAAGAAGGGGAGCGGGATTTGTATTTTTAGTTTTTTACTTCATATCCCACGTCTGAGACGGCGTTTTTTAGCGCTTCTTCGTCGAATTTGCCTTTTACGTAAGCCGCGTTGTCGTTTAAGCTGACTTCGACGCTTTCGACGCCTTCGACTTTTTCTATCGCGTTCTTTACGTTCATCACGCAATGATTGCAACTCATTCCTTCTATCTCGAATTTTTTCGCTTCCATGGTTTTCTCCTCCGTTTTATTGTCTTTTTTGAAATATAATCTATATAACGATAGTATTAGCAGGACGAGGAAAATAGCGGAGACGACGTAGCTGATTTCCTCTCCGAGCAGTCCTCCATGTCCATGCATTGTTTTTAGATGAGCGACGGGGTCGATTCCGGTCGCTTGGAATATTTGGTCTAGTAATAATCCCGCGCCGATTGCGGTAACGCTAATCAAAGCTACGTAGAGGGACGCGGTTTTCTTGCCGAGCGTTTTGGCTATGATAGTAAACGAGGCGGCGTTTGTCGCGGGACCGACGGCTAAGAACACGAACGCTACGCCCGGGCTGAATCCTTTTAATATTAGCGCTACCGCTATTGGAATTGACGCGGTGGCGCAAACATACATTGGCGCGCCGACCAGTATCATCAAAAGCATGCCTATTATGCCGTCGGTTACGATTCCGCCTTCGAAAAAGCCGTCGGGAATTGAGTATGATATAATTCCGGCGATAAATAGCCCGACGACGAATTGCTTTGAAATATCGTCGAGAAAATCGACGAAGGCGTATTTGAACGTCTTTTTGATTTTGCTTGTTTTCCCGCCGCCTACGTCGCTTCTTTCTACTCCGCAGGATTCGCAATCGTCGTCTTCGCAATCATCGTCCGAAACATCGTATGTCTTGAAGTTGATATTCGGCGACTGTTTTGGTTTTAAGATATTAAGCGCGGAGCCGCCGATAAAGCCCATTGCTAAGGCGGCGATTGGGCGATAGATAGCGAAGAGCCAGCCCATCATTCCGTATGTAGCAAGTATGCTGTCGATTCCGGTTTGCGGCGTGGATATAAGGAAAGAGACGACCGAGCTTTTCGAGGCGCCGTTTTTTGACATATAAACCGCCGAGGGAACGACGCCGCAAGAGCACAAAGGCAGAGGGACGCCGAAAATCGACGCTTTTAGAACCGACCAGAAGTTGTCTTTGCCCAAATACTTAACGACGAGCTGTTTCGTGAAAAGCAGATTAAGCAAGCCGACGAAAACCAGCCCCAGCATTAAGTAAGGCGCCATTTCCAAGAACAGCTTCCAAGTTTCTTCCAATATTTCTATTATGAACATAATTAATACTTATTCATTGTTAAGCTATAGTTAACTTTATAGAGGAATCAGACGAGATTTATTTTAAATTTTTCGGGAAGGCTAAAATTTTCAAAATTTCGGTCGATTATATTATATGATAGTTGTATGAAGAAAGACGGCGAGAATGAAAAAGCGGAAGATTTTGGCGGCGGTAGCTTTGGCGGCGGCGTTCGTTTTTGGGACGAACTGCTGCGACCCGCCTAATTGCTCGATTGAGACTTATTATTTGAGTCCGGACGAGATTGTCTTGTATAGTTCCGGCGAGACGATGACTTTTTACGATTTTAAGATTGGCTTGCTGTCCGTCGAAGAGAGGACTAAGTATGTCAAGGATTCGGTATATATAGGCGATAGCTTGGTAGTCAACCAAAGAAAAGTGGTAACCGAGAGATGCGATATTAAAGTAGAGGGCAAATCCTACGCTATGCGAGAAGGCGATACGGCGTATTATAGCTTGAAAATACCGACCGGCATTGTCAAGAAAATTCGTTTTTACTGCAAAGAGATAAGCGTCTCGCCCGATATGACGAGGCTCTTGGTATGGAAACGGAAGTATTGTCAGGATTGTTCGCGTTGGGGGGAGGAGTAGGCGAAAAATTTCATGCGGCGCTTAATATTGTATTGTGGCGAGTATTGAGCGGAAGATTTCGTCCATTTCGTTTTGCGAGGGCGTTTGTTTGCCGACGCGTTCCATCGGGATTAAGGCGAATTCGTAGTGTCGGTCGAGCAAAGAGATGAATACGGCGGAGCTTGCCGGCAGTGGATACGACGGATTGACGTATTTGTATTTGCAGAACGAAAGCGTCCCCATATTGATTTCGGTGAATTTTCCGACTTGCTCGACTGCGCCGCTGGTTTTTTTGCGTTTGACGGCGAGCGAGGACCTCGCAAGTCCTATTAGTCCTTCCTTTTTAACGAGTTTTTTGACGTTCGGTCCGGATTTGACTTCCGAGAATACTGCGCTTAATGTGTAGCTGGGATTGACGGCTACGGCGAAGACGCCGCTCGGGGTTTTGTCGTCCAAATCGACGAAGAACCAATCTTTCGGCAGGAAGGCTATCATATCGCCGCTTTCCGACCGGGCGATTTTTTCCGACATTGGAATTGTCGGTTTGGGGCTTGCGATGTCGATTGGTTTTGCTACGTCGGACGGTTCGTCGCGTTTGACGATAATGCATCCGCTAAGGAATGTTAAGATTAGCGCTACGGTTATAAATTTATATTTGAGCGATGTATTCATAAGTTTGTTCTTAGTATTCTTCAACGTGTAAGGCTCCGGGTTTGTCTTTGCTATGCTTTTCGTAGTTTTTTGTGTTCAGAAATCCGGTAACAGAATCGACCATTTTGGGATTACCGCATAAGAAGAAATGGGTTTTGTCGGGATTGACTTCGACGTCGGCATTCTCTTCTAGTATTCCTTTTTCCAAGTGTTTTTCGATGAATCCTTCGAGTCCGTTCCAAGTCTCGTCGGCTTTAAGTAGAGTCGGCATATAATAGAAGTTGTCGAAAGATTTGTCGAGGAATTGCAGTTCGCTGTAATAGCCGAGGTCCCAGGGGTAAGCGGCTCCGTGGAAGACAACCAGCTTTGAGTTTTTTCTGTCGGTCAAATGGGAGCGAAGGAAGCTGATATAGGGAGCCAGTCCCGTTCCGGTGGCGGCCATAACGATGTTGCGGTTCTCGGGGACGTCGTTCAATTGAAATACGCCGAGAATATGTTCGTCAACCCACATTTTCGCGCCTTGCGGAAGATTGAAAAGACGCGGGGTCAGTTGACCGGATTTTACTTGGCTTATATAGAATTCAAAGTTCCGCGTTTCTTTGTTAGCGGAAGCGATAGAGTAAGGACGTTTTATTAAGTAGTTACCGGGCAACTTTTCGACCGGTTCAACGGAGTTGTCCGACCTTGGTTCGGAGGCGAGCGCGCCGATATGAGTGTATTGCCCGGCTTCGAACTCGTCTCTGGGTTCGTCGGTGTGAACTCGAAGAACCATTAAGTCGGGCGTTAGCAATATTTTACCGAGAACCGTAGCGTTGTAAACAGTTTTTTCCATAGTTTGAAATAGAATAATTTTTTAAAAGTCTTCTAAACTATATTAATTTGGCTTCAAAAGCAAAAGATTTTGAAAAAATTCTTTTAAAAACGGGAGTAGAGAGACAGATTGAAAGTAATGGGAAACGCGGTAGAAGCGAGTTTTGAAGTTAGCGCTAAAAAAAGTAAAAAAAATGAAAAAATTTTTGATGTTTCGGAAAGAATTTAATATATTTGTAAGCTCTGATAAATAACGGGTAGGTACCGAAGCGGTCAAACGGGGCAGACTGTAAATCTGCTGGCTAATGCCTTCGGAGGTTCGAATCCTTCCCTGCCCACGGAAAGCGGGAGTAGCTCAGTTGGTAGAGCATCAGCCTTCCAAGCTGAGGGTCGCGGGTTCGAGTCTCGTCTCCCGCTCGCGGCAAAGAAGAAGTAGGATTAAGCGGCTGGCTCAAAAAGCGTTAGAAAAAGCGGAAATCCCGCAAAGAAGGAAATTTGAGCGTAGCTGTTTTTTTTCTTTTTTGCGGGAATAGCTCAGCGGTAGAGCGTCAGCTTCCCAAGCTGAGGGTCGCGGGTTCGAGCCCCGTTTCCCGCTCTTGTGAAGGCTGATGTAGCTCAGAGGTAGAGCGCATCCTTGGTAAGGATGAGGTCACGGGTTCAAATCCCGTCATCAGCTCTATTAGGGGCGTAGCTCAACTGGAAGAGCGACGGTCTCCAAAACCGTAGGCTGCGGGTTCGAGCCCTGCCGCCCCTGCGAAAGTTTGAACTAAGGCGAAGGATTTTATGATTGCTAAACTAAAAAATTATGTTAACGAGGTGGTCAAGGAGATGAAGAAGGTCTCTTGGCCCAAGAGAGAACAGTTGAAGGAGTCAACCAATGTCGTTATTGTAACTACCTTGATAATAACGGGTTTTGTTTATATAATCGATTTGGTTATGAATACGATAGTCGGTTGGTATTATTCAATGTAACGGCGAATGAACGATATGGTTGAGTTAGAAAATAAAGCAGAAGATAGCAACGATAAGTATAAGTGGTATGTGCTTAGGACTTTCACCGGACACGAGGAGAAGGTAAAGCTGAGTATCGAGACTGAGTTAGAGCGTTTGGGAATGAAGGACAAAGCGCCTGAGATAATTATACCAAGAGAGACGGTTTTCGAGGTAAGAGGCGGCAAGAGAAGGACTAAGATAAAGAATTTTTTGCCCGGCTATATCGTTTTGAAGATTGACCTTACCAAGAAGCTAAAGGACGTTATTCAGAGTTTGCCTTCTGTTGTCAGCTTTGTTGGAACAAAAACCCGAGCGGTTCCTTTAAGGGAGCACGAGATTGAAAGGATAATCGGTAGGGTAGAGGAAAGAAAGAGCGTAGCGACAATTGAAACCAGCTTTGAGATAGGCGACCCGGTGAAGGTGATAGACGGACCGTTTTCGACTTTCAGAGGCACTGTGAAGGAAGTTAACAACGAGAAGCAGAAGCTGAAAGTCGAGGTTGGAATATTAGGGCGGAAAACGCCCGTAGAACTTGACTTCGGTCAGGTTGAAGTAGAAAATCGTTAAAATTTGTGGCAATAAGGAGTATAGATTAAAATGGCTAAGAAAGTAGCGGGAGAATTTAAGTTGCAGCTGATGGCGGGCGAGGCGTCGATGGCTCCGCCCGTGGGACCGGCTTTCGGTCAGCGCGGATTAAACGGTATGGAGTTCGTTAAGAAGTTTAACGCGCAAACACAAAAGCAAAAAGGCTATTTGTTGCCGGTTGTGGTTACTTTTTTCAAGGATAAATCTTTTAAATTCGAAGTAAAATCTCCTCCGGCTTCTTCGCTTTTAATGAAAGCGGCTAAGTTGGACGGCGGTTCGGCGGTTCCCCAAAGCGTTAAGGTGGGCAAAGTAACGGTGGCTCAGTGCGAGGAAATCGTAAAGATGAAGATGGAGGATTTGAATTGCGACACGATAGAATCCGGCGTGGAGATGATTAAGGGTACCGCTCGCAGTATGGGCATAGTAGTTGAATAAATTCAGTTTGTGTTAAGTTTAAATATTAAGTTGATAAGTTATGAGAAAAGCTAGCAAAAGATATTCAGAATTAGAAAAGAAATACGAAAAAGGCGAAAAATATCCTTTCAGAGAAGGGGTAAAAATCGTTAAAGAGAACGCCACGGCTAATTTTGACGAATCGTTCGAAATAGCGATGAATTTGGGCGTTGATCCGAGGAAAGCCGACCAATTGGTTCGCGGAACGGTATCTTTGCCTCACGGAACGGGCAAAAAAATCACGGCTTTGGTTTTAGCCAAGCCGCCGAAGGACCAAGAGGCTCTGGACGCCGGCGCTGATTACGCGGGTTTGGAAGAATACGTCGAGAAGATAAAGGGCGGTTGGCTTGATTTTGACGTAGTAATAGCTACCCCAGACGTTATGGGGCAGGTTGGCAAATTAGGTAGAGTTTTAGGTCCAAGAGGCTTGATGCCGAACCCCAAGAGCGGCACTGTAACTTTCGAATTGGAGCAAGCCGTAAAAGAAGTAAAAGCCGGAAAGATAGAGTATAGAGTCGATAAGATCGGCAATATCCACGCCGCCGTGGGCAAATGTTCTTTTGACGAAAATAAGCTCGCCGATAACGTAAAGACCTTTTACGTAAGCATACTTCAAGCGAAACCTTCAGCGGCGAAGGGGAAGTATATAAACAGCGTCAATTTTAGTTCCACTATGGGACCCAGCGTTTGGATAAACGAGCAAACAATTAAGGCGACGGAATAAATTTGATATTACGCACTCATATATATAATATGGCTTATTGCTTCTAAAGCCAAATTACGGATTATTTCTATGATTAATTAAAGTTTTAAACAATGACGGTTGGATATGATAACACGCGAAAAGAAAAAGGAAATAGCGGCGGCATTAGCGGAACGTTTTGAGGAAACTTCGAGCGTCTATTTCATTAATTTTGAAGGTTTGACGGTTGAAGACGCTATAAGAATGCGCCGAGCGTTTAAGGAGAAAGAGGTTAAGTATCAGGTCGCCAAGAACACTCTTATAAAGAGAGCTTTGGACGAGGCGAATATTGATACTATACCCGACGAGAAGCTAAAGCTGCCGACCGGCTTAGCTTTTTGTTACGAGGACCCCGTGGCGCCGGCGAAAATAATAAAGAAGGAGTTTGACGAAAACGAAAAGCCGCAATTAAAGTGCTGCATTTTAGAGGGCCGTTATTACGACGGCGATGATTTGAAGAAGTTAGCGGCGTTGCCGACCAAGGAAGATATAATGGGTTCGATAGCCGGCAGCGTTCATTCGCCGATAAGCGGAATCGTAGGCGCGATCAACGGCGTAATGCGAGACCTAGCTTATTTAGTAGAAGAGGTAGCGAAAAAGCAAGCCTCGTAATTAATTAGCAATCAATTATTAATTAAAGATTATAGGGAGATTTGATATGTCGGAAATAGTAGATGAATTAGTAGAGAAGATTTCTAATCTATCTTTAACGGAAGCCGCCGATTTAAAAGAGCAGTTAGAAGAAAAGTTCGGAGTATCGGCTGCGGCGCCCGTAATGATGGCGGGCGGCGGCGAAGGAGCCGGCGGAGAAGAGAAAGAGGAAGAGAAAACCGAATTTGACGTAGAATTAACCGAGTTTGGCGATAAGAAGCTAAACGTAATCAAAGCGATTCGCGAAATAACCGGCTTAGGGCTAAAAGAAGCTAAGGAGACTGTCGAAGGCGCGCCGCAGGTAATAAAGGAAGCTTGCGCGAAGGACGAAGCCGACGACATCAAGAAGAAACTAGAAGAAGCCGGAGCAAAAGTTACGCTTAAGTAGATTGACGTTTTTGCGAATAGGGAGCCGTTCTAAGGAACGGTTCCTTTGATTCGCGTTGGGGGCGCGTTGGTTTGCGATAGGTTATATGTTTATTACGGCGTACTTTTTACAATCGGTTTTATTGAAAGCAATTATGGTAAAAACACATAAAAATAGGATTTTTTGATGTTCTCATTGGGATTTTAGAATCGAGAATATCAAAAAGTCCTTCTTTTTTTGGAAGATAATTAAATTAAATAATATATGGGGGCTTTCCCGTGAAAAATGAAATACAGAATCAAGTCAGTTTAGAGAAAGACAATTTAATTCGGTTGAGAGACCGGGTTAATTTTGCAAAATCCCGCACTCAGTTGGATTACGTGGACTTGCTGAACGTTCAGTTGCAAGCCTACGCGGATTTTTTGCAGGAAAACGTTCCTCCCGGAGAGCGAGAGCCGAAGGGATTGCAGAAAGTATTTTTGAACAACTTTCCCATCGAGGACCCTTCGACGATGTTCAAGCTGGATTTCGTCGGGTACGCGATAGAAAAATCAAAATATAACGAGGAAGAGTGTAGGGAAAGAGAATTAACTTTCGCTAAGCCTTTGAAAGCGAAGCTGCGACTTTCGAGCAAAGCCGATAAGGATTCTGAAGATTATATAGACGCCGTTGACCAAGAAGTTTATTTGGGCAATATACCGGCGATGACCAGTCGCGGCACGTTTGTTATAAACGGCGCCGAGAGGGTTATTGTTTCGCAGTTGCATCGTTCGCCGGGCGTTTTCTTCGACGACGCTATGCACCCGAACGGGACTAGGATATTCAGTTCGAGGGTTATTCCTTTCAGAGGTTCTTGGATAGAATTCATTACCGATATACATGATGTTCTATACGCTTATATAGATAGACGAAAGAAGTTTCCGGCGACTACTTTGTTGCGCGCTTTGGGATATTCTTCGGACGAGGAGATCGTCAATTTGTTTGAGTTAGCCGAGGATATTGAGCCTAAGGATTTGAACGAAGATTTGATAGGCAGGAAGATAGCTTCGGACGTGATAGATATGTCAACCGGAGAGATTATAGCCGGAAGGGATATGATTATTGACGAAGAACTTTACGAGAAATTCAAGAACTCTGAGATAGTATCTTTACGCGTATACAAATATGAAGACCCGATAGACGAGCCGGTAATTTCGAAGACTTTAAGCAAAGACCCTTCGAAGCACCGCGAGGACGCTTTGGAATATATATATAGACAGTTGAGGTCGAGCGATCCGCCCGACGTAGAGACGGCGGAAGGCTTGCTCGAAAGGCTGTTTTTCGACGAGACTAGGTACGATTTGGGCGAGGTCGGAAGATTTAGAATTAACGAAAATTTGAAAATCGATGTTGACCCCGAAACGTCAATATTGACCGTAGAAGATATCGTGGCAATTATTAAAAGATTGATTACGATTCACGACGAGAAGTTAAGGGGCGACGACATTGACCATTTGGGCAATAGAAGGGTTAAAACCGTCGGCGAGCAGTTGGCTTCGCAGTTTAATATTGGTTTGGCGAGAATGGCTCGAACGATAAAGGAGAAGCTGAGCATTCACGACGGCGAGAAGATATCGCCTTCTGAGTTGGTTAACGCCAGAACGATTAGTTCGGTGATAAATCAATTTTTCGGCACGAACCAGCTTTCTCAGTTTATGGATCAAACGAATCCGCTGGCCGAGTTAACTCACAAGAGAAGGACTTCGGCGCTAGGTCCCGGCGGCTTAACGAGAGAGAGAGCGGGCTTCGAGGTTCGCGACGTTCATTATACTCATTACGGCAGGTTGTGTCCGATAGAAACGCCCGAAGGACCTAATATCGGTTTGATATCTTCGTTGGCTATTCACGCTCAAATCAATGATTTAGGATTTATTGAAACTCCGTACAGAAAGGTTGTCGATAGTAAGATAACCGACAAGATAGAGTATTTGTCGGCTGACCAAGAGGACAAGTATATAATAGCGCCCGCTACCGTTCCAACCGACGGCAACGGAAAGATAGTAGGCGAGAGATTAAGAGCCAGGAGAGCCGGGGAGTTTGCGATAACGACTCCCGAAAAAATCCAATATGTGGATATATCGACCGATCAGTTGACTAGCGCTGCCGCTTCGCTTATTCCGTTTTTGGACCATGACGACGCTAACAGGGCGCTTATGGGTTCTAATATGCAGAGGCAAGCCGTTCCGTTATTGAAACCTACATCTCCTATAGTAGGCACTGGAATGGAAGCTAGAGTTTCTCGCGACTCGAGAACCTTAATTCACGCTGAAGCTGACGGAGTGGTAGATTACGCTTGCGCCGATTATATAAAGATAAAATACGACGATATAACCGACGAGGAAGAGAAATTAACGAATTTCACTCATAAGAAGTCGGCGACTTATCCTTTGTTGAAGTTTTTTAGAACGAATCAGGACACTTGCGTCAATCAAAGACCGATTGTAAAGAGCGGGCAAAGAGTTACCAAAGGTATGCCGATAGCCGACGGCGCCGCCACGGATAAAGGCGAGCTGGCTTTAGGGCAGAACGTTTTGGTGGCGTTTATGCCTTGGCGCGGTTATAATTTCGAGGACGCTATAATTGTTTCCGAAAGAATGGTAACCGAGGACGTTTACACTTCGATTCATATAGAAGAATATACGCTTCAGGTGAGAGATACAAAACGCGGCGAGGAAGAGTTCACTCGCGAAATACCGAATGTGAGCGAAGAAGCGACGAAGGATTTGGACGAATACGGCATAGTTCGAACGGGCGCTCAGGCGAACGAGGGCGATATATTAATTGGAAAGATAACGCCGAAAGGCGAGACGGACCCCACTCCCGAAGAGAAGTTGTTGAGAGCTATATTTGGCGACAAAGCGGGTGATGTAAAGGACGTATCTCTAAAAGCGCCTCCGGGCTTGAAGGGCGTAGTAATTAACACTAAGTTGTTCACCAGAAGAGTAGCTTCTTCCGGAAAGCGAAGCAAAATGGAAGAACAAAAGCGTCAAGATAGGTTAAATAAGAATGAGAAGAATGAATTAAGGGAACTTGATACCGAGTATATCGATAGATTAGGAAATCTTATCGACGGCGATAAGATACTTGGTTTGGAATATAGAGAAGGCAAGAAAGCGTTTAGAAGCGGCAAGAAGTTGGACAAAGAAGAGATGTTGAGCAAATATAAGTCTAAAGAGTTTGTCCCCGCCGATTTAGCGTCGCTTCAAGACCCCTTCGAAAATGAAGATAAGAATAAAATATATCGCCGAATGACAAGCGCTTATTTGGCGAAAAGAGAAGATATAATCGCTACTTATAAAGCCGAAAGAAACAAGATTACATCGGGCGACGAATTGCAGCCGGGCATTTTGCAGATGTCGAAAGTTTACATAGCGAAGAAGCGCAAGTTGCAAGTTGGCGATAAAATGGCTGGTAGGCACGGAAATAAAGGTATCGTGTCAAATATAGTGCCTATAGAAGATATGCCGTTTTTGCCCGACGGAACGCCGGTAGATATAATTTTGAATCCAATGGGCGTGCCTTCTAGAATGAACTTGGGGCAATTATACGAGACTGCTCTTGGTTGGGCTGGCAAAGCTTTAGGCAAGAATTACGCCACGCCGATATTTGACGGAGCTTCTTGGGAAGAAGTGAGCGAGTATTTAGAGAAAGCCGGATTGCCTAAGGACGGCAAGAGCGTTCTTTACGACGGCAGGTCGGGCGAACCGTTCTCCGACAAGATAACAATCGGCATTATATATATGCTTAAGTTATCTCACTTAGTCGAGGACAAGATACACGCAAGGTCTATTGGACCGTATTCGTTGATTACGCAACAGCCTTTAGGCGGCAAAGCGCAGTTCGGCGGTCAGAGACTCGGAGAAATGGAGGTTTGGGCTTTAGAGGCATACGGCGCCGCTCATACGCTTCAGGAAATGATTACGCTGAAATCGGACGACGTTCAAGGACGGGCGAAGATGTACGAATCTATCGTTAAAGGCGAAAATATGCCCGACCCGAACATACCCGAATCTTTCAACGTTTTGATTAGAGAATTACAAGGCTTGTGCTTAGACCTGCACATAGAGTAATAACGATAATATTGTCTTAAAATTAATAATAAATTTGAGGCGTTTTTATGTATAGCAGAAAAATTCCAAGAAAAGGCTTTTCAAGCGTTTCAATAAAGATAGCTTCGCCTGACGACATTTTGAACAGGTCTCACGGCGAGGTTACCAAACCGGAAACTATAAATTATAGATCTTTCCGCCCCGAGAAGGACGGTTTGTTCTGCGAGAAGATTTTCGGTCCGATTAGGGATTGGGAGTGCGCTTGCGGAAAATACAAAAGGATAAGGTATAAAGGTATTGTTTGCGATAGATGCGGGGTTGAAGTAACTCAGAAGTCCGTGCGTCGCGAGAGGATGGGGCATATTATGCTTGCCGTTCCCGTTGTGCACGTTTGGTTTTTGAGAGCGTTGCCCAGTAAGCTAAGCGCTATATTGGGGATGCCGACTAAGGATATCGAAAGAGTAGTTTATTACGAATCTTATATAGTCGTTCAGCCGGGCAAGACTGGTTTGCAAAAGAAGGACTTGTTGACCGAGGAGCAATATCTAGAAATTATGTCTTCGCTTCCCGAAGAAGAGTTTGCTTTGGACGACGGAGACCCCGATAAGTTTATCGCTTACGTTGGCGGCAAAGCGGTTAAGGAGTTGCTCAAGAGGATAAAACCGAAAGAGTTATATCATAAGTTAAAAGCGAGATTGAGGGAAGAGACTTCTCAACAGAAAAAAGCGGATATACTTAAGAGATTACGCGTTCTGGATTCTTTTAGGAAAGCGGCTCCCGAGTACGCTACGAATCAGCCCGAGTGGATGGTGCTGGATATTATTCCGGTAACGCCGCCCGATTTACGACCTTTGGTGCCTTTGGAGGGCGGTCGTTTTGCCACTTCCGATTTAAACGATTTGTATCGTAGGGTGATAATAAGAAACAATAGGTTGAAGAGATTAATAGATATTCGCGCTCCCGAGGTTATTTTGAGAAATGAAAAAAGAATGCTTCAGGAAGCGGTGGACGCGCTTTTCGACAACAGTAGGAGAGCCGTTAGAAGCGAATCGCAGAGAGCTTTGAAATCTTTGGCGGACACCTTGAAAGGTAAAACGGGAAGGTTCAGACAAAACTTGCTCGGGAAGCGAGTCGATTATTCCGGTCGTTCCGTTATTGTCGTCGGTCCGGAGTTAAAAATACATCAGTGCGGTTTGCCTAAGGATATGGCGGTAGAGCTATTCAAGCCATTTATAATAAGGAAGTTAATCGAGCGCGGGCACGTTAAAACCGTGAAGAGCGCCAAGAAGTTGGTAGAGAAGAAAACCAACGAAGTTTGGGATATTCTCGAAAAGGTTATACAAGGTCATCCGGTAATGCTTAACAGGGCGCCGACCTTGCATAGGCTTGGCATTCAGGCTTTCCAACCGCGTTTGATAGAGGGAAAAGCTATTCAGTTGCATCCGCTTGTTTGCACGGCGTTTAACGCCGACTTTGACGGCGACCAGATGGCAGTTCACGTACCGATTGGCTATGAAGCGCAACTGGAGGCAATGTTATTGATGCTCGCGCCGCATAATATAATGCACACTCAAAACGGCGACCCGATAGCGGTGCCGTCGCAGGATATGGTTTTGGGGGTTTATTATATGACCAAATTGAAGCGCGGCGTCAAAGGCGAGGGCAAGGTTTTTTCTTCTCCCGAGGAAGTTGTTATAGCTTACGACGGCGGCGCTTTGGATATTAACGCGAAAATAAAAGTAAGAATAAACGGCGAGTTGATTGAGACAACGGCGGGCAGGACATTGTTTAATGAAATACTTCCCGACGAAGTCGGTTTCTTAAACGAGTTGCTCGCTAAGAAACGCTCCCGACAAATAATTGGAATGTGCTTTAGAAAGGTCGGTTTGGCGAGAACCGTAAAATTTCTAGACGCTCTGAAAGATATTGGGTTTTATTATTCTACAAAGGGCGGTTTGACTGTAAGTATTGTTGACGTCTTGGTGCCCGAAGAGAAGATGAAGATTATCGGCAGAGCGCAAAAGAAAATAGACGAAATTGAGTTCGCTTATCAGAACGGTATTATTAGTTCAGGCGAAAGATATAATAAGATAATCGACACTTGGTCAACGGCTACTAATAGAGTCGCCGACAAGTTATATATTGATTTAGCGAAAGCCGACCAGGGATTCAATCCATTTTGGATGATGATGGATTCTAAAGCCAGAGGTTCCAAAGAGCAGATTCGTCAGTTGGCGGGGATGCGCGGTTTGATGGCTAAACCGAAGAAGTCTTTGTCCGGCTCGACTGGCGAATTAATCGAGAATCCGATTATTTCGAACTTTAAAGAAGGTCTTTCGATATTAGAGTATTTCATTTCGACGCACGGCGCGAGAAAAGGTTTGGCTGACACCGCTTTGAAGACGGCGGACGCTGGGTATTTAACTCGCAGATTGCACGACGTAGCGCAGGACGTAATCGTTACCGAGCAGGATTGCGGCACGATAAGAGGCGTTGAGCTATCGGCTTTGAAAGAGGGCGAGGAGGTAAAAGAGACCTTGTACGAAAGAATACTCGGCAGAGTGGCTTTGGAAGACGTAATAGATCCTTTGACCGACGAGTTGCTTTGCGAAGGCGGACAGCGAATCGACCAAGATATAGCGGCGAAAATCGAAGCTACTTCAATTGAGTCAGTTTTGATTCGTTCGGTGTTGACCTGCGAATCTCGTCAAGGAGTTTGCGCCAGGTGCTACGGCAGGAATTTAGCGACCGGCAAATTAATTGACGTTGGCGAGTCGGTTGGAACAATCGCTTCACAGTCGATAGGCGAGCCGGGGACTCAGCTGACTCTAAGGACTTTCCATACTGGCGGCACAGCGGCGTTAATCGCTTCACAGTCGTCGGTAGTAGCTAAGTTTGACGGCGTTATCGAATTTGAAAATTTGAGATATTTGACATATAAAGAAGGCGACGACGAGGAAGACACTCAGGTTGTCGTTAGCAGAAGAGGTTCGATTAATGTAATGGGGCCCGACAGCAACAGAGTATTAACAAGATACGACGCCACTTACGGAGCCGTTCTGAAAGTCAAAGAAGGGCAAAAGGTTAAGAAGGGCGATATGATTTACGAATGGGACCCTTATAATTCGTCGATTATTACCGAGCACGGTGGAAGGATTAGATTTAAGGATTTGTCGCCCAACGTTACTTATCGAGAGATAAACGACGAACAGACTGGACATATAAGTAAAGTGGTAATTGAGTCGAAGGACAGAAGAAAGTCGCCGGCGATAGAAATTGTTGACGATAAAGATAATTTGATTAAGACATATAATATTCCGACGAAAGCTCAATTGAGAGTAGAAGAGGGCGAGGAAGTCGGATTAGGAACTCCTTTGGTGAAGATACCGAGAGATTTGGGAAGGATGCGCGATATTACAGGAGGTCTGCCGAGAGTTACGGAATTGTTCGAAGCAAGGGCGCCGCAGAATCCCGCTATCGTTTCCGAAATCGACGGCATAGTCGCTTACGGCAAGCCGAAGAGAGGTCAACACGTTATTACCGTAACTTCGTTAGACGAAAAGACGAAGATGGAATACGTAATCCCCGTCGGCAAATTTATATTAGTTCAAGACGAAGATTTCATAAAAGCAGGCGAAGAGATTACCGAGGGTTCTATTAATCCACACGATATATTGAGAATTAAAGGTCCCAACGCCGTTCAGGAATACTTGGTGAACGAGATACAAGAAGTATATCGAATGCAAGGCGTTAAAATCAGCGATAAGCATATTGAGGTTATTGTAAGACAGATGCTAAGAAAGGTAAGGATAGTTGACGCCGGCGATTCGGATATGCTTGAAAACGAGAATATAGATAAGATTAATTTCTACGACGAGAACGAGAAACTCAAATCTCAAGTGGTAGTAACCGATTCGGGCGACACGGAATTTTTGGAGAACGAACTAATAAACCGAAGAATGGTAAGAGAAGAAAATATAAGGATGAGGAAGAAAAAGAAAAAGACTGCGAAATTCCGTCCCGCCGAGCCGGCTATTGGCGAGCCGATATTGCTGGGAATCACGCAAGCGTCGCTATCGACGGAGAGTTGGCTTTCTGCGGCTTCTTTCCAAGAGACGACGAGAGTGTTGTCCGAAGCTTCGGTAGCCGGCAAAATCGACAACTTGGTGGGATTGAAAGAGAATATTATTTTAGGGCAGTTGATACCTTCCGGCACTGGTTTGAGAGGGTATCAAAGGATAAACGTAAAAAGCGAAATCGGGAATATCTTTGGCAGGAAAGAAGAAGAAGAGAAGGAACCGACCGAGGAGGAAAAAAGGATAGAAGAACAAAGAGCGAGAGATTCGGAGTTGCTTTCGATTTCGTAAAGAATTAAAATAATAATTGGTTAGAGGCTGCCTTTGCGATAGTTAAGGCAGCCTTTTGTTTCGAGATACAAAAGTTTTGGTTTTTTTTAATCAAAAAATATTGAAAATTTTAGTTTAAATTGTTTGTATTTTATAAGAATATTATATATCTTTGCAAGCTCTGGTAAAAAAATTAAGTTAAATTATAAAAGGATTGGTAGAGGATTATGCCAACAATTAACCAGCTGATAAAGAAACCGAGGAAAAGAACAAAGGCGAAGAGTAAATCGGTCGCCTTAAATAGATGTCCCCAAAGGAGAGGGGTATGCACGAGAGTGTACACCACCACTCCTAAGAAGCCGAATTCCGCGCTAAGGAAGGTAGCGAGAGTTCGTTTAACTTCCGGTTTCGAAGTTACGGCTTACATACCGGGAGAAGGGCATAATCTTCAGGAGCACTCTATTGTTTATGTAAGAGGCGGCAGAGTAAAGGATTTGCCGGGCGTAAGATACCATATAGTAAGAGGCGCCGCCGACACTCAAGGCGTGGACGATAGAAAGAGAGGAAGGTCGAAGTACGGAGCTAAGAAGCCGAAGGAAAAATAAATTTAAATAGAAATTATTATTAATCTGGAAAAATAAATTTAACGATGAGAAAGAAAAGCGCTGAGAAAAGAAGAGTAATAAAGGATCCGAAGTATCGCGACGCCTTAGTGACAAAGCTGATAAACAATATGATGCAGCAGGGTAAGAAAAACGTCGCGAGACGGATAGTTTACGGTTCGTTCGACGTAATTCATGAGAGAACGGACAAAGACCCGTTGGATGTTTACAGAAAAGCTTTGAAAAACGTCGCGCCAGTAACGGAAGTTCGTTCGAGAAGAGTAGGCGGGGCGACTTATCAAGTTCCCGTTGAAGTTAGGCAAGACAGGCAGGTTACTTTGGCGGTAAGATGGATTAAGCGATACGCACGAGCGAGACGGGAAAAAACTATGGCGGAGAGATTGGCTTCCGAGTTAATCGCCGCTTACAACGGAGAAGGCGCTTCGGTAAAGAAACGAGAAGACACTCATAGAATGGCGGAATCTAATAAAGCTTTCGCGCATTTTAAGTGGTAGATATATTAAGAATTGTTCTTTGTCAATTAGAGTGATTAAGGTTTAAAATGTCGTTGCCGTCAAAAAAAATGAAAATACGAAATATCGGCATAATGGCTCATATAGACGCCGGCAAAACAACGACAACCGAGAGGATGTTGTTTTACACCGGCTATTTGCATAAGATAGGCGAGGTTGACGACGGCACAGCGTTTATGGATTATATGGAGCAAGAGAGAGAGCGAGGCATTACTATTATGTCGGCGGCGACAACCTGTTTTTGGAATGATTATCAGATTAACATTATCGATACTCCCGGGCACGTTGATTTTACGGCAGAGGTTCAAAGGTCTTTGAGGGTGCTAGACGGAGCGATTGCTTTGTTTTGCGCCGTTGGAGGCGTCGAGCCTCAATCCGAAACGGTTTGGAGACAGGCGGATATGTATCGCGTCCCGAGGATAACCTACGTAAACAAGATGGATAGGCTCGGAGCGGACTTTTTTCGCGTCTTGGATATGATGAGAGACAAGTTTGACGCGAATCCAGTCGCAGTCGAGATTCCCATTGGAGCCGAGGATAAGTTTGAAGGTATTATAGACCTTATGGATATGAAAGCGGTTTATTACGATACCGATTCCTTTGGCGCCGAGTATAGCGTAGGCGATATTCCGGACGATTACAAGGAATTGGCTGAAAACCGAAGACGCGAAATGGTGGAAGCTGCCGCGGAAAACGACGACGAGCTGTTAGAGAAGTATTTGGACGGTAAAGAGCTAACGGTCGAGGAAATCAAGCGAGGATTGAGGAAAGGCGTTTTGGACTTGAAACTTCAGCCTGTTTTGTGCGGTTCTTCTTTGAAGAATATCGGGGTCCAACCGCTAATGAACGCGGTAATTGATTATCTGCCTTCGCCTTTGGAGGTTAAGTATTTCGACGGTTTCGACCCGAAAAATCAAGAGAAGAGTTTAAGCAGAGACCCGAGCGACGACGCTTCATTTTCGGCGCTTGCTTTCAAGATTTTGACCGATTCTTTTGTCGGTAGAGTTACTTTTTTGCGAATTTATTCCGGCAAGTTGAAGGTAGGCGAAAACGTTTTGAACGCCGCGGTTGGTAAGAGAGAGAAAATTAACAGGATTTTGATGATTTTTTCGAACAAGCGCGAGGAAATAAAGGAAGTAGGAGCCGGGGAGATATGCGCCGCGCCGGGATTGCGATTGACGAGAACCGGCGATACGCTTTGCGACCAAAAGAATCCTATAATGTACGAGAAGATACAGTTTTCGGAGCCGGTTATCAATCAGAAGGTTGAAGCGAAGACTTTAGCCGAAAGGGAGAAGCTGATTGAAGCTATTAACAAATTCGTCGAAGAAGACCCGACTTTAAGGTTAAAGACGGACGAGGAAAGCGGCGAACTGATTTTGAGCGGAGTCGGCGAGTTACATTTGGAAGTGGTAATCGATAGGTTGAAAAGGGAGTTCGATATTGAAGCGAGAGTCGGAAAGCCGCAAGTTTCTTACAGGGAGACGGTAACTTCTTCGGTAAAGCAAACGGGAATGATAAATAAGATGATAGGAGACAAGAAACAGTTTGCCAAGATTAAGATTGAAGTAAAACCGAACGAGAGAGGAAGAGGAATTGAAGTGGCGAATTTGTTGAGCGAGGAGAAGGTTCCGAAGGAGTTTCATAACGTTATAGAGAAAAGCGTAAAGGAATCGATGCAGGTAGGGCCGAACGGTTATCCGATGATAGACGCAAGGATAGATATAATAGACGGCGAATACAACGTCGATAATTCCAGCGAAACCGCTTATATTTTCGCTTCTTCGGCGGCGGTAAGGGAAGGTTTAAGCAAAGCCGACCCAATAATGCTGGAGCCGATTTTCGAGGTTGAGATTATTTCACCGGAAAATTACGTAGGAGACGTTATTTCAGATTTTAATTCCAGAGGGGGGAAGGTAACGGGAATAACTCAGCAAGGTCCGATGCAGATTATTAAGGGGACTGCGCCCCTTTCGGAAATGTTCGGATACGTTACGAATCTTAGGTCTTTAACGCAGGGAAGAGCGAGTTATTCGATGATGTTCTCGCATTACGAACAAATAATTAAATAAACATAAAAATAGAGTATTAAATTTTATTAAAGAATTATAAGGAGCTTTACAATGGCTAAGGAGAAATTTGATCGTTCAAAGCCTCACTTGAATATAGGCACAATCGGTCACGTTGACCACGGTAAAACCACGCTAACGGCGGCGATGACTATGGCTCTGGCTAAAAAGGGCACAAGCACGCAAGTAAGATCTTTCGATTCAATCGATAATGCGCCCGAAGAAAAAGAACGCGGTATAACAATCGCTACGGCGCACGTTGAATATGAAACGGAAAAAAGGCACTACGCTCACGTGGATTGTCCGGGTCACGCCGATTATATTAAAAATATGATAACTGGAGCGGCTCAAATGGACGGAGCTATTTTGGTGGTTGCCGGAGACGACGGACCAATGCCTCAAACGAGAGAGCATATTCTCTTGGCTTATCAAGTTAACGTTCCAAGAATAGTAGTCTTTTTGAATAAAGTTGACATTGCCGACCCCGAGTTGTTGGAGTTAATCGAGATGGAATTGAGAGAGTTGTTGGATAAATATGAATATCCGGGCGACGATATTCCAATTATCAAAGGTTCGGCTCTAAAGGCTTTGGAAGCCGGAACCGACGAGGACACTCCGGTTGACGACGAGAATTTGAAGCCGATATACGAATTGTTAGACGTAATGGACGATTACATTCCGACGCCCGACCGCGATACCGAGAAGCCTTTCTTGATGCCGGTAGAGGACGTTTTCTCGATTACCGGTAGAGGAACTGTTGGAACCGGTAGAGTTGAAAGAGGAATTGTCAACTTGAACGAGGAAGTAGAGATAGTAGGATTTGGGTTGCATAAGAAGACGACGGTAACCGGAATAGAAATGTTCAGAAAGTTATTGGACGAAGGACGAGCCGGCGACAACGTTGGATTGTTGTTGAGAGGCGTCGATAAGAACGATTTGGAAAGAGGAATGGTAATATCTAAACCCGGTTCGATAACTCCTCACCATAAGTTTCACGCTCAGGTTTACGTGCTAAAAAAGGAAGAAGGCGGACGACATACTCCGTTCTTTAGCGGCTACAGACCGCAGTTTTACTTTAGAACTACCGACGTTACCGGTCAATTGCATTTGCCTGGGGGCGTAGAGATGATTATGCCAGGCGACAACGTTGATAATTTAACGGTCGAGCTAATTACGCAGGTAGCGATGGAAGAAGGTTTGAGATTCGCTATTCGCGAAGGCGGTAGAACGGTAGGAGCAGGCGTAGTAACTAAAATAATAGAATAATCTTTTGAATTACGCCGAATAATTTATTGAGACTAAGGAGCAATTAGGAGATAAAAGTGGCGACTCAGAGAATAAGAATAAAGCTAAGGTCATACGACCATAATTTAATCGATAAGTCGAGTGAAAGAATAGTGAGGACGGTAAATCAGACGGGAGCGTTTGTTTCCGGACCGATACCTCTTCCGACGAGGAGGTCGGTTTTTACGGTCAATCGTTCTCCGCACGTGGACAACAAGTCGAGAGAGCAGTTTGAAGCTAGGATACACAAGAGGTTGATTGATATATTTAGTTCGTCGCAAAAGACGATAGACGCTTTGATGCGACTTGAGTTGCCTGCCGGCGTTGACGTGGAAGTGAAAGTTTAAATTAGGAGTAAATTATGGAAGCCGCAATATTAGGAAAGAAAATAGGGATGACGAGCTTTTATAGGGAGAACGGCGACCGTTTGTCTTGCACAGTCGTCGAGGCAGGACCATGCCCGATAGTTCAAATTAGAACGAAGGATAACGACGGTTACGAGGCGGTGCAGTTAGGCTATGGAACAATATCGGACAAGAATCTAATTAAACCGATGAAAGGTCATTTTGAGAAAGCGGGCGTGGAGCCAACGAGGCGATTAAAGGAGTTTAGAGATTTGCGCGTCAAGGCGGCGGTAGGCGAAGAGTTGACCGTCGAGCAATTTAAACCCGGCGACAAGGTGTCGATTAGCGGCAAGAATAAAGGACAAGGCTTTCAGGGAGTAGTGAAGAGACATCATTTTAAAGGCGTCGGCGAGATGACTCACGGTCAATCGGATAGGCAAAGGCACGGCGGCTCCGTGGGGCAATCGGCGTATCCGTCTAGAATCTTTAAGGGGATGAAGATGCCCGGCAGGATGGGCGGCAAAAGAACGACTATTAGCAACGTGGAAGTATTGGACGTTATCCCCGAAAGGAATTTGTTGCTGCTGAAAGGCGGAATTCCGGGTCATAACGATTCATTAATTGAAATAGTTAAGAAATAAGTTTAGGCGAGGAAATGCAAACGGACGTTTACACAAAAGAAGGAACAAAATCAGGTCAGGTTGATCTGCCAGACGATATATTCCAAATAGAACCGAACGAGAATTCAATGTATCGGGCGGTTACCGCTTATTTGAGAAATAGAAGGCAGGGCAGCGCTAAGACTAAGACCAAATCGGAGATGAGAGGCGGCGGAAGAAAGCCTTGGCGTCAAAAAGGCAGAGGCACCGCTAGAGCGGGTTCCGTTAGGTCGCCTTTGTGGGCAGGCGGCGGAACGATTTTCGGACCTGTTCCTAAGGATTATAATTATAAGATGCCTTTGAAGGAGAAGAGGTTGGCGAGGAAGTCGGCTTTTTCGCAGAGGATGAAGGAAGAGAATATAAAAATAGTCGAGGATTTTTCCTTCGACGAGATTAAGACGAGGAATATGGTCGAAGCGTTGCAAAATTTGGAATTAAACGGAGATAAGACGCTGATTTTGCTGCCGGAAGCCGACGAGGCGCTTTATTTAGCGGCGAGAAATTTGCCGAAGACGAAGGTGTTGCCGGCGAATCAGGTTTCCACCTACGATTTGTTGAATTACAAGAAGATTCTGATTTTTAAGAACGCGATTGATAAGATAAAGGATACTTTTAATAATTGACGTAAGAGAAGATGAAGCAAGTATTAATAAGACCGGTAGTTACCGAGAAAGCGATGAAACTGAGCGAGAACGGTCAGTACACTTTTATGGTGAGTTTAGATTCGAATAAATTCGAAATCAAGAAGGCTATAGAAGAGACGTTCGAAGTGGACGTTGAGAGCGTAAGGACGATAACTGTAAAAGGCAAGATGAAATCAAGGTTTACCAAGAGCGGAGTTATTGAAGGGAAGACTCCGAAGTTCAAGAAAGCGATAGCTACTTTGGGCGAAGGACAGGAGATTGATTTGGTTTCGGGCGAAATTAGCGAATAATTGTTAACTAAATAAATCAGATTTAAAATGGGAATAAAGATATTAAAACCAATAACGCCTGGCACGAGACATTATTCGGTGTCGGATTTGAAGGAGATAACGACCGACAAACCGTATAAGCCTTTGGTTGTGTCTTTGAAGAAGACCGCCGGCAGGAACGCTAAAGGCAGAATAACTTCGAGGCACAGAGGCGGAGGACACAAGAGGCGATATAGAATAATCGATTTCAAGCGGGATAAGGAAGGTATTCCGGCTGAAATTCAGACGATAGAATACGACCCAAACCGCTCGGCGAGAATAGCGTTGGTAAAATACGAAGACGGCGAGTATAGGTATATGCTAGCTCCGGATAAGCTAAAGGTAGGCGATAAGATTATTACGAGCGAAGACGCGGAATATAATAGCGGAAATACTTTGCCGCTATATAAAATACCGGCGGGTTTGTTCGTTCACAATATAGAGATGAAGCCCGGCAAGGGCGGTCAGCTGGCGAGAAGCGCTGGCGTTTACGCTCAAGTAGTTGCTTCGGATAAAAAGTACGCTCAGATAAAGTTGCCTTCCGGCGAAATAAGAATGTTGCCAAGAAATTGTAAAGCTACTTTGGGTATAGTAAGTAATCTCGAGCATGAGAACGTTCTTTTGGGTAAAGCCGGAAGAAACGTTTGGTTGGGGAAAAGACCTCAGACGAGAGCTATGTGTATGAATCCCGTCGACCATCCGGGCGGCGGCGGCGAAGGAGCTTCGAAGTCCGGCGGCGGACGCCAGCATCCTTCTACGCCTTGGGGCAAGTACACTAAAGGCTTGAATACTCGCAAGAGGAGCAAGGCTTCTAATAAATATATTATTAAATCAAGAAAAAAGGCTAAGAAAGCAAAATAAAGGGATAAAAAAATGTCGCGATCTTTAAAGAAAGGTTTTTACGTATATTATAAGTTGCAAAAGAAGGTTGATAAGCTGAACGAGACGAACAAGAAGCATGTTGTTAAGACATGGTCGCGTTCATCGACGATAACGCCGGATTTTGTGGGGCATACAATCGCCGTTCACAACGGGACGAAATTTATACCCGTTTATATATCGGAGAATATGGTCGGGCATAAATTAGGGGAGTTTTCTCCTACTAGAATCTACAGAGGACATTCCGGACATAGAAAAGAAGATAAAGCGGCGACATAATATATAAAGGAGAAAGAAAAATGGAAGCGAGGGCAATAAAGAAATATTTGAGAGGTTCGCCGAGAAAAATGAGGCTGGTAATCGATATGATTCGCGGCAAGACCGCGGCTGAAGCCTTCGATATTTTGAAATTTTCAACTAAAAAGTCGGCGAGCTATGCGGAGCAGGTTTTAAGGTCGGCTTTGTCGAACTTGTCAAACAAGGAAGACGGAATTTCATTGGATTACGAAGACGTAATCGTAAAAAGCGCTTACGTTGACCAAGGTCCGACTTTGAAAAGAATAAAGCCGGCTCCGATGGGAAGGGCTTACAGGATTCGTAAGCGAACTAATCATTTAACTTTAGTTGTATCGACAAAAGATTAATAGGAGACAGTTTTGGGACAAAAATCAAATCCAATAGGGCTTAGATTAGGAATAATCCGCAGGTGGGACGCCAACTGGTTCGACGAGGGCGCGTTTGATAAAAAGTTAAGCGAAGATTTAAAGATTCGTCAGTATTTGGACAGGCGTCTAACAAGAGCGGGCATTTCCAGAGTGGTTATCGAGCGCACGACGAAGCAGTTGCGCATAATGATTAACACTTCTCGCCCCGGCGTGATTATCGGACGTTCAGGCAAGGATATAACGCAATTGGAAGAGGAAGTCAAGAAGCTAACCGGCAAGGGCGACGTAAAGATTTTAATTAGCGAGGTGAAAAGGCCTGAGTTGGACGCAAAGTTGGTCGCCGATAATATTGCGCAGCAGTTGGAAGGAAGAATTTCTTTCAGACGCGCTATGAAGCAAGCTGTTTCCTCGTCTATTAGGATGGGAGCCGAAGGTATTAGGGTAATGTGTTCGGGTCGCTTGGGCGGCGCCGAGATGGCTCGCACCGAGCAGTACAAGGAAGGCAGAATACCGCTACATACTTTAAGGGCGGATATAGATTACGAGCAATCTACGGCTTATACTATTTACGGCACGATTGGCGTGAAGGTATGGGTCTGTAGAGGCGAAATTATTGGGAAGAAATTATATTAATAAAGGGCGGAATTAAGCTATGTTAATGCCAAAGAGAGTCAAGTACAGGAAGCCGCAGCGCGGTCGGGTGAGAGGCAAGGCGCAAAAAGGGAACTTGGTAACGTTCGGTTCCTACGGCTTGAAGACTATGGAAGGGGCTTTGTTAAAGAGCAGGCAAATAGAAGCCGCGAGAATTGCCATTAATAGATATTTGCGCAGGGACGGCAAAGTATGGATTAGAATGTTCCCGCATAAGGCTTTCACGCAAACTCCCGCAGAAACCAGAATGGGTAAAGGAAAGGGAGAGCCGGAAGGTTGGGTAGCCACCGTTAAACGCGGAAGGATTATGTTTGAAGTGGACGGGGTTACCGAAGAAAGAGCTAAAGAGGCGATGAGGCTGGCTTCGCACAAGTTGCCGGTAAGAACTAAATTTGTTAAACGTAAAGACTTGTTGTAATATGAAATCGAGAAAAGCATCGGATTTGAGAGAGTTGACCGCCGAAGAGTTGGAGCGGATGTTAATAGACGCGACGGAATCTTATTCAAAGAACAAGTTCCAGCATTCGCTGAGTCAATTGGAAGATACCGGTTCGCTAAAAGTTTTGAAGAAGGATATAGCGAGAATAAAAACAGTTATTAACGAACGACAAAGAGCGAAATAATATGGACAAAGAACAAGAAAATATTAAAGAACAGCAAAGTTCGGCGGAAGAAATTGAGGAGCGAGAAGCGGTCGAGTCCGAAATTTCGGAAAGCTCCGAAGACGTCTTAGAGAGCGCCAAAGAGCAGTCTCTCGAAGCGCAAGTTGAAACGGTAGAAAGCGAGGAGAAAACTGATAAGACTCGGAAGAAGACGCTTCAAGGTCTCGTTGCATCTAACAAAGGGGATAAAACGATTGTGGTAAGGGTAGAGCGTTTGATAGCTCATCCTTTATACAAAAAATATTATAAAAGAGCGATGACATTTATGGCTCACGACGAAGGCAACGATTGCAATATCGGCGATACGGTTAAGATAATCGAATCGAAGCCAAGGAGCGCGAGAAAGAGATGGGATTTGCAGGAAATAGTAGAAAGAGCTAAATAAAACGGGCATTTGACGAATAAGCTTGAAAGGAAGAGAAAATGGTTCGAGAAGAGACGAAATTAGTTGTGGCGGATAATTCCGGCGCTAAGAAAATCAAGATTATCAGAGTGCTGGGAGGACACGGCAGGAAATACGCGGGGATAGGCGATACGGCAGTTGTTTCCGTCAAGTCCGCTTTACCGAACTCGAACGTTAAGAAAGGCGAAGTTTGCAACGCGGTAATAGTAAGAACTAATAAAGAGATTAGAAGAAAAGACGGTTCTTTTATCAGATTCGACGAAAACGCGGCGGTTATTTTGGACGCTCAAGGAGAACCGAGAGGGACGAGGATTTTTGGTCCCGTTGCGAGAGAGTTAAGAGACAGAAATTTTATGAAGATTGTTTCCTTAGCTCCCGAAGTTTTGTAAAATTTTAACAATATAGAGATATGGGAATAAGCAAACTGAAAATAAGAAAAGACGACGAGGTGATGGTTATATCGGGCAATTACAAAGGCTCGACAGGGAGAGTATTGGAGGTTTATCCGAAGGAAAACCGCGCGTTGGTTGAAGGCGTTAATATTAGGAAGAAGCACACTAAGCCTAATCCTCAGAATCAAAAGGGCGGTATATTGAGTAAGGAAGCGCCGATAGATTTATCGAATTTGATGTTGATGGATTCCGACGGCGTTCCCACGCGAATAGGCTTTCGCGAAGAGGAAGTCGGCGGCAGGACGACAACCGTAAGATACGCAAAGACAAACGATAAGAGAATATAGTTTAATAAATGAATAGATAATTATTATGGCTAAGAAAGGCAAACAAGGCGGAAGCGCGTTAGGTTCGGCGTCAAAAAAGTTGGCGTTCAAGCCGGCGGGCAAACGTTTGGAAGACGTGAAAGATAAGGAGTTTCCCGCTCCGAGGTTATTTGAGTTTTATAAGAACGAGGTTACGCCGAGTTTGGCGAAGAAATTCGAGTGTAGTTCGGTGATGGAAGTTCCTCGTTTGAGCAAGATTTCATTGAATATGGGAGTGGGCGACGCGACCGAAGACGTTAAGGCGTTGGAAACGGCTATTAACGAATTGGAATTAATCGCCGGACAGAGACCGACGATGACGAAGTCGAAGCGCGCCGTTTCTAATTTTAAGTTGAGAGCCGGAATGCCTATCGGTTGCAAGGTAACGTTAAGGCGAAGCAGAATGTACGAATTTTTGGACAGGTTCGTCAATATTGCCGCTCCGAGAATTAGAGACTTTAGAGGTTTTCCGGACAAGGGATTCGACGGTCGCGGCAATTACACCGTGGGAGTGAAAGAGCAAATAATATTTCCGGAAATAGACGTTGACAGGGTAGGAAAGATCAAGGGTTTAGACATTACTTTCGTAACGACGGCGGAAACGGACGAAGAAGCTCACGCTCTTTTAAGCGAATTTGGTTTTCCATTTAGCAAAAAAGATTAGAGGTATTAACTATGTCAAAAAAATCAGTGCGAGCTCGTAACGAGAAGAGGAAAAGATTAGTAGAGAAGTACAAGGACAAGAGAGCCGAGCTAAAAGCCGCGGGCGATTGGGAAGGTTTACAGAAGTTGCCGCGCAACAGCTCGTCAGTGAGGGTAGAGAGTCGTTGCGTTCTAACGGGGAAAGGAAAGGGAGTTTACAGGAAATTTGGTCTATGTAGAAACGTTTTTAGACAGTTGGCTTTGGAAGGGAAGATTCCGGGCATTAGAAAAGCGAGTTGGTAAATTAAAACAGGTAATTTGAATTATGCCATTAACAGATACAGTATCGGATTTTTTAACAAGGATTAGAAACGCGGGTATGGCGCGGCATAAATACGCCGAAGCGCCCAAATCGAAACTAAAGGTTGAAATAGCCCGCATTTTAAAAGAGCAGGGCTTTATCGAAGATTACGAAGTTTTGGACGAAGGACCGCAGGGAAAAATTAAGATTAAGATGCGTTATTATAAGCGCGAGGCGGCGATTAGGAGCATAAGAAGAGTAAGCTCTCCCGGTAGGAGGGTTTATGCTTCGGCGGCTAATTTGCCGAGAGTAAAGAACGGTTTGGGAATTGCTATAATATCGACGTCCAAAGGCGTTATGACCGATAAAGAGGCTCGCGAGGCGAACGCGGGCGGCGAAACTCTTTGCGAAGTATGGTAGTAGATTTAGCGAGTAAGAAAGGAGAATATAAATGTCGCGAATTGGATATCAACCGTTGAAAATACCGGAAAAGGTTCAAGCGAGCTTTCAAGACAATATCTTGAATATAAAAGGACCTAAGGGAGAGTTGTGCTTGGAAATTCCAAAAGAGATAACTTACAAACAAGAAGACGACGCGATTATTTTCGATAGAATAAACGACGAAAAGAGCGTGAAATCTTTGCACGGTTTGACTAGGTCGTTAGCCGGCAACGCCGTTGAAGGCGTAACAGAAGGAGTGAAGATACGTTTGAAGATTGAGGGCGTAGGTTTCAAAGCTGAAATGAACGGAGACCGGCTCGTTTTGGCGATAGGTTATTCTCATCCGGTATTAGTAATACCGCCGGAAGGGATTAAACTGGACGCTCCCAAACCGACTATTATCGAAGTCGAAGGCGTTGACAAGCATTTGGTCGGAGAAATGGCGGCGGTTATTAGAAAAATTAGAAAGCCGGAGCCTTACAAAGGCAAGGGCATCCGTTACGAGAATGAATACATTAGGCGTAAAGCTGGCAAGACAGCAACATAAGCAAAATAATTTTTTAAATAAATTACCGATGGAAAATGGATAGGTATAGGTCGAAAAAAATAAGAAGAAGCAGAAGAAAGAAACACATTAGGAAAAATATACGCGGAACTTCCGAGAAGCCTAGGTTTACCGTTTACAGAAGTTTGAAGGAGATTTACGCTCAGATAATAGACGATACTAAGAGCGAGACTTTAACAGCGGCTTCGAGTATAGATAAGGAAGTTAAGCCCGAAATTAAACCGGATATGAGCAAGAAGGAAGCGAGCGAGCTGGTAGGCAAAGCGTTGGCGGAGAGAGCCAAGGAAAAAGGAATAGCGGTAGTGGCGTTCGATAGGAACGGATATTTGTATCACGGTAGGGTAAAAGCGTTGGCAGATTCGGCGAGGAAAAGCGGATTGAAATTTTAATTTATAATGGCTTAAATTGTAAAAAGCTAATTAGGAGTGTTTAAGTGGGTAAGTTCAAAGCATCAGAGTTAGATTTAAACGATAAGTTAGTTTACGTCGGCAGGACGGCGAAAGTCGTTAAGGGCGGCAGGCGTTTCAACTTTTCCGCGATAGTAGTCGTGGGCGACGAGGAAGGTCATGTCGGATACGGGTTAGGCAAAGCCGGCGAAGTAATAGACGCTATAACGAAAGCGACGGATACGGCTAAGAAGAACGTTAGAAAGGTACGTTTGCAAGGCAATACAATTCCCCACGAAGTCGTCGGGAAGTTTGGAGCCGCGAAAGTATTGCTAAAACCGGCGACTCCCGGAACGGGCGTAATAGCCGCCGGAGGCGTTAGGGCTATGTTAGAGTTAGCGGGCGTTCAAGACGTTTTGACGAAATCTTTAGGCTCGCCGAATCCGCACAATACCGTTAAGGCGACTATGAGAGCCTTGGAAGAGTTGGAAGACGCGTACGCAGTCGCCGCCAGAAGAGGCATTGAAGTAGAAAAAGTATTAAAGGGTTGATAGAGGATAGCGAAATGGCAAAGAAGTTGAAAGTCATACAGACAAGAAGCGTCATCGACAGAAGCAAAAGGCAGAAGAAGACGATAAAAGCTTTAGGTTTGGGCAAGCCAAATTACTGGAAGGTGTTGCCCGACAATCCGCAAACGCGGGGAATGGTAGATTCAGTTAAACATTTGGTAAAAGTCGAAGAAATAGAAGAGTAGAGATGAAACACATAGGCAATTTAAAATACGCCGAAGGTTCGAGGCATAAGAAAAAACGAATAGGTAGGGGCGAAGGCTCCGGTTACGGCGGCACAGCCACCCGAGGGCATAAGGGACAGAAATCTCGTTCCGGCTACAGAAGGAATTACGGTTTTGAGGGCGGTCAGATGCCTATAAACAGAAGGTTACCTAAGTTTGGATTTAATAATATCTTTAAAAAAGAATATCAGGTAATTAATGTTGGAAGGCTCCAAGAGCTTGTTGAAGACAATAAGTTAGAAGGCGAAGTAAACGTCGATAAGTTATACGAGCTCGGAGCGATTAAGGGAAAGAAAAAGCCTTTGAAGATATTGGGCGAAGGCGAGTTAAAATCGTCATTATCAGTGGAAGCAAATAAATTTAGCGAATCGGCAAAGAAAAAAATCGAGACAGCTGGAGGGACGGTAAAGGCAAATGAGTAGTTTCGTTCAAACATTCCAAAATATTTTTAAAATCGACGAGTTAAGAAAGCGTCTTTTGACGACGCTTTTGATTTTGGTGGTCGTGCGAGTCGGCGCGCACATTACGCTTCCCGGCGTTGATATTCTGGTACTGGAGCAAACGATGGGCTCTCAGCAGAATACTTTGTTTGGTTTGTTCGATATGTTCGTTGGCGGAGCGTTTTCGAAAGCGGCGATATTCGCTTTAGGTATAATGCCTTACATAACCGCTTCGATTATATTTCAGTTGGCGGGGGTAGTTATACCCGAAATTCAGAAGTTGCAGAAGCAAGGCGAAGAAGGCAAAAGGAAAATCGAGCAATATACGAGAATAGGCACTGTTTTGATATCGATGCTGCAAGGTTGGGGATTTAGCGTAAAGCTTTTGAATACTACGGGTCCCGGCGGCGTTCCGTTAGTTCCGGACGGCGGATTTCTATTTTCGTTATCGACTATTTTTCTTTTATGCGCCGGCACGACTTTCTTGATGTGGCTGGGCGAGCAGATTACCGATAAGGGAATCGGCAACGGTATTTCATTGATTATATTTATCGGTATTATCGCGAGGCTACCCGCCGCGTTGATTCAGGAGTGGAATTTGATTGAGACGGGCGCGAGAATTTGGATTGTTGAAGTAATTATCTTTATTCTTCTCGGCGTCATTATCAGCTTGATTATTTTAGTAACGCAGGGCGCCCGCAGGATTCCCGTCCAATATGCCAAAAGGGTTGTAGGTCGAAAAGTTTTCGGCGGGACGACGCAGTATATTCCTTTAAGAGTTAATACTGCCGGCGTAATGCCGATTATTTTCGCTCAGGCTTTGATGTTTATTCCGAATACTGTTTTGAGTTTTTTCCCCGATAATCAAGTAATAATTTCATTGGCGAGAATGTTTACGCCTGAATCGTTTGTTTACGCGACTGTTTACGGATTAATGATTATATTCTTTACTTATTTTTACACCGCTATCGTATTTAATCCTAAGGATATCGCGGATAATATGAAAAAACAGGGCGGTTTTATACCGGGCATTCGTCCGGGCAAGCAGACCGCCGAATATATTGACGGGGTGCTGACGAAAATCACCTTACCGGGGTCGATATTCTTAGCTCTGGTAGCGATTCTACCGACGTTTATGATTAATATTTTCGGTTTGACTAGTTCGTTCGCCAGCTTTTTTGGCGGCACTAGTTTGCTGATTATTGTCGGCGTAGCTTTAGATACTTTGCAACAAATCGAATCGTATCTGTTAATGCGCCATTACGACGGATTTATGAAGAGCGGTAGAATGAAAGGAAGAGTAGGACAGGGCGGATTTTAATATGAACAGCTACGAGGATTTTAGTAATAGGGAGCCGTCGTCGCCGTTGATTAAAACGGAAAAGGAGATTGATTTACTGGAAAAGGCGGCGCGAGTAGTAGCTGAAACTTTATCGCTTTTAAAAAAGTATGTAAAGCCCGGAGTTAAGACGAATGAGTTAGACGAGATAGCCGAGGATTACATTAGGTCTAAAGGCGCGAAACCGGCTTTTAAAGGTTACGAAGTAGAAGGAAAATTTTTTCCGAACGCTCTTTGTATTTCGATAGACGAGGAGGTCGTTCACGGGATAGCGGGCGACAGAGTTCTTAAAGAAGGCGAAATTGTATCGGTCGATTGCGGCTCAGAGTTGAACGGTTATTTTGGAGACAGCGCAATGACTTACGCCGTAGGCGAAATTTCGGATTTGAAGAAGAAGCTAATGAAGGTTACGGAAGAATCTTTGATGAAGGGCATTGAGCAGGCTGTTGAAAAGAACAAGATTTTCGATATTTCCAGAGCCGTTCAAACTCACGTTGAGAGCGCTGGTTTTTCGGTAACGCGCGAGCTGGTCGGACACGGAATAGGCAAGGAACTGCACGAAGACCCGCCCGTTCCGAACTTTGTTCCGCCGCTATTGCACAGGGCTCAATATCCGAATCTGAAGTTGTGCAACGGGATGGCTATTGCGATTGAGCCGATGGTTCACGCGGGGGCTAAAAGCATAAGAGTTTTAAAAGACGGGTGGACGATAGTAACGGCGGACAAATCGCCGGCGGCTCATTTTGAGCATACTATTGTGGTAAACGATAATAAGCCGATAATTTTGACTTTAAGGGATTGATTTTTTTAGGATAAAATTTAAAAGGAAATATGGCTAAACAGGACTTAATAAAGTTAGACGGAATCGTAGAGGAGACTTTGCCGAACACTCAATTTGTCGTTCGTTTTGAGAACGGACATAAAGCCTTGGCTCATATTTCCGGTAAAATGAGGATGAATTTTATTAAGATTTTGCAAGGCGACAAGGTAACGGTGGAGCTTTCGCCTTACGATTTGTCAAAGGGAAGAATAATTTACAGATATAAATAAGGAGTATTGGCGATGAAAGTGCAATCTTCGGTCAAGAAACGCAGTTCGGACGATAAAATCGTTCGAAGAAAAGGCAGAGTATATATAATTAATAAGAAGAATCCCAGAAACAAGCAAAAACAAAGTTAATAAAAATAAAGGAGCGACGTAGTGGCTAGAATAGCTGGAGTAGATTTGCCAAAGAATAAGCGAGGCTTAGTCGGACTTACTTATATTTACGGAGTCGGCAAGTCGTCGGCGCAAGATATTTTAAAAGAAGCTGGAGTTGACGAAAACAAAAAAGTAGTCGATTGGAGCGAGGAAGAGGTGGCGAGCATCCGTTCGGTAATTGACAATTATAAGGTCGAGGGACAATTGCGCACCGAAACGCAAATGAATATTAAGCGATTGATGGAAATCGGATGTTACAGAGGATATCGCCACAGACGCGGGTTGCCCGTAAGGGGACAAAGAACCCAAACGAACGCTCGTTCGAGAAAAGGCAAGCGCAAGACAGTAGCCGGCAAGAAGAAAGCCGTAACTAAATAAATGATTTTTTGTATTATTAATTAAACGAAGAATTATCAATGGCAATAAGTAGAAAAAGAGCAAAGAAAAAAATAATAGCCGACGTTCACGGCAAGGCGTTTATTAAAGCGACTTTCAACAACGTTTTGGTATCTATAACGGATATGTACGGAAACGTTTTATGCTGGTCTTCAGCCGGCAGGAACGGTTTCCGCGGTTCGAGAAAGAACACGCCCTACGCGGCTCAGGTGTCCGCGGAGAAAGCGGCGAAGGAAGCTTACGATTTAGGATTGAGAAAAGTGGACGTTGTTGTGAAGGGGCCGGGAGCGGGACGAGAAGCGGCGATAAGAACGTTGAGTCAGGTTGGTTTGGAGATTCATAGCATAATGGACAAAACCCCGATTCCGCACAATGGGTGTAGACCGCCGAAGCGTCGTAGAGTATAATTAGCGTTGATAAAAATTATTTTAAATAAAGGAATGAATGCCAATATGCAGATGCCAGAGAAGGTTCAGATAGAAGAAAACACAGAAAAAAACGAAGGTAAATTCGTATTAAGACCTTTGGAAAAAGGTTTTGGAGTAACATTGGGCAATTCTTTACGACGGGTGTTATTGTCGTCAATACCGGGCTCGGCGATAATCGGCGTGAAAATAAGCGACGTATTGCATGAGTTTCAGACGGTACCCGGCGTCGTAGAGGATGTGTCCGAGATTATTTTGAATTTGAAAGAGGTTAGGTTAAAGGTTAAGGACAAGAAGCCGCAAAGGGCTATGTTCCATTTGAAGGGACCGAAAACTTGGACGGCTAGGGACATTCAAAGCGCTGGCAACGAGCAGTTAGATATTATTAATTTGGATAAACCGATTGCCGAGCTAGCCGAGGACGCTGAGTTTGAAGTTGAGTTGAGAATTGGCAGAGGAAAAGGGTTTGTTCCTGCTGAAGACCAGCAGTTGGTGGATTATCCAATCGGTATGCTACCCATAGACGCGGTTTATACTCCAATAAAAAACGTCGTTTTTAACGTCGAGCCTTATAGAGTAGGGCATAAAACCGATTACGAGCAGTTGATATTAGAGGTTAAGACGGACGGAACCATTGGAGCTCAGGAAGCGGTTAATTACGCCGCGAAAGTTTTGAGCGACCACGTCAAGTATTTTATTACTTTTGGCGAGATTGAGGAAGAAGAGCAACATCAAGTGCTAGCCGAGGAAGAAGTAAAGGAAGCCGAAAGAAACAAATTGCGCAAGATATTAACGACTCCGGTGGACGAGCTCGAGTTGTCGGTAAGAGCGCACAATTGCTTAAAAGCGGCTAGTATAAAAACGCTTGGGGAGCTAGTTCAGTTAAAAGAATCCGAGCTTTTGAAGTTCAGAAACTTCGGCAGGAAATCGTTAGCTGAGTTGAACGACGTTATAAATCAGTACGGATTGGAATTCGGGATGAATATTGAGAAGTTTATGAAGGACGACAGTCATAAAGTTAAATTATCGGAAAATTTTTAAGGGTTCAAATTTATATAAGGAAAAATTATGAGACACAGGCGCAAAGGAAAAAAGCTTAAACGAACTACCAGCCACAGGCGAGCTTTGATGATCAGCTTGGCGACCGCGCTGTTCGAACACAAGAAGATAAAGACTACGGAAGCTAAAGCCAAGGCTTTAAGACCCTACGCCGAGAAGCTGATTACGAAGGCAAAGAAGGCGCTTCAAAGGGAAAGTGAAAATTTATTGCCCGAAGGTCAGAGTATCGATATACATAATAGGCGATTAGTTTATCGCGAGATTAAAAACAAGGCGGTTTTGCAAGAATTGTTCGAGCAAATAGCGCCGAAGGTCGAAGACAGAAACGGCGGATATATTCGCATAGTAAAAGCTGGAACAAGAAGAGGAGACGGTTCGAAGACGGCGATAGTAGAGCTTGTTGATTGGTCGGCTCCGCAAGACGGCGCTGTGAAGTTGAAAGCTAAAAAGAAAAAACAGCAGGTTAAGCCCGAAGTAGAGGAAGAAACGGTTGAAGAAGAAGCCGTAGAAACCGAGGAGACTGAAGGCGCCGAGGAAACTGAAGAAGGCGAGGAGAAAGAAGAAGCCAAAGAAGAAAAAGCAGAGGATAAAGAAGAGACTAAAACGGAAGCCAAGAAAGAAAAAAAAGTAAAAGAAGAAGAAAAGGAAGCTAAAGAAGAAAAGGCAGAGGAAGCAACCGAAGAGAAAGAATCAAAAGTCGAGAAAAAAGAAGTAGAGGAAGAGAAAACCGAGGAAACAAAGGAGGAAGATTCGGAGAAGAAGGGAGAGGAAGCGAAAGAGACTCCAGAGGATAAAATGGAAGACGCAGACAGCAAGGAAGAAGATAAGAAGGAAGAAGGGAAGTCGGACGAAGAAGACAAGAAAGAATAGAACAATCTTTTCCGAATTAAATTGAGACCGTCTCAAAGGCGTTAGCGTAAGAAACAACGATAGCATTCAAATTTTTTTTGCAAATTCGTTGTTTTATCAGAATTAAAATCGCTAGTTTTGAGACGGTCTCTTTTTTTGTTTAATTATCATAGAGTCGAGGCGAAATGCCGGATTATATTTTAAAAGCGACGGATTTGAGCAAATCGTACGAAGTAACCGAAGGAAAAATTACTAGAGCTTTGAAAGGGGTGTCTTTGGAAGTTAATAGAGGGGAATTTCTTTCGATTACCGGTCCTTCGGGAGCCGGGAAAAGCACTATGCTTCATTTGCTCGCCTCCTTTGACAAGCCGGATAGAGGCTCGATTAAATTAAGCGTTGACGGCGATTTAATTGATTATTCAAAGATTGCCGAGGAGGAGTTGAACTCGTTGAGGAATAAACGCATTGGTTTTGTTTTTCAGTTTTATAGATTGTTGCCGGAGTTTACCGCTATAGAGAATGTAATGACTCCCGCGTTAATTGGAGGGAAAGGATTCAACGAAGCTAGCGATAAAGCTTTGGAGCTTATGAAAGTAGTCGGGATAGAAAAGCAGAAAGACCAAAAGCCGACGCAACTTTCCGGCGGAGAGCAGCAGAGAACTGCAATCGCCAGAGCGCTGATTAACGAGCCTGATATTGTTTTCGCCGACGAGCCAACGGGCAATCTGGATAAGAAGAACGAGGATATAATTTTAAATTTGATAGAAAAGTTAAGTTCGGAGTTGAACAAGACTTTTATTATAGCGACTCATAGTCCTTACGTTTCGTCAATCGCCGAAAGGGAAGTTAAGATAACGGACGGCAAATTAGTTTCGGACTAGTCGACTTTAAAGATTTGTTTAGTTATTTGAGCTAGCGATATACCTATTATTAATCCGACGCAGGCGCCCGCGATAACGTCGAATGGATAATGGACGCCGACGTAAATCCTCGAGAATCCAATTAGCGCGGCGATTATATAAAGAGCGTATTTGTATTTATAGAAGAAAGTGGATAATACGGCGGCGGCGGCGAAACTGTTGGCGGCGTGAGAGGACGGGAAGGATTTGCCTTTTCCGCAATGGACGAGCAGGCGGACGTCGTCGAGCGAACGGCAGGGTCTGATTCTGCCGAATATGTCTTTTAAAACGGAGGAGTTAAGTTGGTCAACAATCGCTATCGTTATTAATAAAACAATCACGGCGATTCTTCCGCGTTTTCCGCCTTTCCAAATTAGCCAACCGAGAAACAACACATACGTTATAAACCAATTTGTCTCTTCCGTAATAAACGGCATTACGCCGTCAAATAAGGAGTTGGCAATAGATAAATTAAAGAAATAAAAGAGAGCAATGTCAATATTAATTATCCAATCCATCGTTTTTTGGAATTTGTGGAAAAAATAATTTTTGTCGTTAATAATAATTAATTAAATTAATCTCGCTTGACGCAAAGATAAAACTAATATATTGAATTATTGTTAATCTCTTTGTATATTAAGCGGAAAAATCGTTATAATACAGTTTAAATATTCGAAATATTTTCTAACTTTATAAATCACGGGAAACGCTATGAGGTTTGAAAGAAAATTCACTAAAGAAGGAACCTCGGTTTACGACTTATTCAAGTACGAAAAAAGGACTTCCATTTTGAAAAATCCCGACGGGTCGGAAGTTTTTAAAATGGACAACGTAGAGGTTCCGGTCGGTTGGTCTCAAGTGGCGACCGACATATTAGCACAGAAGTATTTTAGAAAAACGGGCGTTCCGCAATACGACGAAAACGGGGAGCCGATATACGACGACGACGGTTCTCAGAGGTTGGGCGCGGAAAATTCCGTAAAGCAGGTAGTTCATAGATTAGCCGGTTCTTGGCGTCATTGGGGCGAGGAACACGGTTATTTCGATTCGAGCAAAGACGCCGAAGTTTTTTACGAGGAGATAGCTTATATGTTGTTGAAACAGATGGCGGCTCCGAATTCGCCTCAGTGGTTCAACACGGGCTTAAATTGGGCATACGGCATAAAGGGCAACAAACAGGGGCATTATTACGTGGACCCGGAAGACGGCGAGACGAAGCTCTCCGAGGACGCTTATAGCAGGTCGCAGCCGCACGCTTGTTTCATTCAATCGTTGAAGGACGATTTAGTGAACGAAGGCGGTATTTTTGATTTAGCCAAGCGAGAAGCTCGTATATTCAAGTTTGGCAGCGGTTCCGGCACTAATTATTCCGCTTTGAGAGGCGAGAAAGAACCGCTTTCCGGCGGCGGCGTTTCGTCTGGACTTATGAGCTTCCTCAAAGTTTTCGATAGAGCCGCCGGGGCTATCAAGTCGGGCGGCACGACGCGGCGAGCCGCCAAGATGGTTATTGTCGATATCGACCATCCGGATATAGAGCATTTTATTGAATGGAAGGCTAAAGAAGAAGAGAAGGTCGCGGCGCTGGTAAGCGGTTCGAAAGTTATTTCGAAATTTTTAGAAGCTATAGTGGACGAAGCGATTAAGAACGGAGCCGATAGAAAGAAGAATAAGAAGTTGGCTCTGTTAATAAAGAGAGCCGCCGCTCGCGGCGTTCCGTTAAGTTATATAGACAGGGTATTGTCTTTAGCGGAACAGGGATTCACTTCTTTAAATTTCGAGGAGTTCGACACGAACTACGAAGGCGAAGGCTACGCTACTGTCAGCGGTCAGAACTCCAACAATTCCGTAAGAGTTACCAACAGCTTTATCGAAGCCGTTCAGAAAGACGAGACTTGGGAATTGAAATGGCGCACCGATAAATCGATAAAAAGAAGCGTAAGAGCGCGAGATTTGTGGGATAAAATAATAATGAGCGCTTGGAAATCCGCCGACCCGGGCTTGCAGTTCGATACAACTATTAACGAATGGCATACTTGTCCGAAGTCCGGCAGAATAAACGCGAGCAATCCTTGCAGCGAGTATATGTTCCTCGACAATACCGCTTGCAATTTGGCGAGTTTGAATTTAGTGAAGTTTTACGACGATGAAAAGGAAACTTTTTTAGTAGAGGAATACTTGCACGCCGTAAGGCTTTGGACGGTGGTTCTTGAAATATCTGTGCTGATGGCTCAATTTCCGTCAAAGAAAGTGGCGGAGTTAAGTTATAAATTTAGAACGCTGGGATTAGGTTACGCAAACATCGGCGCTCTTCTAATGGTAAACGGCATTCCTTACGATTCGCCCGAAGCGGTAGCTTTTACCGGAGCGATAACGGGGATTTTGACGGGGCAGGTTTACGCTACTTCCGCCGAAATGGCGAAAGAGCTGGGACCTTTTCCGGAATATGATAAGAACGCCGAAGATATGTTGAGGGTAATAAGGAATCATAAACGAGCGGCTTATAACGCTCCGGCTGCGCAATACGAAGGATTGACTGTGAGACCCAGAGGTATTGACCCTAAGATTTGTCCCGAGCGTCTTTTACACGCAACGCGAAAAGCGTGGGATAAAGCTTTGAAGGATGGGGAGAAATACGGTTACAGGAACGCTCAAGCGAGCGTTTTGGCTCCGACCGGCACTATCGGATTAGTTATGGATTGCGATACTACGGGCATAGAGCCGGATTTCGCGATTGTTAAGTTTAAGAAGTTAGCCGGCGGAGGCTATTTCAAGATAGTGAATCAGTCGGTTAAGAAAGCTTTGAAGAAACTCGGATATACGAAGGGGCAGATAGAAGATATCGAGAAATACTGCAAAGGAAGAGCGACTTTACAAGGCTGCGAAACAATGAACAGGCGGATTTTAAAAGATAAAGGATTAACCGACGAGATAATCGACAGAATCGATAAACAATTAAAGGACGTTTTCGATATAAGATTCGCGTTTAATAAATTCACGGTGGGAGAGGAGTATTGTAAGAAAATAGGAATATCTCAGCGCGAATTGGACGACGGCGACTTTAATCTTTTAAAAAAGCTAGGATTTAGCGAGGAGGAAATAGAAAAAGCGAACGAATACATTTGCGGTTCAATGACGATAGAAGGCGCGCCGCACTTAAAAGAGGAGCATTTGCCGATATTCGACACAGCGAATAAATGCGGCAAGAAAGGCAGGAGATTTATTTCTTCAATGGGACACGTGCGTATGATGTCCGCCGCTCAGCAGTTTATATCGGGAGCGATTTCCAAAACGGTCAATATGCCGGGGGAAGCGACAGTCGAAGAAATCGGCGACGTTTATTTGACTTCTTGGGAGAGTTTGCTTAAAGCTATTTCAATATATAGGGACGGTTCTAAGCTATCGCAGCCCTTGAGCGCGAAGAGTCTGGAAGATTTAGACGAGGTCGTAATGCTCGGCGACGAAGACACGTTAGACGAGTCGTTGGGTCCCGAAGAGTTGCAGGAGAGAATTATCGATAGGTTGCCAAGGTCGAAAAGAAAGAGATTGCCGAAGAAGCGCAAAGGACACATAAGAGAAGCATACGTAGGCGGGCATAAGGTATATTTGAGAACCGGCGAATACGAGGACGGCTCTTTAGGCGAGATTTTTATCGATATGTATAAAGAAGGAGCGTCATTTAAAGGGTTGTTGAATACTTTCGCCGTGTTGGTTTCTAAAGCTCTGCAATACGGCATACCTCTCGAGGAGCTGGTTGATTCGTTTACGTTTACCAGATTCGACCCCGCTGGAATGGTTCAGGGACACGAAGCGATTAAGAACTCGACTTCGATTTTGGATTACGTATTCCGTTCGCTCGGATACGATTATTTGGGCAGAAAGGATTTCGTTCACGTTAAAGCCGTTGACGAGCATACCGAAGAAGACAAAGAAGAGAGCGGAGAAGAAAATCCGCCTACTAATAAGGAGGAAGACAAAAAAGAAAGGAACTCAGAAGCGGATAATAAGACCGAAGATAAAGAAGACAAGGATTTGCCAAGCAATAAAAGCGAGAATAGCAATAAGAAAGGCGAAAACAAATCAAAGTCAAAAGATAAGGGCAAGAAGAAACTAAACGGCAACGGGAACGGTTATTCGCAGAAGAATCTCGAAGCGGTTAAGGTCGGTTACACCGGCGAGCAATGCCCCGAGTGCGGTTCTATAAGAGTGAAGCGCAACGGAAGCTGCACCGTTTGCGAGGATTGCGGGGCGACGAGCGGGTGTTCGTAAGAGAAAAAGTTTACCCATTCTCAAATTTCAATTTTTTTCTCTCTCCCTTTTCTCCTTCCCAAATTCCAATTTGGGAAGGAGTTAAAGCGTTTATTTCGGCGGCGCCATAAACTCGGGTCCGTGCTTTTCGTTCAAAGTTTCTTCGAGTATTACGTCGATTTTTTTCATCGAATCGTCGTCTAATTTCCAATCCCAGAGTTTGTCTATAGGTTCGAGTTGTTCGGGCTTGCGCGCGCCGAGCAAGGCGATGTCGGTTCCTTTGTCTAGTATCCATCTGAGCGCTAAATGTATAACTTGCTTTCCGAAATTCTCTTTAGCGAATTCGTCGAGTTTATCGACGGCTTTTAAGTATTTTTCTATTGTTCCGGGTTGGAATTTTGGGTCGGCTCTCCTAAGGTCGCCGAATCGGAAAACTCTGTCTTTCGTCATTTTGCCGGATAGCAATCCTCTGCAGATGCTTCCGTAGGCGAGCGTTTTGATATTGTTTTTCTTGCAGTAAGGCAGTATTTCTTTTTCGGTTTCTCGTTCGAATAGATTAAGCGGCGGCTGGCAGGAGTCGAGTTTGGCGGTTTTTCGGAATTCGTCCATTTGAGCCGGCGAGTAATTGCTAACGCCGATAGCTCTGATTTTGCCCTGCCGTTTTAATTCTTCGAGCGTTTCGGCTGTTTCTTCGAAAGGGACGTTTTCGTCGGGCCAATGGACTTGGTATAAGTCGATATAATCGGTTTCTAATCTGGCGAGCGAGTCGTCTATTTCTTTCGTTATTCTTTCTTTTGATGAATCCCGCGAGATTTTCTCGCCTTTCCATTTTAGCCCTAACTTTGTCGCTATGAAAATTTTATCTCTGTCGCCGACTTCTTTTAGAGCTTTGGCGACGATTTTTTCGGATTTGCCGAATCCGTAAACGGGAGCCGTGTCGATGATGTTTACGCCTTTGTCGAGGGCTTTTATCACGGTTTCGACGGATTTTTTTTCGTCGCTTCCGCCCCACATCCAACCGCCGATAGACCAAGCGCCTAAGGCTAGTCTCGTCGGTTTTAAATCAATATCGCCAATTTTTACGTTTTCCATTATAGCTTCTCGTTTTTATTTATAAAATTATTTTTTACTATATTGACTTTAATAATAGTATATGCTATCTTTGTTCTGAACAAATATAATTAATGTAAAGGACTGTATGAGGTTAAAAATTATTTTATTATCGCTGGCTTTGACTGCGGCTTTTCTTTTTACGTTAAATTCTTGCGGCGAGGATTGTAAATTCGTCGAGATAACTACGGACACTTTGCCGGACGCTTTTTTAGGCGAGGAGTATTACGCTAAAATCGAATACGATATGACTTGCAGTTACGTTTCGAAATCAGTCAAGATTGTGGACGGGAATTTGCCGAAAGGTATCGAGATGGACGGAGCGGGCGTTTTCGGCGGCGTTCCGCAAGAGCTGGGAACGGACAGTTTTACCGTGAAAACAAGATTGTGCTTCGGAACTAGCGCGACGGAATATACAGACTGCTCCGAGAAGGAAAAAAAATTTGCAATTACGGTGAGAGAGAAGTAAATTCTTTTATTTATTGAAATGTTTAGATTGAATTTTAAGACGGTTAAAGTATAAAAAAAAGGAGTTTAATATGGAAGAGAAACCGGCTAATAAATTTCAGGATTTTCAAATTTTCGGCGAATTTGGGGGAGTAAACCCTTCGATTACGGACTCGTCAACTTTTACTTTTATGACGCCGGAAAATATGGAAAGACTTTTCGAGGAGGAAGTCAAAGGATGTTATTTATATTCGAGGCATTTGAATCCTGCTAACGAGAATTTATCGAAGGCTTTGGCTTTGATGGAAAACACTGAAGGCGCTTTGGTAACGGCTTCGGGGATGGGAGCTATAAGCGCGACTTTATTGCAACTTTGCCTGACCGGCGACGAAATAGTCTCGCACAGAGTTATTTACGGCGGTTCTTACGCTTTTTTGAAGAATTTTATGCCGAGACTCGGCATTAAGACTAGATTTGTAAATGTTTTAGATTTGGATTCGGTTAAAGAAGCGATAAACGAGAAAACGAAGGTGATTTTTTGCGAATCAATTAGCAATCCAATGCTGGAGATACCCGATTTTCGAAAGCTAAGAGAAATAGCCGATAAGAACGATATTACTTTGATTGTCGATAATACCTTCAGTCCGTATTGTATAACGCCGAGCGAGCTTGGCGCGCATTTAGTAATTTATAGTTTAACAAAATATGTTAACGGAGCGAGCGACGGTTTGGGAGGCGCCGTTTGCGGCTCGCGCGATTTTATCAGCTCGATGAAGGACGTTCAGACAGGGGCGGCAATGCTGACCGGTCCCGTTTTGGATAGTTTGCGCTCCGCTTCAATACTAAAAAATATGCGAACGCTTCATATAAGGATGCGCCAACACAGCAAAAACGCTATGTATTTGGCGAAAAATATCGAGAAGCTGGGCGTTAGGGTCATATATCCCGGGCTTCAATCGCACCCGCAATATGAACTCGCTAAGGATTTGATTAATACCGAATACGGCTTTAGCGGTATGATAACAATAGACGCGAAGACCGAGGAGAACGCCAATAATTTGATGATGAAGATGCAGGAAGCTAAGGTCGGCTATTTCGCCGTTTCGCTCGGATTTTATAAAACATTGTTCAGTTCGCCGGGCAGAAGCACTTCCTCGGAAATTCCGGAAGAGGAGAAAGAGGAAATGGGAATGACGCCAGGTCTTGTTAGATTTGCCGTGGGAATAGACGACGATATAGACAGAACCTATAAGCGAATCAAGAAGTGTTTGGAAGAAACGAGAATGGTATAGAGCGGCAGTCTAAAAGCGGCGCTCTAATTCCCAAATTCCAATTTGGGAATTAGTAAGAACCACGGCGGACTAATTCCCAAATTCCAATTTGGTATTAGTAAGAACCACGGCGGACTAATTCCCAAATTCCAATTTGGGAATTAGTAAGAAAACAACTTTTTTGATAAAAAGAAGGAAGAACTTTTAATAATGAACGAGCCTCGACTGCCTGATTTTTTGCTTGAAAGCTACGAGAAACTGAAAGGAGATATTCGCAAAAGATTAAAGGAGTTTGCCGAGGTTTATTCCGACGATTATTTTTACGAGCTTTGCTTTTGTTTGCTAACGCCTCAATCGAAAGCTAAGAGCGCGATAGCCGCCGTGGAAGAGTTAAAGAAGGACGATTTTTATCAAACGGCTTTCAATCCGACCGAGATACTTCGCAATCCCAAAAGGTACGTTAGGTTTCATAATCAAAAAGCGAAAAGATTATTGGACGCGAGAAAGAATTATTCGGCGATATTAAGTATTATCAAATCGGATACGGACGCTAAAGAAAAAAGGAATACGCTGGCGAAAACCGTCTGCGGTTTTGGTTTAAAGGAGGCGTCGCATTTTTTGAGGAATATTGGATATCGGGATTTGGCGATTTTGGACAGGCATATATTGAAACATTTAGCTTTGTGCGGAGTTTTGAACGGAACGCCGAAAGTCGGTTCGCCGAAAGCGTATTTTGAAATCGAGGATAAATTTTTAGATTTCGCCGAGCAGATTGGCGTTTCAATCGACGAATTAGATTTGCTTTTTTGGAGTTACGAAACGGGCGAGATATTAAAATGAAAGCGGCGCTTAACGTTTTATTACCGATATTGTTATTAGCCGTTTCTTGCGAAACGATTGGCAGATTTACGCGAACGGGCTACACTCAAGAGAGGTTCGACGCCGCCCGCGAGGCTAAGATTTTGCAAATAAGGCGCGATTACGCTAAGAAGTTGAGAAAGAAGATAAGCGGCGGATTTAAAGAAGAAGCCGATTTTTCGTTTTATTTGAGCGAGGAAGCGCTGAATAAGATAGCGGCGCGGTATATGGATAAGAGAGGGTGGATAGACGAGGAAACTTCGTATAAAATATTAGACGCGAAAATTGATTTGCTTTACGGATGCGCCATTGCTTCCGTAGCGGCTGTGGCGGAGAATCGGTCGAAGGACGTTCAGGTTAGACTAACGCTCGATTGTTTGGTCGGATTTGAAATCGAAGGGGAGAGCCTCGTCTTGCGTCTGGAACCGTTCAACGTTTTGCCGAAAGTAAAAACTTCCGGCGCGTTATACGCGGCTAAGGGATTGATAGAAAGGATAATAAAGACGGATTTGACCAATCTCGGGGAAAATATGCCGAAGCTGGAGATTCCATTGCGGATGAAAAGCGATTTTTCGGCGCCCGAGTCAAAAATTAGCGTTAATGGAAAGGTTAATTTGAGGATTTTAAGCCCGAAGTTGTATTTTTCATACGAGCTGGCTATACGAGACGTTTTATTTTTCGACGATTACGCTTACTTAGCTTTGGATTTAACTAATATCGAGACGAGATGAGACGGATTTATATAATAATAGCGGCGACGATTTTGCTTTTCGGTTGCGCGAGCTACGATTTGCCGACCGTAGAAAGCTCGAAACGGACAATAGAAGCCGTAAAGCCGGAGCTTGCCGCCAACGAGCTATTTATTAAGGCGAGGCGGCTAAGAGCGCCGACGGATAAAAATCTCGCTTTAGTATTGAAGAAATCAGCGGTAAACAAACTATTGCAAAAGTTGACGGAGCGAACCGACGCCGATTTGAAAATATTTTTCCCGACAACAAAGCCATTGGTGAAAAAAGAGAAGAGCGTTTTCGGAATCAAATACGATAATTATATAAACGTGGAAGACGGTTTTTTAACGGTCGACGCCGAGAAAATCGAGATAGTAGGTTCGGGCGATAACGCTCTAAAGATAGCTATAAAATTAAAGGGGAAGGGGGCTCTTTCGATAACGGGGAGCAACGCGGGCGTGAAGGCTTCGGTTAAGAGCGACGTAACGGCTACCGCCGACGAGATTGTTTCTTTTGGGGTTAAGTATTTGGAAGGGGGGAATATCGCCTTGGTTCCGCTATCGGGCAAGTTGAATTTGACAATCGATTTTGATATATTTTTGTTGAACTGGGATATCCCTTGGAGCGAGACAATCGAGTTGGACGCCGAGGAGATATTGCCCGAGATTTCGCTGCCGCTGGCGATTTCGACGAGGCTGTACTTGCCAATGCCGAACTATTACGATAAGGGCGGGGGATTTGTGGATATGCCTTTCGAGGCGAATTTCACGCGCAAAAACGTCGTTTTGACGGGCGAGAAGATAGAGCTGTATTCGGATTTTGAATTAAAGGAAAAGTGAAAGCGGCACATCTGGTTTACGAACTGCCGCTATTTGTTTCCGTCAATTTCCGAGAGTCTCCGCAGAAGTTTCACGGCGAGGTTTAAGGCTTCGTCGTCGTTTCTTATGGTTTCGGCGATTTTTAGCGAGCGTTCGATTCGTTCTTCGGAGTCGCCGGCGCCGAGTTCCTTGCGTATTTCCGAGATTGATTTGGTTAGAACGGAGATGGTTTTCGCCATAGGGGCGGTTTCCATTTGTTCTATTTCCGCGCTTTCGTCCGCGATTTTTCGGTATAGTATATTTAGTAGAATCGTCAGAACGTTTTCCGTTTCGTTTTCGTCCAGTCGTATCGTTTCGGAACTGGCGGCTTTCTCGCCGTTTTTGTCGTATTCGGCGGCTCTTTCTTTCCATTCGTGTTTGTCCGCCCAGCGTTGGATTGTCGATTGCGCCCTGCCAGTCGTCTTAGCGACTTTCCTGTAGCTTCTATTTTTGCCAAACAGGCAGTATAAATATAACGCCTGAAATTGCTCGTCGTTTTCGCCTTTCCGTTTTTCGAGCGCCATAGCTTTTCCTTTGAATATTGATAAAAACGCCGCTAATATACCTCTCGGCGAGGCTAAGTGAAATTAAACCGTATTAAAATTGTTCGGGAATATTTTCAGAACCGTTCAATTGTCGTTGGGGGTTTGCGGATTTATTTTCGTCTCGAAACTGATTTGTCGAACCAAAAGGAAAGGCTATGTGGATTGAAGTATTCAAAAGCGGAAAGCACACGGACTCGAGCGGAAGGTCGGAGGATTTTTCCGTAGAGAGTCTGGAGGAAATCGCCGGTAAGTATAATTCGGCGGCAGAAAAATCCGATTCGTACGAGGCGCCGCTGGTGAAGGGGCATCCCAAAACCGACGCGCCGTCTTACGGTTGGGTGGAGCGATTGAAAAGGCGCGGCAAGTATTTGCTGGCGAAAGTCAAGGATTTATCGCCGGAGTTAATAAACGAGATTCGGAAGGGGCTGTATAAGAAAGTGTCGATAGCTCTTTATCCCGATAAGACGTTGAGACACGTAGGATTGTTGGGAGCGGCGTCGCCGGCGGTTAAGGGACTTAGGACGGTGAAGTTCGAGGACGGCGAGGATTACTCGGAATACGAGCTGAAAATCAAACCGGAGGGCGAAGGTAAAGAGTCCGAATACGAGGACGGAACGAGCTATTTGGAAAAGACGCTGAAGGAAAACGAAGCGCTCAGAAAAAAGAACGCCGCGCT
>CAZDXB010000002.1:0-6627 GCA_964509335.1 uncultured Hyphomicrobiales bacterium | reverse complement strand
GCGCTCAGAAAAAAGAACGCCGCGCTAAAAGCGGAAATCGAGCGAATCGAGGAGAGCGGCAGAGAGCTGGAGTATAAGGAATTCGCCGAGTCGCTCGTGAAAGACAAAGGCAAGTTGACGCCGGAGCAAGCCGGACGCTTGGCGGATATTCTAAAGGACGCGGCGAAGGTCGAGAGGGAAACCGGAGAGTTCGAAGAGGGCGAAAGCTTGGTAGATAGGATAAAAGCGTTCGCTACTAATTTAAAGGGCGCGCCGCTTTTGGGCGAATACGCCTTAAAGCCGGACGCAGAAGGCGCGCCTGCAAATTTCGAGTTTGCCGGCAGGAACGTCAATCAGGAGAGGCTGGATTTGCACAAGAGGGCGCTCGGAATAAAGAAAAGCAATCCGGATATGTCCTACGAAAGAGCGATTTCATTGGCTATTAGCAAGGATAATTATTAATCAATTGAAAAGGAGGAAAAGATGTCGAATTCAAGATTAGACGAACTAAGAATGGTTGACCCGGTGTTGACTACTATAGCGCAGGGCTACGAGAACGCGTCGGCGGTTTCTCAATATTTATTTCCGACGGTGGCGGTAAGGAAAATGAAGGGCAAAATTCCGAAGTTCGGCAAGGAGGCGTTTTTAACGCGCGACACGCGTAGAGGCTTGAGGGCTTCGTCGAACAGGATACCGCCCGCGGAGGTTGATTTTATCGAATACGAGACGAGCGAGCGGGACATAGAGGTCGCCGTCGATTATTTGGAAGAGGAAGAGTCTTACGCGTTTGAAAAATACGAGCGGAGACTAACGAAGGATTTGGTCGATATATTATTATTGGGCAAGGAGAAGGACGCCGCCGATTTGGCGCAGGATTCGTCGAATTACGCTACGGGATTAAGCTCGGAGTTGACGGCGTCGGACGCTTGGGACGATTACGATTTGACCTCGGTCGATCCTGTGAGCGACATAAAAGACGCTATGAGCGCGGTTCGGCAGGTAATTGGTAGATATCCGAACACGATGATAATAGGCGATTCAAGCTATCAGGCGTTGATAAATCATCCGAAAGTTCTCGAGAAAGTCCAGTATTCCGGCTTGGCGAAAGTAACTAAGAATGTATTGAAGGAGCTATTGGATTTGGCGGAGATTCAAGTCGGGATGTCGGTTTATTCGACTGACGGCGAGAGCTTCATAGACGTATGGAGCGACAACGCGATTTTAGCGTACGTCGATAGGAGCGGCGCGCGTTCGGAGTTCAACCCAAGTTTCGGTTACGCTCCGCGCAAGGAAGGCTCGCCGGAGGTTGACTCATACTACGAGAGCGGCGGCAAAATAAAAGCGATTCGCTGCACGGACAATTACGCGATTAAAATAACGGCGGAAGACGCGGCTTATTTAATTAAGAACACTAATCATGTTTAATAGAAAGGAGCGATAAAATGGCTATTCACAATAAGACATATCAGCCCGTGCAATATTTAACGGTGAAGTCGGCGGAGGCTTTGCCCGCATGCAGATTCGTCGCGTTCGACGGAACGGTAGCGGGAGACGCCGAGAAAGCTTTGGGCGTAACGGAAATAGAGTGGCTCGCCGACGAATACGCTTCCGTCGTGTCGATAGGAACGGCGGTAGTCGAGACGGACGGAACGATTTCCACCGGCGACGACATAACCTCGGACGCCGACGGCAAAGCGCGAGCCGCCGTCGCTGGAGAGGCGGTCAACGGTAGAGCATTGGAAGACGCGGCGAGCGCCGGATACGTTAAAATAATGTTGGTCTCTTAAACGGAGTTTGAGATGTATTCGACTTACGACGATTTATTGATAGAATTTTCGGAGGCGGAACTCGCAAAATTGACGGGCGACCCGACGGGCATGTCAATTGATTACGACAGAGTCGATTACGCCCGAACAAGCGCGGATACTACTATCGACTCGTATTTGTGGGGCGTTTACGACGTTCCTTTCGATGCCGAGCCGATTTATCCGCTTATTAGGAAAATGTCCGTTGATTTGACAATCGCGTATTTATACGAAATAGCGTATAAGAACACGACGCTGCCGAGTCAAGTGTTGTGGCGGAAGCTGAACGCTATTCGGACGTTAAAAGACATGCGCGACGGCAATATTACTATAATGGATTTGGAGCGAGTAAAATCGCCGCCGCCTAAAGTTATAGCGAAAAAGAGCGACGGCGATAGAATATTTTCATCAAATTTGTTGAACAAATTTTTCAAGAAATGATATGGATTTTGATTTTTTGAAACGGAATTTCGTTTGGTTGGCGATAGGCTTCGCGGCTTTGCTAGTATTGAAGCCGGAGGCGGCTGAGCTTAACACCATGCTAATTGTGGCGGCGGTGGAAGCCTTGGCGTTGGCGATGTCGGGAGCGGCGGCTTACGCTTTTTCCCGGCTGGATTTCACGCGGCTGGAGTATTCCGGCGTTCTCGGCTGGGTGTTTTTAGGAGTGCATATTTGCGCTGGACTGTCGGTTTTGGGAGTATATATAGCTCAAATACCATGAGATTTGTGATTATTATATTGTTGGCGGCAAATTTGGCGTCGGCTCAAACGAAATACGCGTTGAGTTGCGACGCCGAGCTTTTGGGCGCTTCGCTCGATTCGGCTTTGTTGCAAGCGGGAGTAATTGAACTGAGCGGAAGGAACGATGGAGAGCCGGTTAAGTATATGAGAGCGGTCGGTATTTCGGGCGAAGCGCCTTATTGCGCCGCCGGGCAGTATTGGAGCTTTTTAGTCGCCGCGCTCGCCTTGGATTTGCCAGTGGCGGCGATTCCAATTAAGAGGACGGCGGTCGCCAACGCTATTTACTCGGACGCGGCGGCGAGAGGAGCGAAGAAAGCTTATTGCGCCGAGAAGCATGATTTAATCGTCTGGCGAAAGAAGCGCTCTTGGCGAGGGCATATAGAAAGGGTAGTCGAGGTTTTGGAGAGGGGATGGACGGTTACAATCGCGTTTAACACGCGGGAAAAAGTCGGCGGCGAATATCGCGAGGGCGTCTTTTTGAAAAAGCGGAACGTGTATCATCCGCTCGGAAGGTTGGCGATTCGCGGATTAATCGGTTTTAGCGAGGAATAATATATAGGAGCGAGAAATGACGGTAGAAGCGATAATAAATCATTATATGGCAAACGATTTTGAGACGAATTGGCTGCCGCTAAGAATGGAGGGCGCGCAGACGTTCGGCGGGGCGAGGGAGGCGGCGTCGCTGCAAATATATTGGAGCGAGGCAGACGGAACTTTGGACGGAACAATAGACGTATATTTAACGAACGACCAAAACGGGAAATCTTTAGCCGGAAGCTATACGGTCGATTGCGCGGAAAACAAAGACGACGCGATTTTAATCGAGTTAAGTCAATCATGCGAATATTTAAAAATACTATATACCAAGAACGGCGTTACCGACGGCTATTTGAACGCGGTTTTGTCGTATAAAAAGGTAGGATAGAATTCGAAGGGGCGGAATTATGGAATTGTCAATATCTACGTTTGGAGCTTTAGTCGGCGCAGCGACGTTTGTCGTGTCTTTGCTCAGCTTTTACTTGTCGTTGAGGTCGGTTCTGAAGAAAAACGCCGGAGCGATGGCGGATTCGCTGATTAAAGAGGAGAAGCGGCATTCTTCGCATGAAAAGTCTATTTCGGTAATTCGGGAGAGAATCGCGCTAATTGACAAGCGGATAACGAGTCGGCTCGACGAAATATCGATTCGACTTAACGAGATGTCGGGAATGATTATTCAAAATATTAGGGAGAGCAAAAGATGAAATATGTATGGGCAGCCTTCGCTTTGGCAATCGCGTTCGCTTTGGGCTTGGTTTTTGGGCGATTTTATTTATACGAAAAGAGCGAGCCGGAAGCATTGGAAAAGGTCGTTCGGGATACGGTGTTTCAGAAGGTCAAGAGCGAGCCGATAGAAATTGAGCGCGTAAAGACGAAGATAAAAATTAAGCGCGACACGATAATCCGCTTCAAGCCGTTCGTCGCCGTTACGGACACGATTATTAGGCGCGACACGGTGAAAGCGCGCTACGAATTTCCCGAGAACCTATTTTCGTTGTCGGTTAAGAAAAAAGTCGATTCATTGCCGGCGCAAATCGTTCGCGTGAAAACCGGGCGGAAAAAGGACGATTGGACGGAACGAAGCGCTTACGCGTTGGGCGGCGTCGCCGTCGGGTTGTTGATTGGAATTGTGGCGAAGCGATGTTAGGGCTGTCTCATAATTGCTGTTTTGCTTATCCTCAAGGTAAACCTTGAGGTTGACGTTTCTTTGGAATCACTCGATAGTCGCGTGTTTATATCAACCTTCGGGTTTACCCGAAGGGTTTTAAATCCTATACAATCGAGTTTTGATACAGTCCAATGTAAAATATTATTAACATTAAAATATTGGGTATATTATGAACAAACAATATTTAATCGGAGAGATAGCGACGAGAGACAACAGCGATTTTTTTCACAGATTGCGGGACGCTTTGCCGAATCCCGATAAGATATTGAGGCGAACGGGCAAAACAATCGAGGCGTATAGAGAGCTGAAGAACGACCCGCACCTGTGGAGTTGCGTTCAGTCGAGGAAGAGCGGGACTTTGTCGCTCGAAAACACGATAGCGGCGAGCGGCGCTTCGGAACGAGTCGCAAAGGAAGTCGAGAGCATGATTAAAGATTTAGATTTGCAGCGGACTATTCGGGATATACTGGAAGCGCCGCTGTTCGGCTACCAACCGATGGAAATCGTTTGGAAGCTGACGGGCGGGCGGCGCAAATATTACGTTCCCGATAGAATAGTCGGCAAGCCGCAGGAGTGGTTTTTCTTCGATAAAGACGGCGGTTTGCGCTATAGGAAGGGCGGCGGTTTGGATGGCGAGACGCCCCCGCCGATGAAAATAATTTGCCCGCGCTACGAGGCGTCGTATCTGAATCCATACGGCGACGCTCTGCTGTCCAAGTGTTATTGGCCCGTTACGTTCAAGAACGGCGGCTTGCGGTTTTGGGTGAACTTCGCAGAGCGCTTCGGCATGCCGTTTTTAATCGGGCAGTACGGTAGGGGCGCGACGCAAGAGGAGATACAAAGTTTAGCGACAAAGCTGGCGGAGATGACAGAGGATTCGGTTATAGTAACGCCGTCGGATATCGACGTGGATATGCGCGAGTCCGGCAAATCCTCGTCGGTGGAGCTATTTCGGGAGCTGATTAAATATTGCAACGCGGAAATATCCAAGGCGGTTCTTTCGCAGACTTTGACGACGGAAATCGATATGGGCTCTTACGCGGCGGCTAACGCGCATTTCAAAATCAGGAAGGAAGTCGTAAGCTCGGACGTTCGTTTAGTGGAGGCGGCTATTAACGAGGTAATCAAATATATCGTCGATTTGAACTTCGGCGGCGCGAGCTATCCGAAATTCAAGATTTTGATGAACGATTCGGAGAATATGGAGAAAGTCGATCGCGACTTGAAATTATCGAAGACCGGCGCGTTCCGGTTCACCAAGAAGTATTGGATGAATTCGTATGGATTTAAAGAAGAGGAGATAGAGTGAGGAGCTTTCCGAAAGTTTTGCTCTCCTTCCGAAATTATGATTTCGGAGGGGGGAACTAACGTTAATCAAGAGCAATAAAAAGTATTAGGAATTATTCTTGGTGTAGTTAGGATATTACTCTAAAAATAATTATATTGAGAACGATAAACTTTTGTTTAATTATATCTAAGAAAAATAATAGAATTATAATGAGCGGTTATTTGAAAGAAATGTTTGAAGATGAAGAATTAGCTGCAAAAATCAAAATACGCTTACCGTATTTGTTTCAAATAGCGGAATTAGAAAGCTCAAGAGCCGGCAAAATAGGAATGGAAGTTGGTTCAATACGAGAACGAATATTAGTAGCGTTATTAATTTATAAATTCGGCAGAGCTAACGTAGAAACTGAAATTCCTATAACTGAATCTGAAGTGGACGTCAAATTATTTGGCAACCCTATTTCAATTAAGACCATTACAGGAAAAGGGTTTAGCGGCGTAAAGTTGATTTGGACAGTCGACCCGCAAAAAGCGATAGAATTTAGAAAGGATTATTATCCGCATTTCGATATATTGCTAGTCCAAATAAACTGGGGCGGCTTCGGCGGATTTTATTATTTATATACCGATTGACGCTCAAAAAGAATTATTTGACGAGATTGGCGAGCAAAACTACATAAAACTTCCAAAAGCTGGCACAAATCCTAGAGGAGTCGAAATAAGCAAAGACGCGTTATTGAGTTTAGTTAATGACAAAAAGACTAAAAATATTCCAATTGAATGGGAAAGAAAAAAATTAAAATTTGATTCATACAAAAGATGGCTAGATTTATGGAAGGAGAAATAAAATGAAAAATTATCGAAATAAAAGCACTAAAACAAGCGCCTATGGATCACCAGGACGCGTTAATCACGACTCAGGCTCTTTTTATAAAAGCAATTTATACGACGGGATGCCAAAGGAAGAAAAAGTAGAATACGAAGAAAATCCAATATCAAATGAAAATATAGATAGCATATTTTGTAAAACAAGCGAAAATATGGAAGAACTGCCCGACAATAGCGTTCATTTAATGATTACGTCTCCGCCTTATAACGTTGGGAAAGAAT
>CAZDXB010000001.1:84703-266123 GCA_964509335.1 uncultured Hyphomicrobiales bacterium | reverse complement strand
TACTCCCTAGATTCTAATTACACTCATTCCCAAATTCCAATTTGGGAATGAGGCTGAAAGCTACTCCCTAGATTCTAATTACACTCATTCCCAAATTCCAATTTGGGAATGAGGCTAAACAATAGATATTAAAAACTATACCGATATTTTATTTAGGCGTAATCTGCAATTTATTCAAAAAGCGTTTGTATAGATTATCGTAAATAGGAACGTTAGGAGCGTATTTTAACGCTTTTTGATATGAGTTGATAGCCTGGCTGATTAGATAGTTCTGCTCGTAAAACGCCGCTAATATTATTTGCGACGACGCTTTGTTTCCGCCTTTCAACTCTTTTTTAATAATATCTACGGTGTCTTTTATCGCGCCAATTTTTTTATCCGAAAGCGTTAAGAAGCAAGCGTAATCGGATTCTTTGTTTTTGTCGCTTTCCGCTCTAACTTTCCAGAAGTAATACGAATCTCTGTTCAAATCTAATTCGTCGGCGTTCAAGGTGATTGAGCAACAGCGAGCTTCTTTTTCGAAAATGGGTTTGTCGAATCGGTCGCTGATAATCAGTTTATAGTTCTTTACGTCTTTCAAGGGTTTCCACCTGAAAGTGAAAACCGGGTTCATAAAGTGAACTTTCCTTGGAGAGTTCAATTTAATAGGTTTTGGTTTCTCCAAGCTTCTTTCGACCGCTCCGGTAGTTCCCATTTGGCTTGCGTAATCGCTTTCTTCCAAGCTTTCCGAGGACGAAATTTCGTCCATTAAGTAGTCGGCGAATCTTTGCGAAACGTTTGATTTCGACGCGGCTACCTTTTTCGATACCGCCGAGGCGTTATATGTTCCCGGTTTCGAAAGCTCGACAGCTTTTCCGCTTTTGTGGATTAAGCTGGCGTAAGCGTTCTTGTGAATTTTGATTTTGTCGTTTTTGCTAGCTTGCGAACCCGTTTTAGCGGATTCCCATTTTTTCGACGAGGCGTCGTAAATCTTAACGTTGCCTTTGACGGCCATTACTTTGAATTCATAACCGCCGGCGTATAGGCTGCTAACCGCTAATAAACAAACGGCTAATACTGCGAAGAACTTTACGAATTTCATTTCTTACTCCTCAAATATAATTTATAATAAATATTAATAGTCATTGGTTTCAATGAACTGTTATACATTTCGAAAATTAAAATCGAAAGAGCTATGGCGAATATCGGTAGAGTTAAATTCATCTCGTAATCGAAGTGGATGAAACTTATTATCGTCGCTCCTAAAATTGCGAGAGACTCTACTACAAAAACCCCTAAGCTCAATATTTCGTACCATTTCTTGTTTTTAACGTATATATAATTAAAAATAACGTTGTTCAAATATACTAAAAATACCGCGATAACAAGCGCCGCCCAAGTTGGCAAAGAGTTCAGGTAATCGCCGCGCAATATCATCGACATAATATTAGCGTGGATTAGCGTTCCGTGCATATCAGGGAACGATTTGCCCGTGTATCTATCGTTAAGCGGCGTAAAGTAAACGTCCCGCAAAGCCATTGTCGAGTCGATTGTCGGTCCGGTGTTAACTCCGCCTAATATAACGATTCGATTTTCGAAAAGCTCGGGCGAAAAATTATTTGAAAGAACGTCCAAAAGTTCGAGTTTGAAAAAGTGATTCTTGCCTAAATATTTGATTAATTCTTCATTTTTGCCTCTCTCGTAGAATTCATTAGCTTTAGACGAATCGAATAACTCTATTGTTCTAAGAGAGAAAGACGTATGATTTTCATTATCGACCTCTGCGTATGGCACAAATTTCCTAATCGCTTCGAATTCTTCTTTTTCGTCTTTCAAAAAGTTGTCGAATCCCTCGGTAGCGTTTAGCCTGAACATTTCGTCGGAACGCTCAATGCCGTAAAACTTCTCGTCTTTTGCGTTATATTTCTTTAATCTCGACGAAAGAACCAAGTTATCGACCGTACCCAAAACCTGAGCGAGTATCCGATTGGGTTTGGGCTTTTCGCTTTTGCTTATTATCTTTTTAACGGCTATCACTTTGGGATTGCACTGATTAATAAGTAAAACCGCTTTAGCCAATTCCAAGTTAGATATTTGCCGAAAGTTGATTTCCGTGTTTATAATTACAATGTTCGTGTCGGCTCTATATTGCGCTCTATCGATTATCTTAGAGTCAACAATGTCGGTAATTCTGAATCCCGACAAAGAATTGCGTAAAGGCTCGAACATATCGAAATTGAAAATCTTCGGAGTCAAATACAAGACGGCGAAAATTAATAGTAAACAAAGTATGTAGTCTAATCGATAAAACTTCATTTTTCTTCGCCCTCTTCGTTTCGCGAACCGTATCTTTCGGTAATTTTATCTCCCGCTCTTTTCAGTCCTTTTTTGTAAATGTTGCTCGCCGCGTTTTTTGCTATCGGTTTAAAGGAACCGTGGTAAAGCTCGAAACCTGTAGCCGAGAAAATAATGCCGTAAAGCGTAACTTCCGTTAACCCTATCTCAATATTAAACCAATAGAATACATAAATCATCGTAACGAAAACGAGAATTATTTCTCCGAATATGATGAAAAGATTCGCCGTTTCGTATAAGTTCTCGAATCTTGTTTCTATGTAGTAGAACAACGCCATATTCGCAAAGATGATTAGAAAAGTCAAAACGATTTTCATCCAGTTATGAACTCTAGTTATAAAATCGCCTTCCAAAATCATCGAGATTACGTTGGCGTGAACGACTACTCCGTACATATCGGGATGCGCTTTGCCTAGATAATTTTCGTTCATAGGCGTAAAAAACGAGTCTTCAAAAACCATTGTTTTGACATCCGGACCGAGAAAACCGAGCAATACGATTTTGTCTTTTAAAAAGTCCAGTCCGCAGGGGTTAGAGAAAACGTCGTCAATATCTAGCGTAAGATATTTCCCGTCTCCTATGTTGCGCTTGAAATTGATAGCTTCCACATCGTTGTTTCTCGCTAAAAATTCTTCGGTTTTATCCGGAGAATAAATTTTAGCCAACTTGACGGCGAAAGCCAATCTTTCTTCCTCGTTTACTTCTTCCCTTGGTTTAACAAGCCTTACGACTCGGAATTGGTCTTCGTTGTCGATAACGAAATTAGCGTATCCGGTTTGCGCGCGCTTGTTGAACATCGAATGAGAGTATGCTATGCTGTCAAAGAACGAATCTTGATTTAGCTCTAATAACTCGCTAACTAAAACTAAATTTTCTACTTTTGAGAACGCTCTTGCCAAGGCGGAATCTAAATCCTCGTCTTTGGGCTTTCTAAAGAACGTGTCAATACCTATTACTTTCGGGTCGTATCGGTTAATTATATTAATTAACCCCGCTATTCCTTTCCTGTTCAAGTAACCGATATTGACTAATACAATATCTTCGTCCGTTTCTATCTTGTCGTAATTCCTTACTTGGGAAAACACTACGTCCGACGCGTTGAAATCTTCTATCGTGTTCTGTATGGGGTCGAGAAAATCAATCGTAAATAGTATCGGTAAAAACTCTATGACCCCGATTACAACGAACGTAGCGAACAAATTGTCCCAGTTAAAAAACGTCCCTTTTCTTCTCTTCTTCACCCGCCTTTTTAATTGTTAAATTTTAAATTAACTTTTGATTACAATATAATAATAAAATTTAGTATATGAAATAAAAATTAAATAAAGTTAATAATTACTTAGTAATCTTAATCAAAACAAATATAATAAAAAATTATTAATAAATGAAAAAAATATTAAAATAATTTAATTGAGGGCTTTTTGTTTCAAAGTTCAATCACGGCTGGACAGTGGTCTGAGCCATAAACCTCCGGTTCTAAGTAAGCGTTCTTAATCATTTTTTTCATAGTTTCCGATACGAAATGATAATCAATTCTCCAGCCTACGTTCTTTTCCCTTGCTCTTCCTCTTTGGCTCCACCACGTATAAGCTCCGCCTTCTTTGTTAAAAACCCTAAATATATCGACAAAACCTCGAGAGATTAATTCGTCTATTTTTTTTCGTTCAACTGGGATAAAGCCCGAAGTGTTCTCGTTTTGCTTCGGTCTGGCTAAATCTATTTCTTTGTGAGCGGTATTGTAGTCGCCGCTCACTATTATGTTTTCGTTTTCTTTTTTTAAGTCCGAAAGGTAATCCATAACGTAATCGTAGAAGTCCAATTTAAAGTCGAGCCTTTCGGAGTCGGCGTAACCCTTGGGGAAGTAAATGTTTAATAAAATAAAATCGTTGAATCTCGTTTCAATGAATCTACCTTCAACGTCGAATCTTTCTTCGCCTAGTTCATTGTTTACTTCTTTTGGCTCTTCTTTAGAGAATGTGGCGACTCCGCTGTAGCCTTTTTTCTTTTTTGACGAATAGTAATTGGAATGATACCCCTCCGGTTGTCTTAAATCTTCGTTTATCTGCTCTACCGCCGCTTTGGTTTCCTGTAAGCAAACAATGTCGGGATTTGTCTTATCAATGTATTCGAACAGAAAGTTCTTTTTAATTACTTTATCGTATTTCTTCTTAGGATTTTGCCCGGTTATAGACCTATATCCGTTAACGTTCCAAGTTACGATTTTCATATTTCTTACTCAATTGAAACTAAGATTTCTGTTCATTTCCAATGGGGGCGGTAAAGTAAAAAGCGGTTCCTTTGCCTTCTTCGCTTTCGACCCAAACTTCGCCTTCGTTCTTTTCTATTAGCTCTTTGCATAGTATCAATCCTAATCCAGTGCCTTTTTCGTTTGCGGTTCCGGTTGTCGTGTGGCGCTGGTCGATTTTGAATATCTTGCTTTTTGCTTCGTCGCTCATTCCTATGCCGTTGTCGATAACGTGTATTCGCGCTTTGCCGTCTTCTATCGCGTCGGCGCCTACTTTAATAGTTCCGCCTTCTTCGGTAAATTTAATGGAATTGCCCACAAAGTTTCTAAGTATCGTGTTTAGCATATTCATATCGGTGAAAACTGATAAATCTTCAGGCGCTTCGTTTTCCAAAGTGATGTTTTTTTGATTTGCTTGGGTTGAAAGTATGTCGAATATCATATTAACCAACTGTTTCAAGTTAACGTTAATCGGCTCGCGTTGAATCGCTCCTCTTTGCAGTCTTGACCATTGCAGTAAATTCTCTAATAATTTAAATAGTTGCTTGGCGGAATCGTAGAGTTCTTTTGCGAAACTTTGGACTTCGTCGTCGGATAAGGCGTCCAAGTCTTGAGAAAGAATTTCCGAGTAACCCAAAAAACCTTGGAAAGGTCCTTTCAAATCGTGCGCTATTATTGAGAAGAATCTGTCTTTGCTGGCGTTTAGTTCTTTTAGCATATCCTGCGATTCTTCAAGTTTTGTGTTCAAGTTAATGATTTCGTTCGCGTTTTGCTCCACCATTTCTTTGGAATACTGCAGTTCTTGAACTAATCTTTCGATTTCTTCTTCGGATTCTCGCCTTTTGCTTATGTCTCGGAAAATGCAGCAAGCGTTCCAATTGTCTTTTACTTTTATTGTGGCTATAGACGATTCAATTGGTATTATATCTCCGTCTTTGCTTCTCAATTCAAGTTCTATGGGCTTCCCAATAAATTCGCCTTCGCCGTCGTTTTTAAATTCGGTAAATCTTTCTTCGTATTCGTCTAAATAGAATTTTGGCGCTAAAACATCGGTTAATTTATTATTTTGGACTTCTTTTTCTTTGTAACCGAATATCTCTTCCGCCGCCGGATTCCAGCTTGTTATTTTGCCTTCGCCGTCGATAAAAATAATAGCGTCTCTGGCGGAATTTACTATACTCCTGAATTTTTCTTCGCTTTCGGCTAAAGCTTTTTCTTGGGCTTTTTTTTCCTTTTCACTTTGATGTTTATATAAAGCGAAATCTACGACTATCGGTAGTTGTTCTTTCAGCTCGATGTCTTTGGTTATATAGCCGTATGGGGCGGTTTTTTTCGCTCTTTTTAAAGTTTCGGCGTCTTTCTTTACCGTCAAATATACTATCGGGAGATTGAAGCGTCCTATAATAATTTCAGCCGCTTGGATGCCGTCCAAGCTGCCCGGCAGCGCTATGTCCATTAGGATTAAATCGACTTTTTCATTGTCGAGAATTTCGAAAGCTTGGTCGGCTGTTTCCGCTATTCCCGCTATTTCGTAATTGTTGAACTTTAAAAGTAGCTTGATGTTAGTAGATATTAACTGCTGGTCTTCGACTATCAGTATTCGCTTGTCTTTCATTTTTCGCCGATTTTTATGAAAAAACTCAAACAATAAATTTAATCAAATTTCATTTTAAAACAAAGTTTAAAACAATATTCTTTTCACGTTTAAAACAACTTTTTATTTGCCGGAGCTATTATGTCCGGATAATCGTTTACGGGATTATTTACTTCCAAAGAAACTTCGCGCGCTTCCATTTGTTCGGAAGGATACGGTTTTAATAAATTTTTCAAAGCTTGAATGTCGGAATCGTTCGAAAGCCATTCTTCGAAATTTTGTTCGGGAACAATAGCGGGCATTCTGTCGTGAATTTGTTTAACTAAATCGTTTGGCGGCGCTGTAATAATCGTTCCGCTTATGATGGTTTCGTCTTCCGGCGAACGCCATTCGTCCCATAGCCCGGCGAAAGCGAAAGGCTTGCCGTTTTTCATTTTGAAAAAGTAAGGCGCTTTTCTTTTGGAGCCTTTTATCTTTTTCCACTCAAAGAACCCGTCGGCTAAAATCAAGCATCGCTTCTTTCTGAATGAAGTTTTGAAAGACGGTTTTTCGAGCAGGCTTTCGGCTCTGGCGTTAATCATTTTAAAGCCGATTTTTTTGTCCTTCGCCCAAAATGGAATAAGCCCCCATCTTAAATAAGTGATTTCCTTGGAATTCGTGTTGATTACGGCGGCGATTTGCTGCGACGGAGCGATATTATATCTAGGGTTAAGTTCGTCCTTGAATTTTACCCTATGTAATAGTTTTTCAATTTCGCTCGTTTTTGCCGATAAAGCGAATCTTCCGCACATAACTTTTCCCTTATAATTCGGAAGCGGCGGGCAATATTGATTTAACCGTGTCAACCACCGCTTTGGGGTTTTCTATATGAATGTCGTGTCCGGCGTTTTCAACAATAAAGAACTCGCTGTCAGTCGATAAATTAAGCATATCTTTACTCAGCTTTAACCATAACTCTTCGCTTAACTTAGCTTCTTTTTCAGGTATAGTTTTGCTAAGAGTTTCCGTCATACTTTTGATATCCCTACATAAAATTCTAACAGGAATATTTGAAAAAATGCTCAAGTCTTTATAAAATTTCGCGCTTTCTTCAAATTCTTCCATTTCCGCTAAAGTTGTTTTAAAGATAGTGTTGTCCGATAGATAAGCTCCCATAGCCTCTCTTATATGCGGCAAACGATTTTGGAAGAATTGCAAAAGAGCCGGAGCGACTTGTTTCTCAAAATCTTCGCTTTTCATATCCGAATATTGCTTAAAGTTCGCTTTCATAGTGTCGAGCGAGAAAATTTTGTTGAATGTCGGGGCGTCGATTTCTCTGAATTGCAAATGATTTTCAGTTAGCGAATCAACCAAAACCAAACCCGCGATCTCGTTGGGGAACATCTTAAAAAAGAGTTGCGAATAGAAACCGCCGGCGTCGTGTCCAATAAAGACGTAGGGTCCGTTTACGCCGGAGTTTTTTAGAGCGTTGTAAAGTTCCTCGGCTATTTTCATTCCGGTTCTTTTGTTGTCGCTGGCGGGGCTTTCGCAGTATCCCGCCCTGTCGTAACTAATTACGGTCGTCTCTTTTGAGAGTTCTCTTTGTATCGGTTCCCAATCTACCGACATACCAGCCCAGCCGGGCTCGATTACTACCGCCGGCGAACCCTCGCCGCTGATTTTCGTAAATAGATTTTTCTCGCCGTTTGCTACGTATTTTCCGTCTAATATTTCCATATCTTTCCGTTAAAATTATTATTTTAAAAGTCTCAAAGTTACAAAAATAATTATAAATTAATAATTTTAATTATAGTTATAATTTGATAGTCAAAGGATGGACGACAAGAACAAAGAAGTTAGCGAACTACAATATATAAAAGGGGTGGGACCTCGAAAAGCAAAGGCTTTGCTTCGAGAAGGAATCGAAACTCCAAGAGATTTAGCCGAATATTTTCCCAGAGACTATATCGACAGGAACGCCGTGTCGTCGCTTAAAGCCTTATCTATTAAATTATTGCAGCAGACAAGCGCTAACTTGAACGCCGGTTTTGCCGATTATTCATTGAAAGGCGAAATAACGGTTGTCGGAAAAATCGTTAATAAAGCTCTTAAAAAACTTCGAGGGAACAGACAAATGTTGCGTCTCGATATATCCGACGGCGACGGCGAAGCGAGTATATTATTCTGGTCTTACGCCGATTTCTTCAACAAATCCTACAAAGAAAATCAGTGGATAGTCGTTAGCGGCAGTCCCGAACTAGACAAATACAAAAAGATTACGTTTCATCATCCGGAAATCCAGCGTTTCGACGCCGAAGAGGAAAAACGCTATAGAAAAGGCGAGATACTGCCTATTTACAGAATGCCTTCGGGCTTGAAGAAAGCCAGATGGAATATGAAGCTATTGAGGCAGACCGTTAGACAGATTATCGACGACGCCGCAAAGAGCTTTAAAGAATGCCTGCCGCCTGATTTGATTAAGAAATACGACTTTCCTAGCAAATCCGAAACGGTAAAGAGCCTCCATTTTCCTAAAAGCGGAAGGGATATAAGTCGTTCTATCGAAAGAATGAAATACGAGGAAATCTTCTTCTTCGAGCTTTTTCTGGCGATTCAGAAAGAGAAAGTTAAAGAGCGAGAAAAAGGACCGGCTTTCGACCCTAAAAGTCCGAAAGCGCGGGAATTATACGAATCTCTTCCGTTTGAGCTTACTAAAGACCAAAAGAAAACAATTCGAGAGATAACAAACGATATGCAAAGCGGCGGACCTATGAACCGTCTGCTACAAGGAGACGTAGGCTCGGGGAAGACTATTGTCGCTTTGTTAATAATGCTGTCGGTAATCGACAACGGCTATCAAGCGGCGATTATGGCGCCTACGGAAATTTTAGCCGAGCAACATTATCACACAATCAAGAATTTTTTGGAAGATATCGACGTAGAGATTGTCCAGCTTTTAGGCGGGCAAAAGAAAAAAATGAGGAATAAAATTCTCGAAAAAATTTCAACCGGCGAGGCTAACATTATCATCGGCACGCACGCTATGTTCCAGAGCGATATAGCGTATAATAAATTGGGATTAATTATAATAGACGAACAACACAGGTTCGGCGTCTCGCAAAGGGGCAAGTTGAGAGAGCTGGGCAAGCTTTCATTCGGCGAAGAAATTAGTCCGCATATATTAGTAATGTCGGCGACGCCGATACCGAGAACTTTATCCTTGACTTTATACGGCGATTTAGACGTTTCTATAATTCGCGAAAAGCCAAAAGACCGAAAGCCGATAGATACACGAGTAGTTTTTGAAAGCCAGCTTAAGCAAGTTTACGAATTCATTCGAAGTCAAGCTGAGAAGGGAAAACAGGCGTATATAGTTTATCCGTTGGTCGAAGAGTCCGAAAAACTGGAATATAAAGCGGCGACAAAAGAATTTGAAAAGATTAACGAAGTTATATTTCCGAAGTTAAAATGCGGACTTTTGCACGGACAAATGTTTTGGTACGAAAAAGAAGAATCAATGAAAGCGTTTTTGAATAAAGAATACGATATACTGGTCGCTACTACGGTGATAGAAGTGGGAATAGACGTTCCGAACGCTAACGTTATGTTAATAGAAAACGCCGAGAAATTCGGATTGGCGCAACTTCATCAATTAAGAGGCAGAGTTGGCAGGAGCGCTGATAAATCGTTTTGCTTTTTGGCTGCGAAAGAAAGTTTTAAATACGAATTTAAAAACAAGTGGAAGAAAGAAGGGGAGCAGAAGAACGTAATAATAAGGTTGCGAGCTATGGAGAAAAGCGACGACGGTTTTCAAATTGCCGAGACGGATTTGCAATTGCGCGGTCCCGGCGACGTTTTGGGGACGAGACAAGCGGGAATGCCGGAGTTTAATTTTATCGACTTAGCGTCCGACGGCGATATAATATCAAAAGCTAAAAGGGACGCGTTTAGAATAATCGAAGACGACCCTCATTTGCGTAAACCGGAGAACAAAAAGCTAAGAGAAGAATTTGTTAAATTGCGCAAAACAAAAGGTAAATTTTACGAAATAGCTTGATTACAAGGTTGGATTGAATGCAAACGAAAAATGTCAGTTTAATTGTTCTGTTGGCGATAGCTATCGCTACGATAGTATTGTGGCAATTGCCCGGCGGCAAATTGATTTTATATCCTTTCACTTTGCTAGGGACTTGGTTCCACGAGATGGGGCACGGATTGGCGGCTTTAATTCTGGGCGGCGATTTCCAAAGACTGGAGATATATTCAAACGGCTCGGGATTGGCGGTTCATAGCGGCAGTCTATATTTAGGTCGCGTCGGCGCGGCTATAGTCGCCGCGGCGGGGCCAATCGGTCCGACTATCGCCGGCGCGATTTTTCTTGTTTGTTCCAGAAGACTCAACACTTCTCGAATAGCCTTATATATTCTCGGCGCTATTTTGATTTTATCCGTTATATTTTGGATTAAGAACTTTTTCGGAGCGTTATTAATAATCTTGTTCGCCGTCGTTATTCTTGCTATAGCCGTCAAAGCGAGAGAAAAAGTAAAAAGAGTAACGGTTCAATTTCTCGGCGTTCAAGCTTTCGCCTCCGTATATTTAAGCGTCGATTATCTGTTTTCGAAAGGAGCTTCGGTCGGGGGAAGGATTTATCTTTCGGATACCGGCGTTATCGAGAAAAATTTAATTCTGCCTTACTGGTTTTGGGGCGCGGCAATTATCGCCTTCTCTGTTTTTCTCGCTTTCAGAAGTTTTAAATACGCATACAAATAAAATTTCGTAACTTTGTAGTTTAACGTTCGTAGATTTTTGAAATAAATTTTGTGAAATAAACTTTAATCCATTGATATGATTATGAATTCATTAAAACTTACTGTAAGAATATCGTTTTTCTCGCTTATAGTTCTTCTATTCGGCTTAAAACTTAGCGCCGACGAAGATAAAAAGGCTATGACGATAAAAGACGTAATGAAATTTCGTTCTATTCAAAGCAAAACTATATCAAACGACGGCGAATGGGTCGGCTACCATACCGAGCCGGACAGGGGAGACCCCAAAGCTTTCGTTCAATCCGCCGTCGATTCGACTAAAGATTTAAAATACGAGTTCGAACGCGGCGTTCGCCCTACTTTTACTAACGACGCTTCCTACGCCGCGGTTACAATTCGTCCTTCGGCGATTGATTTGGCTAACGCGGAAAGAGGTAAAGAGCCTAAAGATTCGCTCGAATTGATTAATCTGGAGAACGGAGAAAGAACTAGATTCGACAACGTTAAAAAGTATGAATTTTCCGAGAATTCCGATTGGTTAGTTTACGTTTTGGATAAAAAGAAAAATTCAGACGATAAGAGAATTGTAGGCGACGAGATTGTCTTGAGGAATTTGCCTCAAGGTGCGGAACTGCCCTTGCACAACGTAAGCGAGTTCGCTTTCGACACCCTTTCTCATTATTTTGCTTACGTAGTCGCCGACGAGGAAGCTAAGAACAACGGCGTATATTATATAAAACTAGAAGGCATTTTCAATTTTCCAATGAAGATAATGGCTGGCGAAAAAACGCATTATTCTAATTTAACTTGGAACGACGAAAATGCGGTAATGTCTTTTGTCGCAGGCAAGGAAGGTTACGAAAAGAAGCCTGACAGCTGTATGTTGATGCTTTGGAACAGTAAAAACAAAGAATTAGATACTTTAGTAACCGTTCCCGATTCATTGAATACGTCCGCTCCTGAAGGCTGGAAAGTTGCTTTTGACAACAAATTGAAATGGACTAAGGACGGCGACAGGCTGTTTTTCGGATTTAAGCCAATAGCCGACACTTCTTTAGATAAACCCGACGTTAAATACGCCGACTCGACTTTTTTCGACAAAGACACAATTCTGAAAGAAAAAGGCTTAGACCTTTGGCATTGGAACGACCCGCGAATTAAGACCCATCAAAAGAAATGGTGGAGCCGCAATAAAGACAGAATTTTCCAAGCGGTCTATCATACGGATTTAGATAAATGGACTCAATTAGCGGACACTAATTTGCCGAGAGTCGCTTTCGCCGAGAACCCAAAGAAAGCTATCGGTTATACCCAAAAACCTTATCTAAAAGAGATTACTTGGAACGGTTGGTTTTACGATTTATACGAAGTGGATTTAACTACTGGCGAGCGCGATAAAATTGTCGATAAATTTATGGGCGAAGCTCATATTTCTCCGTCCGGTGATTTTATCGTCTATTATAAAGATAAAAGTTGGTATTCTTACGATTGCAGAAACGATACGACTATTCATTTAACCAAACCGATTGAAGAGGAAATTAATTTCTACAACGTAGAGTTCGACCAACCCACGGACCCGCCTAGCTACGGTTTTGGCGGCTGGCTCGAAAACGACGGAGCTATTATCTATAGCCGCTACGATATCTGGATGTTCTTTCCAAACGGAGACGGATATCTTAATTTAACCGCGGCTTCGGGGAAAGTTCATAAAATAACTTACCGAATTAGAAAACTCAATCCGGAGAAGATTTACTATAAGAATAACGAAACCGTTATGATTACCGGTTTCAACGAAGAGAAAAAGACGGTCAGTCTTTCTTGGCTCAACTTTGGAATACTCGGACAGGAATTAGCGTTTAAAGACGACAACAGGCTTAAAATCGCTCAGAAAGCAAAGGATACTTACAAACTATTATATACAAAAGAAACTTATACCCAATATCCCGATTTGTGGGTAGCCGATTCGCTTTTTAAGGAAGAGGTCAGATTGACCAATTATCAAGAGCAAGTCGAAAAATACAAATGGGGCGAGACCGAGCTTACAAGATGGGTTAATTCCGCCGGCGACACTATAAGAGGATGGATTGTTTGGCCCCCCAATATGGAAAAGGGCAAAAAATACCCGATGCTCGCTTATTTTTACGAGAAATTTTCGGACTATTATAATAGATTCTGGGACCCAAAAATATGGCATTTGCCTTGTTTTCAAATGTACACCGGCAAGGATTACGTGATTTTCTTCCCCGATATTAAATACGGAACCGGCAATCCCGGTTTTGACGCTTTGGATTGCGTGGTTTCGGGCGTAAGGAAGGTTATGGAAACAGGCTGGATAGATTCGACTGCTATTGGCATACAAGGACACTCTTGGGGCGGCTACGAAACGGCGTTTTTGATTACTCAAACCGACTTGTTCGCCGCGGCTGTCTCCGGAGCGCCAGTTGGCAATATGACCAGCGCTTACAGCGGAATTCGTCTAGGCACCGGTTTGGCTAGGCAATTCCAATACGAGAAATACCAAAGCAGAATTGGCGGCGCGCTTTGGGATTCTCTTGATAATTATTTGAACAACTCGCCTATATTTCAAGCGAGAAAAATCGACACGCCGTTTATGCTTATGTTCGGAGACAAAGATCAAGCTGTGCCTTGGGAGCAGGGCATTGAGCTTTACTTAGCTTTGAGAAGGCTGAACAAAAACTGCGTATTTTTGCAGTATCGCGGAGAGCCTCATTGGCCCTCGAAATTTCCCAACAAGCTCGACTATACGATAAAAATGATGCAGTTTTTCGACCATTACTTAAAAGGCGAGCCGGCGCCAAAATGGTTGTTGGAAGGCGTGGAATATAGAGGAAGATAACAGAGCGATTTTGCGTTACACCGTCCGAAATTACAATTTTGGACGGAGGAGAATATAAATTTAGCGAAAAGGCGAACGACCGTTCGCCTTTTTTTTTTGAGCAAGACGCGTTTCGTATGAGACGGATTGCGTCTTAAACGAGCGTCGCTAAAATTCGCAAGTCATTAAATAAAGCCTGTTTCTAATCGCTCCCAAAGCTTCGTAGCGTCCTTCGCGCCAATTGTATCGCGGAGAGGAGAGGCGGTCGACCATCATACCGGCGTAAAGTTTGTCCATTTCTACGTCTTTGATTACGAGAGACGTGTTTGTCGTGTAAGCTATTGTTCTGCCTCCCGGTTTCTTAGCGTATTTCTTATCGACCGGCAGCGATACGTTCAAAGAATACTCGCGGCCGTTGACGCTGAGGAAACAGTCGATGTCGCATCCCATAAAATATAGCTCCTCGCCGTCGAAAGTATAGCGCGGCGCGCTAGTGGCGTCGTTGCCCCCCTCGTATTCGGAGCCGCTGAAAACAACTATATCCCTCCCTTGATAAACGGCGTTATAGGCTATCATTGGTATAGTGGGATGCAAAATCAAATTGCTTGTTTGGTCGTAGTATTCGCCTTCCAGAGGTTCGTAGTATTCGTCGGATATTACGGTTCCGACGCTAAAGCCGGAAGGGAGTCGCGCGAGAAAAGCCGCGGCGTCGCCTCGCAAATTTATCGCCGTTTCGGTTACTTTCGAGTATTGTCCGCCGAGAGATTGATTCCCTTTGTAAATTGACCATAAGTCGCCGCTTTTTGCGGCGTATAGTATTTTTCCGTTCATCCAGAATCCAAAAGGTTTTATCTCGTCGAATGTTTCGCTTTCGCGCCCGTTGACTATTATTACGTAGCCGTCGCCGCGAGAAGCGACGTAAGCGTAGCGCGCGCCGTTGTAACTTAAGTATATTTTGCTTGTTTTATTATATGTCCTAATCTTATCGCCTTTGAATACTATATATTCTTCGCCGGATTCTTTGTAAGAGTAAACGATATGCTTGGAATTGGGGCTGTACTGTATTTCGCCGACGTCGTTGCCTTTGATTAGAATAGTCGTGTCGATGCCGAGCAAATACCACTGCGTGTTATTAGATTCGCAAAAGCAAGCCCAGCGATTCCCGTCGGGCGAGAAAGTTAAGGCGTTAATATCGGTGAATACGTCCGTTTCTACGTTGTCCACGATTAATCTATATTGACCGTCAAACGGGGACGTTAAAGCCCACCAATGCCGCGTCGTGTCCATACCGAACGATACCAGATTCTCCGAGCCTTCGAAGAGCATATAGTCCTGGCAATGTCTATGTTCCGTTTGCGCGCTGGAAAAAATAGAGCAGGCAAAAAACGATAAGAGTATCGAAGCGGCGGTTAGAAAACCTAAAGTTGTTTTTTTTCTCATAGCGTCCTTATATTTTTTTCGTACTTATTTCGATAGCAAATTTAGCGAATAATCGTTTTTTGAGCTAAAATTATATAAAATTGCCGTTTAATTGGCAATCTATTCTATTTTTTTGTATTTTATATCTTAAATAATTAATTTGTTTGATAAATTTTGTAAACAAAAAGGAGCGTCAAGATGTTTGACAAAATCAAAGAATTGCTCGCCGACCAAGCGGATTATCTATTGAACTTCGACAGTCCGAAAATTTCAAAAGACCAATTGGCTTTGCCGGGTCCCGATTTCGTCGATAGAGTTCTTCTAAACACCGACAGAAACAACAGGGTTATCGGCAATTTGCAGTGGATGTTCAACCACGGCAGGTTAGGCGGGACCGGCTATCTTTCCGTGCTGCCCGTAGATCAGGGAATAGAACATTCCGGCGGCGCGAGCTTCGCAAAAAATCCGATTTATTTCGACCCCGAGAATATCGTCAAATTAGCGATTGAGGGCGGTTGCAACGCCGTAGCTTCGACTTTCGGCGTTTTGGGCTCCGTTGCGAGAAAGTATTCTCACAGGATTCCGTTTCTTATTAAAATCAATCATAACGAGTTGTTGACTTACCCGAACACCTACAATCAAATAATGTTCGGCTCGGTCGAGAGAGCTTACGATATGGGCGCCGCCGCTGTGGGAGCCACGATATACTTTGGCAGCGAAGAAAGCGAGAGGCAAATAGTCGAAGTAGCCGAGGCATTCCAATACGCTCACGAACTCGGAATGGCTACTGTTCTTTGGTGCTATTTGAGAAATTCCGATTTCAAAAAAGATAAAGACTATCACACTTCGGCTGATTTAACCGGACAAGCGAACCATTTAGGCGTAACGCTCGAGGCGGATATAGTAAAGCAGAAAGCTCCGCAAAACAACGGCGGCTATCTCGCTATGAACAAAGAAGGCAAATACGGCAAATACGACGAAAGGATTTACAGCGAGTTAACAAGCGACCATCCCGTTGACCTATGCCGCTATCAAATAGCCAATACCTATATGGGCAGAATAGGCTTGATAAACAGCGGCGGAGCTTCGGGAGATAACGACTTTCAGGAAGTCTGCGCCACTGCTGTTGTCAACAAGAAAGCAGGCGGTATGGGATTGATAACGGGCAGGAAATCCTTCCAACGACCTATGGACGAAGGAATCAAACTGCTCAATACCGTCCAAGACGTTTATCTCTGCGACGATATAAAACCGGTATAATCGGAGCGAAAATTATTTCAGCGAATATACTAACCTTCCGAGGGTCTCGAACCTTCGGAAGGTTTTTCGCGTTTGTTATTTAAGCTCGCTTTCTTATTTTGCTTTTTTTAAATAAAAGAACAATAAATATGAAAAGTAAAAGTTTGAAATTAGCGTTGGTAATAGCGGCGGCGTTGGCTTTTAACGTTAGCGAATTGAAATCTACGGTTATTCTATTCAAAGGGCAAACGCTGGAGAATGGGACAAAAGAACCGGTAGCCGTTCAGATACTATTCGGACAGCCGAACGGTCGCAAAACAATCTGCAAATCGAACGCAAGCGACGGTAAATATCAACAAGTATTAACTGCCGGCAAGACTTACTACATAGCGTTTAAAAATTATATCGCGGATACGAACGCTATTCAAACGCCCGACATAAGTAAATACGAAGAAATCGAAAAAGATTTCTTTTTGAAACCGATAAAAAAGGGCGACGTTATATACGAAGCCAAGATTTTCGAACCGAACGAATCCGTTATTGAGGATTCTTTAGCGGATACGTTCCAATATTTGGAGTATTTTTTGAATTTAAATCCCGGAACCAAGCTGAAATTCGTCTTTTCCTCTTACGACTCTTGGCTAAAGGGCAAGCGAATCAAAGTGGAGAAAACGAACAGCAAAGGCAAGAAATACTATCGCCGCCGATGGTTTTCGGCGAAAAAGCGGTTGGGAATGTTGTTGGACGACAGGATAGAGGCGTTTAAACAATACTTGAAATCCAAGAGAATATATTTAAAAGACGCCGAATTTGATAAGGACGTGAGAGTCGTTAGCCCCCGCCGCAAACGAGAGAGAAGAAAAGTAAACGGTAAAAATGAGTGGTTCACGCCCAAATATCCCAACGTAAAGGTAATCGTCAAGTAATGGCTTTTAATAAGCAAAATATTGGATATTTAGTCGGATGGCTTTCTGCCGGCTTGAACGTTTTGCTTTTTGCTATTAAGTATTGGGCGGGGACAACGGCAAACTCTATAGCTATGACCGCCGACGCTTGGCACACTCTTACCGACACTTTCACTTCCGTTATAGTAATAGTCGGGATTTGGATAGGCTCGAAGCCGCCCGATAAAAATCATCCATACGGACACGGCAGAGCGGAATCTATTGCCGCTATTATCATAGCCACAATCTTGGCAATGATAGCGTTCGATTTTGTAGTCGAAGGCGTTAATAGAATTAATAATCCTGTTTCGCCGCAATATTCAATTTTTGTTCTGCTCGTTTTTTCTCTTTCGATACTTCTCAAGGAAGCGATGGCTCAAATATCATACAGAGTCGGCAAAAAAATAAATTCGGATTCACTTCGCGCCGACGGTTGGCATCACAGGTCGGACGCTATTACGACTTTGGTTATAGTAGTTGGCGCTATATTCGGCAAGGAAATAGTTTGGCTCGACGGAGCCTTGGCGATAGCTGTAGCGCTTCTAATATTATACGCCGCTGTCGATATTTTGAAAAATTCCGCCAACTTTTTACTCGGGCGAAAAGCTTCAAAACAGTTAAAAAAAGAAATCGTCGAAATAATAAATAATTCCGATAGTACAGTTTCCGACATCCATAATTTAAAGATACATGACTACGGCGGCGTTAAAGAATTAACCTTGCATATCAGACTGCCGCGAGACCTTAGAGTCGATGAATCGCACAGAATTTCGAAGAAAATGGAAGAGTTGATTTACGAGAAGAAAAACATTGTCGCAACGATACACGTAGAACCGCAAATGGATTGAGGAGCGTTGTAATATTTAAGTAGTTATGAAAGATTTTAAATTTCAATTTTTGAGGTTGAAAAAATGTAGGGGCTGTATCAAAAGTAGGATTTTGCTTCCCCTCAAGGTAAACCTTGAGGTTGACGTTTCTTTGGAATCACGCGCTAGTCGCGTGTTTATGTCGACCTTCGGGTTTACCCGAAGGGTTCGAAATTCGATATAATTGAGTTTTGAGACAGCCCCTACTTGAACTTCAATTTCTAATACGCGTCCCGCTCTTCCCATTTAACGTTCTTTTTGCGAAATAAAAACGATATAGGCGCGCCTTCGAAATCGAATAGTTCTCTAATTTTTCGTTCTAGGAATCTTTTGTAGGAGTCGGGAATTAATTCCGGGTAATTGCAAAAGAAAACAAACAGAGGCGGCTCGCTTTTTACCTGCGTAATAAAATTAATACGTAAGTCTTTGCCTCTAACGGCTGGGGGAGAAGTGTTTTTTAACTCTTCCAACAGTTTTCCGTTCAAAACCGACGTTTTTATTCTTTTCGCTCGGTTTTGTTTGATTTTCTCGGCTAAATCGAGAATTTTGTAAATCCCTCTTTTGTTTTTAGCGGAAATAATTACGACTGGAGCGTAATAATGCGTTTTCATCTGCTCGTAAAATAACTCTCTGTATTCTTTGGCGTAATCTTGGTCTTTAGGCGCTAAATCCCATTTATTAATCGCTACGATAATTCCTTTGCGGGCGTCGGTTACTTGATTGATTATTTTCTTATCCTGTTCGTCGAAGCCTCTAATAGCGTCCAATAAAACGACTGAGACGTCGGAGCGTTTTATCGCCGCGGCTGTCCGTAAAACGCTGTAAAGCTCTACGTTCTCTTTTATTCTGCTCCTTTTTCTCAAGCCGGCGGTGTCTATCAACACGATTTCGTTGTCTTTATACTTAATTGTCGTATCTATCGAATCTCTCGTCGTGCCGGGCATTTCCGTTACAATCGACCGTTCCGCGCCAATAAAAGCGTTCGATAAAGTTGACTTGCCGGAATTAGGCCTACCGATTATCGCTATTTTCAATCTAAGGTCTTTTTCTTCTTCAGGAACTAAATCGAAGTGCGAGCTTACTTCGTCGAGAAAATCGCCCGTGCCTCTTCCGTTAATAGCGGAAATAGGGAAAGGTTCGCCCAACCCTAGATTATAGAATTCGTATGCGTTTTGGTCTTGCTTCTCGTTGTCGCATTTGTTTATTGTCAGAACGGTCTTTTTAGACGAGTTTCTCAGTATAGCGGCTATGTCGCTGTCGAAGGCGGTGATTCCATCTCTGCCGTCGCAAAGGAAAATGACGACGCCGGCTTCTTCGATTGCTATTTGCGCTTGTTCTCTTACGGCTCGCTCCATCGTGTTTTCCGCGCCCGGGATGAAGCCGCCCGTGTCGATAACGGTAAAATTCTTGCCGTTCCATTCCGTCTCGTCGTATATTCTATCGCGCGTTACGCCCGGAACGGATTCGATAATCGCGCTCCTTCGCCCTATCAACCTGTTAAACAAGGTCGATTTGCCTACGTTTGGTCTCCCTACTATCGCCGCAATATTCATATTATCTAGTTTCTTTGATTTACTTTGAACGCAAATTTAAGGAAAAAAGGGGAAGTAGTAATATTTGATTATTAACTTACTTGCCGAGTATTCATAATAATCGCGCTATAACTTATTCCCCTAAGCTTTTAATTATTAAATAACTTTGGAAATTTTAAGCTTCCGAAACCAAAATTGATTATATTACGTCAATTAGATTACGCGTTTGAAATAATAATTGAAGAGCGAGATGTTCAAAGGAAAGAAGATATTAATCGGCGTTACCGGCTCGATTGCCGCTTACAAAACGCCTTTGCTGATAAGAGAACTCGCGAAAGCCGGCGCCGAAGTCAAAGCCGTTATGACGCCCTCCGCCAAGCGTTTCGTTACCGAGGATGTTTTATCCAATTTAACGCGGAATCCCGTCGCGGTAGAAATGTTCGACGAAACCGCTCAGAAAGAAGGCGCTTGGCATATTCAACTAGCGGAGCAGTGCGACGCGATGTTTATCGCGCCTTGCACGGCGGCGACTTTGGCGAGAATAGCGAGCGGGCTGTGCGACACCGCTCTAACAGCCGTCGCTTTAGCTCTGCCGCCCGAAAAGCCGCTTATTATCGCTCCCTCGATGGATTCGCATATGTGGCTCAATCCGGCGACGCAAAGGAACGTCGAAACGCTGAAAAACGACGGCGTTATTATTATACCGCCCGAAAGCGGCGAACTCGCCAGCGGACTCGAAGGTCCCGGAAGACTGCCAGAGATTGACGTTCTTATGAAAAATCTTGAATCGACGCTAAAAAGCGACGAAAAGAATAGATATTCAGCTAAACAAACAAAAGCGAAGACAATTTCCAAGTCGAAAAACGATTCGCAAACGGTAAAGAAAGAATCCGCTACGATAGAAAACAACGACGACCCTACGCCAGACTACGGCGATTTCTTTAATGATAAGAAAGTATTGATTACAGCCGGACCGACACGAGAGAAAATCGACGACGTGAGATATATCGGCAACTACTCGTCCGGAAAGATGGGCTACGCCTTGGCGGCGGTAGCTAGAAAAGCCGGAGCCAAAGTAACCCTTGTTTCCGGCCCCGTCTCATTGCAAACTCCGGCGGGAGTGGAAAGAATCGACGTAGAATCCGCCGCGCAAATGAAGAAAAAGACGCTACGAGAATACGAGGATTCGGACATAGCCATTTTAGCCGCCGCGGTAGCCGATTACGCCCCCGCCGCCGCAAAAAAGGGAAAAATCAAAAAAGACGAAGCCGGCGATTCGATGAAATTAGACTTGAAAGCGACCGACGATATATTATACGAACTCGGCTCGCGAAAAAAGCCCGGGCAGGTTTTGGTAGGCTTCGCTCTCGAAACCGAAGACGCTATAATATCCGGCTGGAAGAAGCTGAAGACAAAGAATTGCAATATCATAATCGTGAACTACGCGAACAAGCCCAGAAGCGGATTCGGCGGAGACGAAAACACAATCACAATTCTAAACCGAAACGGCGCTCAAAAGTCCTTCGACCCGATGAGCAAAATTAAGTGCGCCCAAGAGATATTGAAGAATATAGCTGAAACCTTTTAGATTGTCTTTACTTTTCCTATAAAAAAATTACTCCGAGCGTATAGCTTCCGAAATCAACGTTTCGGACGCTCTTTTAGCGGGATAAATCGACGCTAAATAGGAGAGAATAAGAGCGACCGCCACCACAAGCATTACGTCGATATAATTAACCGAGACGGGTATATTTTCTATTAAGAAATTGGCGCTATCCATTTTAAACCATCCAAATTTACTTTGTCCCCAGCAAAAGCCTAATCCTAAGATAGAGCCGAGGATTGAGCTAAAAACGCCAATAATTAGTCCTTGCAAACGAAAGATGCGGCTAATGTCTTTTTGGGAAGCTCCTAGCGACCTAAGAACGCCTATGTCGCTTCTTTTTTCAACTACAGTCATAGATAAGGACGCCAAAGCGTTAAACGCGGCTATGACTATTATCAACGCCAAAACGATAAAAGTCAAAGTTCTTTCGAAGTTCATTATTTTGAATAGCTCTTTGTGTAAATCCCGCCAAGTTGTCGCTACTGCACTTTCCGGGATTTTTTGATAAAGCGCGGCTTTAACCTCGTCGACTTTGTTTATTGATTTCAGTTTAATATCTAATGCCGTGATAGAATTTTCGGGCGGAGAAAAAAGCGATTGAGCGATTTTTTTGCTCCCAAATACTATGGAATTGTCCAATTCTCTATTATTTGTTTGGACGACGCCGGCGACCAAAGCTTGAATCGGAGCTTTTGGAGCGAATGCCTTGATGGACTTTTCGATGTTTTTCGGGGAAGTCAACGAAATCGTGTCTCCCGACGCGGCTTTCAAACGGTCGGATATTCCCGCTCCTAAGACGACGCAGGGGAGACCCTTTATTTTTTCGATATAGAAACTTCCCATTACTACAGAGTTTTCTAGATTTTTTTGGTTTAAAAACTTACCCGAATCGCTAGCTTTAAAGGTGAAGACTTGCATATTAGAGCCGGCTATTCCTATTGTCCTGCCTTCGATAACCGGCGTCGCTTTATCTACTTCCTCTAGTTTATTTACGAAATTGAAAATCGAGTCGTCTTTGTTTAGCCACGCGCCTTTCTTAGCCTCGATTTTTATATGGGGGTCGTAGCCGAGAAGCTGTTCCTCGGTAAATTCTCTAAATCCGTTAAAAATTGAAAGAACGGCTATTAAAGCCGCTATGCCTACGGATATTCCGATTAGGGAGATTAAAGCTATAACCGTTATAAAGCTAAAATTCTTTCTTGAAAATATATATCTTAAAGCTACGCGGGACGCGAATTTCATATATTACCTTAAATATTCAAATAAACTTCGTTTCAGCTTTTTTGTCATAAAAAAAATTCTTAATTTATTTTCAAATTTAGTGAAAAATTTGGAGGTTATTTTTATGAAAGGTAAAATAATTCTCGCGGTATTGTTTGTATTGTCGTTCGGTTGCGTTTCAGCTCAGAAGTATTTTGACGAAATAAACGCTAGCCAGATGGAGTTCAGGGAGCGGGAAGCCGTATCTAATTACTTTATTCTCGAATACGATTTTATTTACGGCGCCCCGGAAAGAGTCGGCGACACTATAAAGTACGTTGAATACGACGACGGTATGCGCGTAACCGAAAGAAGATATTTTGACGAAGACGAATTCGAAGGCAAGACCGTTTACGAATACAACGAAGCCGGCGACACCGTGCAAATAACAAATTATGACGACGATTACGAAATTGAGATTCAAAAAAGATTCAAATACGACGGAAACGGTAGCTTAATTGAAAGGAAGTTTTACGACGAGGGCGAGTATTTCGCAAAGGACGTTTACGAATACGACGGCAATTTTAATAGGATTAAATGGACTAGATACGATTACGAAGAAGTCGATTTTATTAAAACCTATGAGTTCGACGAGAACAACTTGGAGATTTCTTGCGTAGAAACCGACGTCGATGGAGAAATAATTACAAAATTTATTTGCAATTACAACGACGAAGGTTTGAAAATTGACTCGACTTTTTATTACGGCGGAGACCCGGAGACAAAAACTATTTGGAGATACGACGACCAAAACAGGCTAATTGAGAGGGCGTATTACGAAGGCGATGGCGAGTTAATTCAAAAAAACACATACAATTACGATGAATATGGAAATATGCACGAGGAAAAGGTTTTCGACGACGACAACGTTATGGTGGAGATGTATTTGCTTAAATACAGGGACGACGGATTGATACTTGAAGTCGAAAAGTACGGCGAAGGCGAATTTCTTATAGGGGCTTGGAAAAGGGAGTATCGCGATAGTTCTTTGCTTAAAGAATCCGTATATTCAAACAACATTGGCGTAAGACAGCTTTTACGCAGACACAAATATATACCCATTCAGGAAGACTAGATAACGATTTTCGCTTAAGCGGAACAAAAGGACACCTTGATAATCGAGAGGCGACTAGCTTGTGTTATTTTAAAATTGAGGATTGAATGAGAGTTTTTAAGTTCTTGTTATTCCTGATGATTATGATGTTCGCCTTTGTCGTTTCCAAAGCGAAAATGAATGTTTCCCTGAGCGACGGTATAAACTTTATAGCCAACGATAGTTCTATGTATGTTGAGCTTGGGATGGTAGTCCAACCAAGAACCGAGTTAAAAGCGGATTTGGAAAAATGTCCCAAATGCAACGACGTTTACGCGGAATCTTATTTGCGTAGAGTTAGGCTCAAGTTTAGCGGATGGCTAATTAATTCTTCATTGACTTACTACCTTCAGTTGGGCTTAAGCAACGAGGATATGAAGTCTAGCAGAAATCCCGAAACGGACAATCCCAGCTCCGTGATGGACGCCTGGATTCAGTGGGAATTCGCCGACGGTTTTTGGCTATGGTTCGGTCAAGGCAAAATTTACGGATGTCTTTCGAGAATGATGTCGTTTCAGGATTTGAATTTTTTGGAGCGCTCAATAGCCGAAGAAAGTTTTACTTTATATCGAGATATTGGCGCGCAATTAATAAACGAATGGAGTATATCGGATTTCACGGTTAAAGAGGCGATTTCCTTAACTCACGGCGAAGGGAAAAATTGGGAGTCGTTCACAGATAAGGGGTATAATTATTCCGGTAGGATTGAGATTTACCCGTTTGGAAAATTTGCAAACGACGGGGAAAGATTTGAGATGGACAGAGAATTTGAAAAAAAACCTAAATTAGTCGTCGGAGCAAATTATAACTATAACGATAACTGCCATAGAGAAATGGGAACCAGAGGCAACGAATTATACGAAGCTAGAAATCAGACGACATTCCTCGCTGACTTTCTTTTTAAATACAAAGGCTTGGCGGCGATGGGGGAGTATTATCAAAGAGAAGCCGACGAGCCTATTACAGAAAACTTCGAAAATGAAACTCGTTACGTTTACGCCGGCGATGGATGGTCTTTTCAAATTTCTCGAATGTTGGGAGAAAAATCCGCTTTAGCGTTAAGGATTTCGCGTCTATCGCCGGACGAAGATATTCAAGCTTATGAAGGATTCAAAGGAATTTACGAATACGCCCTTGGCTATACCTATTTTATTTACGAAAATAAAATAAAATTCCAAACTGACGCAAGTTATTTCAATTATCTATTGAGAAACGATGAAATTAGCCGCGATTTAAGAATGCGAATGAACGTCGTTTTTTCCTTTTAGTACTTAAATCGGGCGATATAATTGCCCTTGTGCAGTTTTAATTGGTTTTTGGTCATCCACCTTCCAAAATCGCTGATTTTTTGTTTGTTGTTTCCTTTATTAAGCCAAGCTTCCGCTTCTTTTTCTCTGGCGGCGTTCAGAAGCCAATAAGAATAGGCTTCGAAGTGACCGTCGTCTATCATTTTTTTATGCAAGTCGAAAAGCGCGTTGGAGTAGCGTTTGTTCCACTCTTCTTTGTACCAAATTTCTATAAATTTCTTTCTGATTTTATAAAAATCCTCGATTTTAAAATCCGTTTTTTCAGGAGGCAATAAACCCTCGGCGGCTCTTTCCATTATTTTTTGATAGACAAAAGGAAAGGCTAAAAAATCGCTTTCTTTTAGGTTTTTACCTCTATATCTTACGGAAGTGAAGTCAACATCAGTCGCGCCCGTAGTCGTATCCTGCACTTTGTAAAACGCTTCAAGATACGCGTTGTTTAGAAGAAAGCTGGCGTCGTTGAGCAAAGAAGTATTATCGGAAATATTTAAAAAGATTTCTCCGTAGATAACCGCCCAGATTAATTCGTCGGTAAAAATGAAATGCCTAGCTAAAGCGTAATAGCATTTGGGGTAATCGGGGTCGGCTTTGATTCCAGCTTCCCATACTTTTACCGCTCTTTTGCGGTCTTTTTTCGCTTGGAAGTAATGAACTCCGTATTCCATATATAGCTCTCCGGAATTTGGGAATATTTCCAAGCCTTCCTCGTATATCTCAACGGCTTTTTTGTATTGTTCTTTATAATCGTAACTATTAGCCAATAAAACGAAAAAATGGTCCGACAAAATTTCTTCTTCGTCTTTTAAGGACGAAAGTATTGAGATAGTCGAATCGAATTTACGCGTTTGATAATAAGCTAATCCTTTTTCATATTTATATTTAGGGTTGCCAGGTTCTAATTCGATAGCTTTGTTGAAGATTTCTATAGCTTTTTCGTATTCCTTTTTGTCCACTAGCTTAACGCCCGCTCTGGCGAGCGAATCCGCTTTTCTGACCTCGGGGTCTAAAGTGTCCGCTTCTATGACGGGAGACGCTATTGTGTTAGCGAAACCGAGAAAAAGCGATACTATGATTAAAACTGAAATTCTCATACTTTTCCCGTTTTTATTTGCGAATAACTATATATAACGAAACCTTAGCTTTTCTATTTCCAAATATAAGAAATCGGCAATAAATGCCGATAAAAACGATAATAATAAAAAAGCGGAGCCACTCCGAAAAACGACCCCGCTTCCACAACAAGTTAAAGTTTCAGTTACTTCTTGTCTAATTTAATCACGACGGTTTTTTTGTTGCAGTTTGGCAATTCTATCTCTTCAATTATGCTGTCGTAATCGGCGCGATTAGCTATCTTTAGGCTCGTTTACGTTTTCTTTGCAAGAGTAAACTACGAGCAGAGCGACTATGATACTGGGAATGAGTACAAATAAAAGCTTTTTCATAGCTATTCTCCCTTTATTAAAATTAAAATCTTTTCGTCTTTTGTTTTCATCGTAAATACTATAAAACAAAAAACGTCGAAACGTTTCATAAAAATAAGAAAAAAAATTAAAATTAAATAAATTTAATTTTATTAGGAACGGCTAAAATATATTTTTAAAAGGAATTGAGAATAGAAGAAAGGTCTTTCTCGCTGAGAAGACCGGAGAAGTCTTCGCTTATTTTATTTTTAAGCGAAGGATTTAGCAAAACGGCGTTTTTGATATTCTCAACGGTTTTATTAAGATTATTGCCGGCGGCGAAGGCTTTGGCTAGTTCGTAGTGGGTTTCTTCCCAGTCCGGAGCAAGCTCTCTGGCAATTTTCAGAGCGTGAAGGGCGTCGTCGTTCAAACTAAGTTCGAAAAGGGTTTTGCCGTAATCCAACCAGCACTCAAAATCTTCCGGCGTTATTTCGAGTACTTTTCTATAGGACTCCAGCGATTCTCTGGTTTTGTTCATATTATATAATAAATCCGCTTTGGCGTACCAAGCGTCGAAGTTGTTTTTATCGAATTCGATGCATTTTTCATAATCATTCAAAGCTTCTTCGAATTTTTCGAGCGCGTCAAAACAAATTGCTCTGCCAAAATACGCTTCTTCGAATTCTGGGTCTAAATTAATAGCGTGCGTATAGAACGCTATCGCTTGCATATATCGCGATAGGTCGGCGTAAACGCAAGCGATGTTGTATAAAGTGTCAACATCGTTCGGTTTGTTTTTTAAGGCGGATTTGTAGCATTCCAAAGCGTCTTCTAATTTGCCTAAGGCGACTTGAGCGTTGCCTTTGCCGTACCAAGCCAAATGAAAGTCTTCTTTTATCGCCAAAGCCATATCGAAACATTCAATCGCTTTGAAAAGTTGTTGTTTTTGATGATGCGCCACGCCGCGATTCTGCCACAATTCGTAGTCGAACGGGTCTTCGTCTATAGCCAAGTTAAAGTATCGAATAGCTTTATCGAATTTCCTAAGCTTTTGATAGCAGATAGCTAGTTCGATGAACGCGTCTTTTTTGAAGCTTTCAATGTCTTTCAAGTAATTTAGGATTTCGATAGCGTCGTCGTAATATTTGTTCGATTCGAGTATATAGCTTTTGAAAAGCAAAACTTCCTCGTTTGTTGGGTCTAAGTTAAGAGCTTCGTTAATAATTTCCAGCGCTTCGGAGTAAAAGCCCATATTGTCGAGGGCTAAGGCTTTGTTAGCGAGAGATTCGCTGTCGTAAGGATTAATCGATAAGGCTTTGTTTAACGACTCTAACGCTCTCCTGTGCAAGTTTAAGTTATTGTGTATTATGCCGAGCTTTTGCCAAGCTTCGCTGGACATTGGGGAAATTTCCGTCCAGAGCAAACAGAAGTCTTTCGCGTCTCTGAATTTCCCGTTCTCTAAGCAATACAACACAATTTCCTCAATCGTTTCGAGCGTTGGGAATTCTTCTTTACCGGAATCGAAGTCGCTATCGAATCGTTTTCTTTTGATGACCTTTTTATAGCGGCGAATCTTCGCTTCCATATCCTTGTCTCTTGGGTCGTCGTATCTATCGAATTCAGCGAAACTCATAATCTATTTCCTTTATTAGTATTTCTACGCGATTTTACAATATAGATTTTAAATAACCAAGACAATATTATCAACAAATTTTATGTTAGCTATATACGTAAATTTCTAATACTTTATTTTATGGCGTTAACTCAAGCCTATCAAGAATAATTAACAAAGAGCTTTTCAAGCTTTGTAAAATCTTGAGAAAATTTGAGTTTATGAAATACTTGGTTATCTAACTTTTTGGATGTCTTCCTTAAGGGACAATCAATGACTTAATACCGATAAATCAAAGTATCTTCCCAATCGTTCAGTCTAAGAATGATTTCGTTTGTATTTGAAAGAGTTATTGGACGCAAGTCAAACGAAATCGTTTTCCTGATTAAAGCTTCGCAAAGGTCTTCGTCCTTGAACGACAAACGAAGCTCTCTCTGCGGCGGCATACTATAATAAACGACGCCGGCGTCGATAAGTTCGTATCCTACTTCTCCGCAACCTCCGCCGTAACTGATTGTCATTTCTAAGCAGTTTCCTACGACTTCAACGTCTTCAAAATGAAATCTGTCGTCTGGCGCGGTTTTGTATAGCATAGAACTTATAATTATTGTTTTCTCGCAGGGCGGAGCGCTAGATTTAGTAGAATTGCCGTCGTCGCAGCTCGCTATTAAAGCGATTATTAGTATTAATAGAACTATGTTTTTCATAAACGGTTTTGCGTTTTTTGCCGATAATAAGTTAAAAGAAAATATAACGGTTTATTTGATTATTTCCAAATATTTAGGATAAAACTTGAAAACAAATTTATTTATTTTTTTTGCTTTTAAACGAATTTTTCAGAACTTGCTCAAAAACTAGGAGCTAATTTATGAATATCGAAGCTTTCTTTAAGATTACTTACGGATTGTATATTGTCGGCTCTAAGTCGGGCGATAAAATCAACGCGCATATTTCCAACACTGTGATGCAAGTAACAGCCGAGCCGGCGAAGTTCGTCGTTTGCTCGCACAAAGACAATTTAACGGCTGATTATGTAAGCGAAAGCGGAGTTTTTTCAGCCGCCGTAATTCAACAAGACGTCGATTTGGATTATATAGGTAGATACGGTTTCAAATCCGGCAGGGATTACGACAAATTCGAAGGCGTCGATTATAAAATAGGGAAGACGGGCGCTCCGATAGTATTGGAAAAAACAATCGCTTTCATCGAATGCGAAGTCGAAAGAGAAATCGACGTTGGAACTCATATAATGTTTATAGGCAAGGTTGTAGATTCGGATATCCTTACTCCAGACAAACCGCCGTTAACTTACGATTACTATCGCGACGTTATTAAAGGACTATCGCCTAAGAACGCCCCCACTTACGTAGAAAAATACGACGAACCAGACGAAAGCGAAAAAACTGAAGAATCCGGCGAAACTATGGAAAACGAAATATACATTTGCACCGTTTGCGGCTACGAATACGACCCGGACGAAGGCGACCCGACGGCGGGCATACCTCCCGGAACGCCTTTTTCCGAACTGCCCGAAGATTGGGTTTGTCCAATTTGCGAAGCCGGCAAAGAGCAGTTTATCAAAGGTTAATCTTTCCTTTCGTCCCAACGCTCCGGCGTCGGGACGCATACAGCCGCGCTCCGCGCGGCAAAGAGAAAATACAAGAAACCCCTCTCTAACTCTCCCCGCAAGCGGGGAGAGGACTAAGTTGTTAGATTCCAAACCATTGTATCCTAATTCTCAAGCTCCAACACCCTATCCTAATTCCCAAACTCCGATTTGGGAATTAGAAAAATTGGAATCCCCCTCTGCTTGCGGAGAGGGTTAGGGTGAGGTTGACAATCGACTCGGAGCGGGCGAAACTCCAGAACCCTCCCCAGCCCTCCCTTTGGCAAAGGGAGGGAGTTTTTAAAAAGCCCTTCCCTTTATCCTAATTCCCAAATTTGAATTTATCTCCTTCCGAAATTGGAATTTGGGAAGGAGGAAGGCGCATCCTAATTCCCAAACTCCAACACACTATCCTAATTCCCAAACTCCGATTTGGGAATTAGAAAAATTGTTAAACCCCTTTCTAACTTTCCTCGGGGCTATCCTAATTCCCAAATTTGAATTTGGGAATTAGAAAAAACGAAACCCCTTAGCATAATCTTTTTATCCGACTATATCGATTAACTCAATAACAACCGTAACTTTGCCTTCGCAGTCGAGGTCTTTACTTATATTCAAAACTTCTTTAACGTATTCGACCGAAGCGGTTACTTCGCGAATCCCGCCTTTTTTCATTCCAGAAATCCAAGCGTCGATTACGTCAACCGTTATTAAACGGGTTTTGGGATTGTTCTTTGTTCCTTTCGAGTAAATGATATTGCCGTCGGAGTCTTTTATTTTATAAGCGTATTCGACTTTGTTGAGCGGTTTAGCTTCGTTGCCGCCGCCTTCTTTTACGTCTTCTATTTCGTATTCCAAATTAAATTTAATCGGGATATAAACCCAAGATTTAACGGGAACGCCGCCTTGGGTTCCGGGTTTGAATTTCGTCTTTTTAACGGCGACTATAGCCGCGCTGTTGAATATATCATTGTCCGATTGGATTATTTCCGTTCTGACTACGTTTCCGTTTGTGTCAACTTGAGCTTTCACCATTACTTTTCCTTCAATTCCCTCGATGCGAGCTTCTTCGGGATAATCAACGTTTTGTTTAAGTTCTTTGAGGTCGCAGCTAGGCGGTTGAATTGAAGTAATGCCTTTCTTATCTTTAGCGGATAGAGTGTCAATAGAAATATCCGAGACCGATTTATTTTTGTGTTTCTCGCTAAAACTTTGTAAAGCGTTATGGCTATGGGAGAGTTTTATGGGAGCGCCGCGTCCGCCGACGGACATCCTCGACGCCGCCATTGTTCCACCTCTGCCGCCGACCGCTTCGTCCTCTACGCCTTCCGGCAAGGGGAGAGGCTGTTTAACGGAAACTAGCGAATCGCTCCCGTCGCGCCTTTTTATATAATCCACGGCGACGAAGGAAGTGTATTTAGAAAGCAAGTTGTATTTAAGCGCTAAGTTAGTAATTTCTTCTTTGTATTTTTCTTCAACCGAAACGGACGAATAGTCCGACATAATCTCGATTTTTTTCCTCGCCCATAAATATTTCAGAGCGGCGCTTCTTGTCTTAACTCCGAACTTTCTCAAATCTATTTTCACGGCGTATCTTTTGTTTTTATACATTCCCGATACTATGATTTTTCCTTCTGGCGCTCCTCGCCATTTGCCGTAAATAATAATTGGACGCTCGGCGAAAACGTCGGGAATTTCGACCGGCTCTACCGCGTAGGCGTCGAAGCCGTCGAGTTCGAACTCAATATCGGTCATTATTGGCGATGAGACGTATTCAATAAATCTCTCTGATTTTTTTGCCGCTTCCTCAGAATTCGTTACGACGAACGGTTCTCCCATTCCGGCTTTAGCGATTCCTTTAATCAAATATCTATTCACGCCGCTGCCAATTCCGAAAGAAAAGAAATTCGCCTCGTCTAGTCCTTTTCTTATTAAATCGAAAGTTTCTTCTTCAACCGTTACGTAACCGTCGGTTAATATTACGAATGAGCGAGACAAGCCTTCCGGCTTAGGCGAGGACATAGCTCTTTTCAAAGCGGGCAGTAGTTCGGTTCCGCCTGAGCCTTTCGCTTCTTTGAGCATCTTTTCCGCCGCCGCTATGTTTTCTGGCGTTGCTTCTTTTGATTCTTCGAATAAGATTTTTGAGCCGCCCGCGAAAAAGATAATATTAAATTTATCGTTCGGGCGCAGTTTTTTGAATAATTCCAACATCATATCTTTAGAAACGCCGAGCGGGAATCCGCGCATAGAGCCGGAAACGTCCACAATAAATACGTATTCTCTTGGCGGAATGTTCTTTGGCTGTATTCTTTTCGGCGGTTGAAGCATTAGCAAAAAGAACTTCTCGTCCTCATACTCCGATAGCAATAAGCCGGTTTGAATATTGTCGCCGGAAAGCGAGTAACGCAAAATGAAATCCCTGTTGCCCGAGTTTTTCTCCTCGTCGGATAACTCGATGAAAGTTTGCTTTTCTTCTTTGTCTATCTCGACTTTATGCGTCGGGCATTCAATCGTAGCGGGCGGTATTCCGGTTGTTAACTCAATATCAATATCGAAGGTATAACTAGGTTTTTCGCCTTTTTTATGATACGGCGATTCGACGAACTTCTCGTCGTCTTTGGCTTCCGACTTTGGCGTATTGGAATATCGCGGTCCCACCACGGTCGGGTAAACAAATTTGTAAACTTTTTCCCGCGGAACTAAAAGCTCGGTGTATTTCAACTCGACGACGATTGAGTCTCCGGGCATAATGTTGGCTACGTTCATCTGAAATACGTTCGGTCTGCGTTGCTCTAAAAGCGACGCGCTTTTTCCTTCTTCTTTCGCTTTTTCGTAAGTTTCTCGCGCTTTTGCTTTTTCCTGTATTTCCGCTTTTAATATTCTGTCGCCGATAGTCATCGTCATTCCGTAAACGGCGGCTTTTGTGGAAGCGGGGAAAACGTAAAGGGCTTCCAGCGGATTTTTCCCGTCGTTTTTATAAATTTGCTTTACCGTAACGTCCGCTATTACGCCGGCGATTTTAACGTCGGCGGAAGTTGAAAGCAAAGGCAATTGGTCGGTGTCCGGGTCGTCGCTTTTTACTAAGAAATAAGGGGACAAAGTTTTATCGTCTTCCGCTCCTTTTTTCGTAGTTTGGTGTCTCGAAAATTGAGCGTTCGCTTGAAATACAAATAAAGCGATAATCAGAATGTTTAAGGCGAGTTTTTTCATAACGAAGTCCTTTTATTAAAGTTCAAAGCTTTAGCAATAAGACAAATATATTAAAAAAAAGTTACAAAATTTTAATGAGGAATATGAAAGAAGAAGATAAAAAAAGGAAATTAGAGGAGCTGAAAAAACAATACAAACTTCGCGATAGAGCCGTTAAGGTTATATCCGAAGACGGCGCTTTTCGCATTGTAGCTATCAAAAATACAAATACTACGCTAACGGCTCAAAAGAGACATAACTTGCCCGCCGCGCCTGCTTTTATATTAGCGAGAGCGCTGACGGCTTCTGGAATGATGGCGTCTTTCTTAAAAGGGGAAGAAAGAGTCGTCGTCGGAATAGAAAGTTCCGGTATGGTAACCAAAACGCTCGCCGAGTCGCTTCAGGTAGGCGAGCATCGAGGATTCGTCGAATACAAGCCGGAGGCGGCTGAACTCGACTTCGATTCGATAGAGGAAGTTGTAGGCGACGGAACTCTGCGCGTGATGAAGATATTATATAATCGAGCTAAGCCTTTGATAAGCGCGGTTCCACTAGCTAAAGGCGACGTATCGACCGACATAGCGTATTATTACTCACAGTCCGAACAAATCCCGACTGCGGTAATACTGGACGTAGATTTCGACGACAAAGGCTTTATTAAAAGCTCCGGCGGGCTATTGCTTCAAGCTATGCCGGGAGCTTCAGAAGCAGAAGTAAAGAACGCTTGCGAAGTTTTAATGGAGAAAGCCAATATAGCTAAAGACTTAGAAAAGGGATATATGCCCTCGGATATAATAAAACAGACTCTGCCGTTCCCGACGAAAGAGTTAAGCTCGACGCAAGTGGACTTCTACTGCAGATGCTCAAAAAAATCGTTTATGGACAAGCTGAAAACCCTATCTCGCGACGAAATAAAGGAAATGAGAAAAGTCGGACAGAACGAGCTAGTTTGCAGATACTGCGGCGAAAAGTATTATCTCAAAGATAAAGATTTCAAGAAGCTATTGGTAGAAACCAAAGCCAAACGTAATTAGGGTGTATATTCCCCAATCCCTTCTCGCTTCCTTTCTTTAGTAAAACGTTTGTGAGGGAAAAAGTTTGGAGAGGGGGATATGACGGGAGCAGACGAGGGCGTCCGCTCTACTTTTTATCTTCACTCCTCTCTGACTCTACCCGCCGCTAACAATTCTACAAACTAAGTTGATTAGTCGCGGCAATTCCATTTCCCTCACGAGGAATAATAGGTTCAGCCGCTTGTTCGGCTAAATTATATTCAATGACTAGTTCGTCCATCGTTTCTTTCACTGATTGTAACCTCTTAGCAAAATAGGCTTTTGCGCCGGCGAATGAAAATCCCTCGTTCATTTTTCCATCGGCTGAATTGAACAGAGCTTTAGCTATACAATATGGAACGTTCTTAACGTCGCAGGTTTTCAAGCATCGCCAATAGCACTTAAAAGGTTTTTGCGCTCCGGCGTTAACCGAATCTATAAAATCGTTTTTAATCGCTCTTCCGGGTAAACCAACCGGACTGTCGATTATAACCATATCTTCTTTTTTGCTATCGATATAACTTTGCTTGAATTCCATTGAAGCGTCGCATTCGTAAGTCGTTACAAAGCGAGTGCCCATCTTTACGGCTTTGGCTCCTTTTTGCAAAATATCGTATATATCCTTGCCATAATAAATGCCGCCTGCGGCGATGACCGGTATTTCTTTGCCAAATTTTTTTTCGTAAGGTCTAACAATTTCGACCGTTTCTTCAATTAGCGAAGAAAGCGATATGTCGCTGTCAACTAACTCGCTTTTTTTAAAGCCTAAATGTCCGCCGGCAAGAGGTCCTTCCACGGCGAAAGCGTCAGGGACTCTATTGTATTTTTTAGACCAATATTTTAAAATTAAGTTGACCGCTCTCGGCGAAGAAACTTTGGGCGCAAATTTTGTCTTGGTTTCGCGCAGTATATCGCTCGGTATGCGCTCGGGCATTTTCAGCGGCAATCCAGCTCCGAGAAATACTATGTCAATTTTCTCTTCAATAGCCGTTAGCAGCAAATCTTCATAATCTGTAACTGCAAGCATAATATTAACGCCTAAAACTCCGTCAGTCAAGCTTTTCGCCTTTCTGATTTCTTTCCTCAACGCCGTAATATTAGCTTTGTGAAAATTTTTCTTGTAATTCGGCTCTTTCATTCCTATTCCTACGGCGGATATTACGCCGATACCTCCTTGGTTTGCCACCGCTGAAGCTAAACCCGCCAAAGAAATAGCCACGCCCATTCCGCCTTGAACTATCGGTTTTTCCGCTACTAAATCTCCTATTTTTAACGCATTCATATATCGCTCCTATATTTTTAACCTATATTATTGATTGATGATTTTAACCAAATTAATCTATATTTCCAATTAATTCTCTGTTAAAATAATCTTGTTTTCTACGAAAGCCAAATATTAGGGACGCAAAAAATGATAGATAGTATTAAATAGGGGCGTAGGGACTAAAGCTTAAATTTTAGGGATGAAATAATCGACTATTTCTATATCATTTCCTTGAATTCAGATATATTTTTTTGGGAGACTGGAATAGGCGACTCAGTTTTTTTAAGGTACAGTTGGTAACCTTGATAACTGCCTTCAATCTTTTCGATATAATTGATATTAATTAGGTACGACCGATGGCATTTGTAGATAAATTTATAATCTTCTAATATTTCTTCCGCCTTGGATAAACTGCTTCGAACCATTTGTTTTTTTACTTTATCGTCTTCCAGCCAAAAGACTTCAATATAATTTTTAGCCGAACGAACGAAGATCAAAGAGTTAACTTTTATTGATAAGTTGTCTTTTTGATAATCTGATTCGAAGAATACCATTTTTTCTTTTAAAGACCTTTTTTCTTGAAGTTTTTTGTTTAGTTCTATCGCAGACTTTAAGTTTGAGCGCAAAAGCCTGCCTTGATTTATCGTTATTAAAACGGATATTGGGATGACGCCGTATAAAATGATAGTAAATACAAGTTCTATATCAAATTCAAATATTCCGGTAAAATGATAGAATAAGAGATTGCCCGAAGAAATTGTAAAGAGTATCCATAAATTCCAAAGTATTTCTTTTTTAACGTTCCATTTAGCTGGAACGAATAGTTTTGGTATAATACTCGGCAATACAATTAAGTTTAAACTTAGCGAAATGAAAGTTATAATACATAAACCGATTATTAAATAAATTTTTTCTTTGAACGCTAAAGAACCTATGTCGAACGGCTCGAATAAGAAAAGAAAAACTAGCGTCCCGACGCTGATGAAAAAGATTAACTTAGCGTTGTGCTTCAAATCATCGTTAAAAGGATAAGGCTTATTTAGAAATTTAAACATCGTCAATACTTATTTTCTTTAATCTTTAAATATCATTATCGTCAAATATAAGAATTACAGCTTAATATTTATCATTCATAACGGGACAATTAGATTTTTTTCATAATCAATAAAACTTAATTATAAACTAAAAGATTTGCTAAGTCGAGCGCTTTGAACCGATAGCAACAAGCTTGATTTGTTAGAAACGAAATTTGAAATTTTTACTTGTCTCGACGCTGGAGAGTTGGAACGCATAGAGCCGTTCTTTGCGAGGCGGGAATAAAAACAAGAAAACGCCTCTTTACGCTTGCCGAAAGGGCTGGTGAGAGGTTGTTTTCTACGCTACGCTCTTTACTAATATATCGTCGCTTTGATTAATCCTTCCGAGAGCCAGTTGGCTATAGCTTGTCGGTTATTTTTCAAGATAATCCTTTGTCTGTCGAATTGGTTGCGGATATTGCCGAGTTCTATAAGAACGCAAGGGGGGATTGTTTGCTTGAGAATATAGAAATTCCTCGAGGTAACTTTGCCTTTGTAGCCTCTTCCCGGTTGCGCTTCGGCGTAGTTTTGTCTAATTGTATTTTCCAAAACGCCCGCTATGTTTCGTCCTCTTTTACTTCCCGGCGCGTGGCAGAAGAAAATGTCTATATTCTTGCCGTAGTTTCTAGAATCTACGTGAATAGAAACAACGACCTGTTTTTTCGCGAAACGTTTGTTTTTCCCGTATAATCTATTAATTATATCGGTTCGTTTTCTTAGTCTTTCCAATTGATGCGCGGCTATCGTGTCGCCGCCGAAATAAAATTCGTCGTAGCTGTTCGAAAGGTATTTATCGTCTCTTATGCCGTCGTCGGGGTCTCTTACGATTAAGTAAACTAAAGCGCCGTTTTGTATCAGTTTCCTAGCCAGCCTTAGCGTTACGTCGTAGGCGTATTCGTCTTCGTGTAGCTCTATATCGCCAACCTTGCCTATAGCTCCCGGGTCGGGACCGCCGTGTCCGGCGACTAAATAAAAAACGACGTTTTTCAATCTATTGCTTAGTAATCCGACTTCTTGATGTTTTTCGCCGAATATCGAATAAGTTTTCTTTTTGATTTCTTGCCCGTTTTCAAATTCGTCGCTTAACTCGAACAAAGGAACCCACAACTCCATATCGTCTCGATAGTCGGCGGGCTTGACGCCTTTTCTGAATAATTTCTCGTTAAATATCTCTATGTTTTTAGCTTCTTCGTAATTGTCTATTCCCAAAGTGGTTCTGATACTTTTGCCGTTGTAAACTCTGATCCCTACTGGAAGAGCGTATTTTTCGTTTCTTATAAGTCCCCAATTTCGAGAGAACTTGCCTTCGTTTAGTTTTTTAAATTTCCTTACTAATTCGTCGTTATAGGGGATGTTGAATCTTTCGAAAAGAAGGTATATGCCTTCGCCGGATCTGGGTTCCACTCGAAGATAATTGATTTGCCGAGCCGCTAATCCGCATACGACAAAAGCAATGATAAACGCGGCTATGAACTTTCTATTCATTAAATTTATTAATTTCCTTTATAAATGATACAAATCTATACTTAGATTAGCTTTTTACAAAGATTTGTTTTATAATTGTTAATAGAATGTTTTTTATTAGCTTTGAATCAAAATAGATAAGGAAATATACGAAGCTATGGATTTCAGGGAAATATTAAGCGAACGTACGATTCTTTTCGATGGCGGAATGGGTTCGGAGCTGTATAAAAAGGGCGTTTTTATAAATAAGTGTTACGACGAAATCAATATTTCGAATCCAAGTTTAGTCAAATCCGTTCACGAAGATTTTAAAAACGCTGGAAGCGACGCGATAGAAACTAATACTTTCAGCGCGAATTACTATAAATTGAAGAAGTTTCAGCTACAGGACAAAGTTTACGATATTAATTTTAAAGGCGCGAAAATAGCCGGAGAAGTCGCCGGCGACGATATATTCGTAGCCGGAGCGGTCGGTCCTTTGGGCGAGCGAATCGAACCTTTAGGTCCTATGGCGAGAGAGGAAGCCAAGGACGTATTTAAAGAGCAATGCTTAGCTTTACTGGAAGGCGGCGTGGATTTATTTATTCTCGAAACGTTCATTTATCCCGAAGAACTAGAACAAGCCGTATTAGCGGTTAAAGAGTTATGCGATTTACCGATAATAGCGGAAATGACGATAGAAGAATCCGGCAGGTCTTTAACGGGAGCCGCGCCGGAAATATACGTAAAGCAACTGGAAGAGTTCGACGCGGACGCTATCGGCGCGAATTGCACAGTGGGACCGCATAGAATGCTCAATTGGTTGGAAACGGTTAGGAAACTGACAAAAAAGCCCTTGTCCGTTATGCCTAACGCGGGCAAACCGAGAAACATCGACGGCAGGAATATATATATGGCGTCGCCGGAGTATTACGGCGAATACGCCAAGCATTACGTGAACGCCGGAGCGAACATCATAGGCGGTTGCTGCGGAACAAATCCCGCTCATATTAAGGCAATGCGCTCTTCGCTCGACGCTTTAAGCCCGACGCGCAAAGCTTTCGATTTCAAAACGATAGAAGTCGAAAAAGCGAGCGAAGTTGACGTCGTTCCGATGGAAAACAAATCCCGTTTGGCGCGAAGAATTAAAACGAGAAAGTTCGTAAAACTCGTAGAATTGCTTTCGCCGCACGGCGTTTCCGCTGAAAAGCAAATAGACAAAGCGAGAGAATTGTATTATTACGGAATCGACGCCGTGAATATACCGGACGGACCAAGAGCGAGTTCCCGAATGTCCGCTTTGGCTTTGGCTGTGCAGATACAAAACAAAGTTGGAATTGAAACTTTGCTTCATTACGTTTGCAGAGACAGGAACGTTATTGGAATTCAGTCGGATTTACTCGGAGCATACGCTCTGGGAATAAAGAACGTTCTGGCTATAACCGGCGATCCTCCGAAATTAGGGGATTATCCCGACGCTACGGCGGTTTTCGATATCGATTCTATCGGTTTGGTAAATATATTGGATAGGTTGAATAAAGGTTTAGATATCGCGGGCAATCCGATAGGCGACCCGACGGCTTTTAATATTGGCGTGGGAGCTAATCCGGGAGCGGTGAATTTCGACGAGGAAATTAATCGGCTCGAATGGAAAGCCGACGCCGGAGCCGAGTTTATGATTACTCAGCCGGTTTTTGATATAAGAGTTTTAGAAGATTTCATAGACAAAACTAAGCATATAGAAATTCCGTTAGTGGCGGGGCTTTGGCCCCTCGCGTCCTTACGAAACGCCGAGTTTATGAACAACGAAGTGCCGGGGTGTTCAGTGCCGGAGGAGATTATCGAACGTATGCGGCAAGTTCAAGGCGATAAGAAAAAAAGTTATAAAGAAGGTATTGAAATAGCTAGGGAGACTTTGGATTCGATACTCGACAAAATTCAGGGAGTTCAGATTTCGGCGCCATTCGGGAAAATAAAAGCGGCGTTCGACGTTTTAAACGGATTTGATTTAGTTTAATCAAAACAAAGGAGTAATATATGAAAAACGATAGAATTGAGTTAATAAAAGGCGATATTACGGAAATGGAGGTTGAAGCCGTCGTTAACTCGGCGAATAAAGGCTTGAGAGGCGGCGGCGGGGTTGACGGCGCTATTCACAAAGCCGCCGGACCTACAATGCACGAGCAGTGTATGAGAGTTCTTCAAAAACTAGGCGGACAATTGCCTATAGGCGAAGCCGTAATTACCGAAGCGGGCGAAATGCCGTCAAAATTCGTCATTCATACGGTCGGTCCCGTATGGAACGGCGGCGGAAAAGGCGAAGATAGGTTTTTGACGAAAGCTTATCGCAGTTCTTTGCAATTAGCCGTCGATTTCGGTTTGAAAACAATAGCGTTTCCGAATATTAGCGTCGGCGTTTACGATTATCCGAAAGAAGACGCCGCGCAAGTCGCTATAAACGAAGTAAAGAGTTTTTTGTCGGAAAACGATTCGATTGAGAAAGTCTATTTCGTTTGCTTCGAAGACGAAAATTATGAAATTTATAAGCGGTTGTTGAAAGCGTAGGCGTATGAAAGCGATTGCGTTATCATTATTTATACCGTTCTTTTTCGCTTTATCGTGCGCGCTTGTGGAAGCGCAAAATGAAAATAGCGAGACAATTCAACTGATATATTCAGAAGTTCTCGACGGAAGAGAAACGCCTTCGGGTATGCTTAGAATCTATAGCGGCTCGGTTAAGTTCAAAAGGGGAGACGCGATAGTAGAAGCGGACACCGTGTATCATTACTTGGATTTAAACAACGCCGAGCTATTCGGTAACGTAAGAATTACCCAGAACGATATGATATTGAAGTCGGAACATATCGATTATAACGGCAATTCCGGACTAGCTAAATCATACGAGAAAGTTACGATAATAGATAGCTCATACACATTGAAAGCCGACAAAGGCTCTTACTCGACGGATTCGCATATCGCCCGTTTTCGGGGAGACGTGAGTATTAAAGACAAGCAATCGCTAATTAACTCTGACTTTATGATTTACGATAGGGATACTTATTTGGCGAAAGCCTTCGGCAACGTTTCCGCCGAGGACGATTCGTCGTTAATGTATTGCGACACATTATATTATAACAGAGAAACTAGAAGAAGCGAGTCTTACGGCTCGACTTACGTCAAAGATAAAATCAACGGAGCGTATTTAGTCTCGGGAGCGACTATAAACGAACCGGATTCAAGCTACGGCGAATCGTACGACAGTCCCGTTTTGTTCAAAATCGACACGGTCGCCGCTTCGGAAGAAGATTCGGCGGCTGCAAGCGGTTTCCAATACGACACTCTGAGCGTCGCTTGCGACACGATTAAATCATACAGGGGAAAAAGCGAGAAATACGTATTTATTAACGACGTGGAAATTTCCCGCAAAAACGTAAGAGCTAAAGCGGACCGAGCGATATTTTACAGAGATAGAAATTTAATATTTCTGTTAGGCTCGCCGATTGTGTGGTACGACTCGACTCAATTAAGCTCGGATTCTATTTTGATATATTTCGAGGACGACAAAATCAACAGGATTAGCTCGTTAAGCGCCGCTTTCGCGGTATCTAAAGACGACTCGTTAGACGCGCAAAAAAAGCATCAACTTTCAGGAAAAGAAATTGAAATATTTATAGAGAACGACGCTATCTCGCGAATAGAAAGCTATATCGACGCCAAAAGTCTATATTTTATGGACGCTAAAAACGGCGAGGGCGGAGCCGCAAGAAACGCCGCCGACACGATAAAGATAATATTCGAAAACGAGTCGCCAAGCGAAATTATCTGGCTGGGAGCGGTCGAAGGCAAATATTTCCCCGAAAATCTGATATACGATTCCGTAAAAGAATATTACCTGCCAGACTTCCGATGGGAAGCCGAAAAACCGAGGAAAAGATATTTAAATTTTCCCGATAAGAGAAAGTAAATATTTTATATTAAATATCTTATAGTTATCATCTCGAACAATTGTTAAATTAATTAATTTATACTGTTGAGATATAGCGTTTTATCTACCTAACTCCTAAATTGGAATTTGCACCCTAATTCCCAAGCTCCAACACCCTATCCTAATTCCCAAACTCCAACACTTTATCCTAATTCCCAAACTCCGATTTGGGAATTAGAAAAATCGAAATCCCTCCGCTTGCGGAGAGGGCTATGGCGAGGTTAACGCCGGATACGTCGAAAAGGAGCTATAGCAAAGAATCGTTACCTCTGAATTCAATGTTATTCTATCGTCAAACATTTCTTAAGCAATAATTTATTTTTAATTTTTACAGTTTTAACTTAAATTATATTATTAACTTTTAGTAAAATAAATATTTTGTTATATTGATGAAAAATAAAGAATTATCGTTTTTGAAGTCCGTTCTCAAAGAGATAAAAAGAACGGCGGGATGGCTCTGGGAGAAAGGATGGGCGGAGAAGAACGGCGGGAACGTTTCCTTGAACGTTACTGATTTACTCAAGAAGACAACTTTAAAGACTAAAGAGAACCGAAAGCTCGAAAAGGAATATCCTGAATTAGCTAACGAATATTTCCTGTTTACCGCGGCGGGGTCGAGGATGCGTTCGGTAGCGAGAAAGCCGTCGGATTTCGTATTGTTGATTAAAATGGGCGAAAAGGGCGACGGATACGAAATTTTTAGATTAAGCGCGAAGTATCCCAACTTGGAGATAACTTCCGAAGCGCCGACTCATTTCGCTCTGCATCAATCGTTCAAGCAAAGCGGGAATTCCGGAAAAGCCATCTTGCACACGCATCCAACGGAAGTAATATGTTTAACTCAGAACAAGTTCATCGACGCCGAGTCAAAACTCAACGAGAAACTATGGAGCGCGCATCCCGAAACAATTATCTTTTTACCGGAAGGAGCGGGATTCGTTAAGTATATGCCGCCGGGAATAGAAGAAATAGCGGTTGAAACCGCAAAGAAATTTAAAAATCACAAAGCTGTAGTATGGGAAAAGCACGGCGTTTTTTCAAGAGGCGAGGATTTATGCGAAGCATTCGATTATATTGATTTGATAAATAAATCCGCGGAGATTTGGCTGAAGTGCAAAGCCGCCAGATTCGAACCGGAAGGATTTACAGACGAACAGTTAATAGAGTTGAAAAAATTGTACGTCGATGAAAGTTAATTTTATTATATTCGATTAATACTTTTTGAACTCAATAAAATTTGGATTGAAAAATGGCGGAAGAAAAACAATCGAGCGGTTTCCCGATTCAGAAGGAAGAAGCGCGACTAATTTATACGGTTGACGACGAACCGGATATTCTGGAGTTGGTAAATATCAATTTGGGAAAAATTGGATTCAAAACAAAAGGCTTCGAAGACGCGCAATCTTTCTTCGACGCTTTAAACAAGACTGTTCCCGACTTAATTATTTTGGATTTGATGCTACCCGACGCCGACGGTATGGAAGTATGTAAATTCTTGAAAAACGACGCAAAATTATCCAACGTTCCCGTTATTATGTTAACCGCCAAAAGCGAAGAGATGGACAAAGTGCTGGGGCTCGAACTCGGAGCCGACGATTATATTGTCAAGCCGTTTTCTGTTAGAGAGTTAACCGCTAGGGTAAAAGCCGTGTTGCGAAGGGGAGAGCCTTCGGACGCGCCCGATAGAATTAAGGTGGGAGAGAATCTTGTTATAGATTTGCAGAAATACGAGACTTACGTCGAAGACAAAAAAATTGACTTAACAACCACTGAATTTAAAATATTGAAGCTGCTATCGAACAGAAAAGGCTGGGTGTATTCGAGAGAACAAATATTAGATTACCTCGGCGGCGGCGACAAAGGCGTTCTAGATAGAACCGTGGACGTTCACATCAAGAATTTGAGAGAGAAGCTCGGCTCAGCCGGGGTATATATAAAGAATATTAGGGGAGTGGGCTACAAACTCGACGTCCAGTAATCGCTTCTCAATCGTTCTTTAACCTTTTTTCAATTTTATTCGCTAAAGTAAGAACTGCGTTTACGTAATCCCAACTGTGATTGTAATTGTAAACGGCTTTCTTTTGTTGTTTGCGAGTGTTTCCCCAACCGTTAGTTTTCAAATAGTTTGCCGCGCTGTGGACGGCGTCCTCAATTGCGAACAAATCGATTTTCGAGTCGTCGTTTCCGTCGGCTGCCCATTTTATATAACTGGAAGGGAGAAATTGAGGCAGTCCGAAAGCGCCAGCCCAAGAGCCTTTCAAAGCTAATACGTCTAGTCCCTTATCTTTTTGCATCTTTTCTAGATATAAAATTTCTCTAACCGCCCATTTTGCTTTACGTCTGGCTCTTTTTTCAATCTTTTTTTCCAATTTGTTCAACTCGCCTTGAGAGCCGTCAAACTCCTTTCTCAACTCGAGCTTATTTCTTTTTATGTATTTTTCTTGGTTTGCCATAGCCGAACTAAAGAAGACGCTCGGCACGTGGTAATCGCCTAAATAATCGCCGGTTCTTGTTTCTATCCATAGCAAAGCGGTTAAAACTTCCTTGGGGATTCCGTATTTATTCTGGCATTTTATCAAAATACTGTCATTCTCGTTCAAGAATTCAAGACATTTATTTACCGAACGCGCGTCGTAATGCTTGGAGTAATCCGGCTTTTTCAAGTATCCTAAAACGTTTATATTAATAAACTTTTCGTTAAACGAAGTCCTTTCGTCGCTAAGCAAGCCGTAAACGAAATTTGTGTCGGCGCCTTTTTTCAAAAGCTTGTCTATTACGGGTTTGAAGAAATCTACTTTTCTTTCGAAATCGTTTGATTTTGAGGACGCCAATGAAACAGGCAGCGAAGAAAGCGTAACCGCAACTATTATCGAAACGCCGACTTTCAATATTTTATCTATAATCATTTTATTGTTCTCTTTGTTTTTAAGTCAATTTAGGTCTTTGAAACGAATTATTCAAGGCGGTGTTGTAATTTTTTTTTCGACAATTTGTCCATAGCTCTTAAATTTCAATTCGAGTTTTCGCCGGTTGCAAATTCTATTTTTACTTTGCGCAAATATTAATTATTTTTGTTGTTCTTTCAAAAATAAATTGGAAATTATTATTCTATTTTATAAACAAACGCAGGAGAGATAATGGCTGATTCAAAAGGCAACCCGAAATACGTATATTACTTCGGCGGCGAAAAAGCCGAAGGCGGGGCTGAAAAGAAAAATTTATTGGGAGGCAAAGGCGCAAACTTAGCCGAAATGGTTAATTTAGGCTTTCCGGTGCCGCCCGGATTTACAATTACAACCGAGCTTTGCACTTATTATTACGACCACGGCGAAACTTATCCCGACTCGCTCGAAAAAGAAGTTAACGCCTCCCTTGAGAAATTAGAAAAAGAAATGGGAGCCAATTTCGGCGACGTTAAAAATCCGTTGTTAGTTTCCGTTAGGTCCGGCGCGAGAGCTTCGATGCCCGGTATGATGGACACGGTTCTAAACTTAGGTTTGAACGACGACACAATTAAGGGATTGATTGAAAAGACTGGCAACGAAAGATTTGCCTACGACGCTTATCGCAGATTCGTTTCGATGTACGGCGACGTCGTTTTGGATATGAAACCCCAAACAAAAGACGACATCGACCCGTTCGAAGAAATTTTAGAGGCGAAGAAAAAGGAAAAAGGAGTAGAGTTCGACGTAGAGCTTACTACCGAAGACTTGAAAGACTTGGTTAAAAAGAACAAGGAAGCTATCAAGAAGATAAAGGGCATAGATTTTCCCGAAGACCCTAAAGACCAGCTCTGGGGGGCTATTGGAGCGGTATTCGGTTCTTGGAATAACAACAGAGCCAAAATCTACCGCAAATTAAACAACATACCCGATTGGTGGGGAACCGCCGTTAACGTTCAAACTATGGTATTCGGAAATATGGGCGAGGACTCGGGAACCGGCGTAGCTTTCACGAGAGACCCCGCCACCGGCGAAAACGTTTTTTACGGCGAATTTCTGATGAACGCTCAAGGCGAAGACGTAGTCGCGGGAACTAGAACTCCTTTGCCAATTCAAAAATTGGGCGAGTTTGACCAAAAGTCTTACGACGAATTAGAAGATATTCGAGCAAAACTCGAAGAGCATTACAAAGAATTAATGGACATTGAGTTCACGATTCAAGACGGTAAATTGTTTATGCTTCAGTGCCGCGCAGGTAAAAGAACAGCGGTTGCGGCTATGAAAGTCGCCGTCGATATGGTAAACGAAGGCTTAATCGACCCAAAAGAAGCTATTAAAAGAACCGAGCCCAACCAATTAAATCAATTGTTGCGCCCGATTTTCGACCAAAAAGAAAAGCAAAAAGTCTTGGACGACGGACAATTGCTCGCCAAAGGATTGAACGCCGGACCGGGCGCCGCTTCGGGTAAAATTGTATTCAACGCCGAAGACGCTATGGAGCAAGCCAAGAAAGGCGAAGATTTAATACTAGTCAGAATTGAAACTTCGCCCGAAGATATAGGCGGAATGAACGCCGCGCAAGGGATTTTAACGTCTCGCGGCGGAATGACATCTCACGCCGCTTTAGTCGCCCGTCAGATGGGCAAAGTTTGCGTAGCCGGCTGCGGAGCTTTAAGTATTAATTATAAAGAACGAACTCTGTCGGTTGACGACGGCAAAAAAATCTTAAAAGAGGGCGAATATATATCAATAGACGGAACTACCGGCGAAGTCATTGCGGGCAATATCAAAACCAGACCCAGCGACGTCGTTCAAGTTCTAATAGAAAAATCCTTGAAACCGGAAGAAGCTCAGTTTTATAAGATATACGACCAAATAATGAATTGGGCGGACGAATACAGAACATTGAAGATTAGAACTAACGCCGACCAGCCAGACCAATCGTCTAACGCGGTAGCGTTCGGAGCGGAAGGCATAGGATTATGCCGAACCGAACATATGTTCTTCGGCGAAGGAAAAATCGGACCGATGCGCGAAATGATTCTTTCCGATTCAAAAGAAGAAAGGAAAAAAGCGTTAGAGAAATTGCTGCCGGTTCAGCGAAAAGACTTCGAGGGAATTTTCGAAGCTATGGACGGAAAACCGGTAACTGTCAGAACAATCGACCCGCCGCTTCACGAGTTCCTGCCGCACGAAGAAAAAGAACAGAAGGAACTCGCCAAAGATATGGGCGTTTCGTTTGAAAAAGTGAAAGCGAGAATAGAGGCTTTGGCTGAATTCAACCCAATGCTCGGTTTTAGAGGTTGCCGATTGGGACTTATGTATCCCGAAATCACGGAAATGCAGGCGCGAGCTATTTTTGAAGCCGCTGTTAACGTTATCAAGAAAGGCAAGAAAGCTTTTCCGGAAATAATGATTCCGCTCGTCGGCAACGTAAAAGAGTTGAAACCGCAAGCCGACATAGTAATAAAAGCCGCCGAAGACGTGATTAAAGAAACCGGAACCAAGTTCAAGTATCTAGTCGGCACGATGATAGAAGTTCCGAGAGGAGCCATTACGGCGGACGAAATAGCCGACGTAGCCGAGTTCTTCTCGTTTGGCACTAACGATTTAACTCAAACGACTTTAGGAGTTAGTAGAGACGACGCCGGTAAGTTCTTGCCGGATTACGTTGAAGGAGATATTTACAAAACAGACCCATTCGTTTCTATCGACCAAGACGGCGTAGGTTTCTTAATGAAACACGCTGTCGAAGCCGGTAAGAAAACGAGACCGGATATCGAACTTGGAATATGCGGCGAACACGGCGGAGACCCCGATTCAATCGAATTCTGCCACAACATTGGTTTAGAATACGTTTCCTGCTCGCCGTTTAGAGTGCCTATCGCTAGATTGGCGGCGGCTAGAGCCGCGTTGAATGAGTAATTTTGCATAAGATGTGCCACACCTCGAAGGTGTGGCACATCTGATTATATTATTCCCCCGCTCTGCTTTAATATCTCTTCCCAGCTTTTCTCTACGTCGCTTCCTTTGACGTATGTTTGCCCTATAACTATCCTCAAAACGTATTTGGAGCCTAGTTTTGTGTGCGTAAGATATAGTTTTCCCGTATCGTTAATACGTTTTAGCAAATCTTCGTTTATTTGATTTAATTTATCTTCGTCTCTTACTCCTTTCGGCTTGTATCTAAAGCAAATTAGATTGAAATTTACCGGAGCTAGGATTTCAAAGTCCGAACGCGCTTCGATTTTGAGTTTCAAATTGTTAGCCAGTTCTAGATGATAGCGCAATTTATCTTTGATTCCTTGAACGCCGAAACTTCTCAGAACGAACCACAACTTCAACGCTCTGAATCTTCTGCCCAGCTGAACAGACCAGTCTCGATAGTTGTTTACTTTTTCATCGACCGCCGTTTTTAAGTATTCCGGCAAAATTGCGAATGTTCTGATTAGCGCTTCTTTGTCTTTAACGAAATAAGCGGAACAGTCGAAATTAGTGAACATCCATTTATGCGGATTGAATACGAAAGTGTCGGCGAGTTCCAATCCCTCGGCGTATTTTTTATATTCCGGCAGTATTAACGCAGTCCCCGCGAATGCGGCGTCAATGTGAAGCCATACGTCGTATTTGCCGGCTATTTCGCCGATTCTTTTCACCGGGTCAACGGCGGTGGAGCTTGTTGTCCCAATTGTAGCGATTACGCATAACGGCTTGTAGCCTAATTCTAAATCCTTTTGTATCGAGCGTTCCAGTTCGTTTGCTTTCATCTCGAATTTTGAGTTTACGGGAATTTTAACTACGTTCTCTTCGCCAATGCCGGCGATTTTCACGGCTTTGTCTATCGACGAATGGGTTTGAGTGGAACAGTAAACGCGCATATTTTTATTCGGATACAATCCCTTTTCGTTGGTTAGATAATTTGTTTTTATTTCGCGAGCGGTAAGAATCGAGCATAAAGTCGCCGATGAGGCGGAGTCCTGAATTACGCCTGCGAAATTTTCCGGCAGACCTATTAAATTGCGAAGCCAATTCATCGTTCGCTCTTCCACTTCGGCGGCGGCGGGCGAGGTTTCCCATACCATACATTGCGCGCCCAAAGCCGCCGTCAGAAACTCGCCGAGAATCGAAGGAAAGCTATTGTTAGCCGGAAAATATGCGTGGAAGCGCGGATGCTCCCAATGAGTAATTCCGGGCAGTATTATCTCTTTGAAATCCTCGAATATTCGCTCGAAATCTTCGGGAGCGTCGGGCGGAGCTGGAGGTAATTTATCGTATGTCTCTCTCGGCTCGACGCGCGCTTTAACGGGATAATCCTCGATATTTTCGAAATAATCCGCAATCCAATCGACAAGCTCTTTTCCGTATTTTCTGAAATCTTTAGAGTTCATATATCATCGTTTAGTTAATCTGAGTATTAAATCTTAACAAAATTAAGAATTATTTGAAATTATTAAAGTAATTTGATAATTTGTTGTTTTGTCGTTTAAGTTAAAAAGGCTATACGCTATGAAAGATTTATCTTTAACTATATTGATTTTTCTTTTCTTAATATCCTATACGATTACATTTGCCGAGGATAAAGATTATCCGCCGATTCCCGAAGAGAAAATGAGCGTAACTCAAGAATTAAGATATATATACGAAACCGACCAAAAAGATAGAGAGTTTATGCTCGATAGTACAAAAGAATATTCCGGTTTTATGAGTATTAACGATTCGATAAGGCTATCGAGAGTTATCGAACTAGACACAAACGGCTTAATTAGAACGAATATTCAGAAATACTACGCCGCTTTCATTTACAATCACACCGGCGGCTCAAAAATGAAAAACGATTCAATTTATTTTTTAAGAGCAATTAAACTATGCGACGAAATTTTGAACTCGGATTCGAATCAATTTATATCAGACACCAATTCTTTAACCGAGTTAAAAAAGAACGCTCTTTTCAATACTTTAAAAAATTTAATTCTTGATTACCGCGAAATTGACACTCTGATTGATAAAAAATCGAAAGATACGTTATTGATAATAAAAACGCCCGTTAAAGCGGCGGCGAAAGGTTTGAAATATTTAGCCGAATTAGAGTACAATCAAAGATTTATAGAAAAAGAAAAATCTGAACCAATCCATCTCGATGGACTAGAGAATCCAAAATACCGAAAAAAAGTGAAAGAAAAATTAAGAAAGAAAATTATAAAACAATTAAAAGAACAAAACAGATATAATATGTTAACAAAAGAACAAATAGATATGTTAGTAGAAGAAAGTTTTCAGAACTTAATTAATACTAAAAAATCTTTAATAGAAGACATTAAAAAGAATCCAGATAAATATTTTAAAGAAAACAAGGAAGAAGGCGGTAAACAATGAAATCAATTATTACGACTTGCGTTTTGATTTTTCCGTTTCTGCTCTCCGCTTCCCTCGCCCAGAGCTTCTCTTGCGAGGACGCGCCGGAGGGGACTATCTTCTGCGACGACTTTGAGGATTCTCTTTCGCTCGAGGAGAAGTATTTTGAATACGGCGGCGTTATAGTATTGCCAGGAGTCGGCAGAGACGGCTCAAAAGGCTTGCGCGTAGTTTGGCAAGCGGGCGAAGTCGGAGCGGGCGGAATGAAAAAATCTTTCGGCAGAACGCCTAGCGCGTATATCGGCAAAAATTCCGTTCGACCCGAGGAGGATTTCGACGAAATATATTGGCGAATGGACGTCAAAGCGCAAGAAGGCTGGCAAGGAGGCGGTCCCGCTAAGTTAAGCCGCGCTCTCTGCTTGGCTAACGCGAATTGGGCGACTGGGTTGATGGCGCATCTTTGGTCGGCGGGCGAAGGCTCCAGCTATTTGGGAATGGATCCGGCGAGCGGAGTATCGGCGGACGGTCGGCTCGTTTCGACTAAATATAACGACTTCGATAACCTTCGCTGGCTGGGATTCAAGAAGGGCGATATTCCCATATTCGCCGACGAAACTTCGGGAAGGTGGTACTGCGTAGAAGGACACGTTCGGCTTAATACGCCGGGCGAGAGCGAAGGAGTATTCGAATTTTGGATTGACGACAGCTTGCAAGCCGGAACATATAATTTAAATTGGCACGGCGACTGGAATTCGAATCCAGACAATTATAAAATCAACGCTATTTTCTTTGAGAACTATTGGAATTCAGGTTCTCCGGTCGAGCAGGAGCGATATTTCGACAATTTAGTAATATCGACTGAAAGAATTGGATGCGGCTGCGCAAGCTCAAAAGAGGATAGAGGCGACTATAAATTTGGCTTGGAAGTCGTTCCCAATCCGGCGAGCGACAGAATAAAAGCGAAAGTAACGCTATCAAAAAGCAAAGTAACGCGAATAAAAATAGTCAACGCGACGGGCGTAGTTATTGAAAACGTTGAAGATAGGCACTTGCCGATAGGAGAGAGCGTATATAATATAAACATTGGCGACTTACCGGCGGGATTTTACAATTTAGTCGTTATATGTGGCGGCGATGTTATCGCCGAAAAAATTATCAAGCGGTAACGAAGAGATTTGATTTCGCAAATACTCCCGATGAGCAGAATAGACGCGCCGGTGCGAGCCTAATTCCCAAACTCCGATTTCCTTTCTCCTTCCGAAATTGGAATTTCGGAAGGAGGAAGGGTTGATGCAAACGTAAGTATATTAATATTAACTAGTTAAAACGAAATCCCTCTCTGATTGCGGAGAGGGATTGGGTGTGGTTGACGCCGCGGAGCGGACGGAACGAGGAGAAAAGAATCAAAGCGTAGATTTTCTAAGATAGTTATATACGGAAACCATAGCGCAGTAATATTTGCCGATTATTAATTCTAAAGCTTTTCGGAAATTTTCTTCGTTATAAATATGAGAAAGGACGTTTCTTTTTTCGAGCATATCCAACCAAGTTTCGCCGTCTTTAACGATTTCGTATTTGAAAGCTTTCTTAATAATATCTCTGGGAAATTTCGCTTCTATTCCTTCGCTTAGCAAAAAATCCTGTAAAGTCGGCAAAAATAGCTCGAAGGTATATTCGAATCTCTTAATCAGTCCTTCTTTGCTCAAATCGTTAAGATTTTCGTATTCCAAAACGGCGCTTTCGAATTGAGCGAACGTTTTGCTAAGGTTTTCAAACCTTTTTCGCCATCTTTTGTTTTCAATATTTATTAAATTCGTTAATTAGTAATCGACTTAATTTATAAAATTTATTAATATTTCCAAAATATATTTGCTGTTTTTCGGTTTATCAGTTATATTAGTTCTATTCTTTTTTACTTTATTTAAAAACGGGAATGAAATATGGGACAAGAGAAAGATTTTACAGTAATTTTTGAAAAAGCCAAAAATCATACAACATATGCTGCAACTGGCGCATGGGGCGGAGTAAGCCCTGATGGCTTATCATTTGCAATCAATTTTTTTGTTGAGTCCAGAGGATTTCCAAGCTATATTCAAACAAAGGTGAAGGATGGAAAACTTGAGAAAGATTTAAATAAAGCAGAAAGAATTCAAAGAGGCGATATGATAAGGGAAATTCAAACAACTGTTATTGTGCCATTAGACGCTGCTAAAAATATTGGCGAATGGTTAATTAAAAATTATAATAAAACTAAAGGAAAAGATGAATGACTATAGGTAACAGAAATATTGACTTAAGAAATGACTTTGATAGTGATATGGAATCAGAAAATATACTTACTTCCCCAAAAATTGACAGTAACTATAATGAAAATCAATCTGAATATGAATATAACAAATTGAGATATTCAGATGAATATCAGGAATATTGTTCAAATCTACCAAAATATGTTGAAGGAATTTTTGAAGAAAATGAATTGGATTATTCTAAAAGTGAGACTGAATTTGAGATTAAAAAATTACCTATGACCATTAAAATTTGTGGTGAATTATTTTATATCGAACGGGAAAACGATAAATTTAGTCTTTCACACGATAAATGGTCAATTAAAGGGATTGGAAAAGATTTGTTTTCGGCAATAAAATCACTTAGGGAAGAAGCGCTGGAAATCAAAGAGTTTTATATAATTCAACCAATTAATAAATTAACGCTAGAGGCAATTCGTTTTAAAGATTTTCTACTAGATTTTGTTTGATATTATGGCACAAAGAGATAGAAAAAAAATACGGAAATCTTTTAAAAAAAAGGATTTGTTTATAAAAAAGGGGCAAAGCACGAGCTTTATATTTTAGAATATAACAACAAAATTACGCAAATCTACACAAAGCTTTCTCGCGGCTCATCATACAAAGTATATGGCGATGAACTACTCTCTTCAATTCAAAGTCAAATTAAGTTATCTAAAAAACAATTACTTGAACTCATCGATTGTGAAATTGATAAAAAGAAATATATTGAAATCTTAAAAGATAAAAACGTTATTTCTTAAGTTTCCGAAGTAAGCTAATTATTATAAAGAGGCAGCTATTTTATTAACTTTAAAACGATTTCAATTTTTTGTTGTTTCTGGATTATTTTGAAACAATAAAATATTAAATTGACGAGTAAGCCTATAAGTCTGTTCGATTCAATCAGCAACTATAGAGACATAGTTGCGAACGACCATTCGCCCTAACTATCTTATATATAAAGACTTATTACTTGTTATCGATTTACTCCGCTTCCGGCTTCCAATACGGTATTCTGCCCGGCGTCCACGGGGCGTTCGCTTTCTGCATCTGCTTTTCGATGTTGTCCAAGTCGATGTTGATTAGCTTCCTCATTTTATCCAGCAGGGGAACGAACTCCTCGGATATTATAGTGTATGTTTCCTTAGCGGTTTGAGTCGGTTCTGAATACGACCAAGCCGTCGAATATATAATCGCTCTGAGCCTGCCCGTCAAAGACGGCGACTGATTCTTATTTCGTTTGCTCTTAGATTTGTCGCCGAGCAATTCTTTTTTTACTTCTTCGAGTTCAAGCTCGATGTTCCTTACTTTCTGCAACTTGCTTTGCGAGATTTGCGGCGCGTTTTGTAGCGCTATTTTCACTAAGTCTATTCTTTCCTCCGTCTCTTTGATTTTCTTTTCCGCGCCGAGCATCGCTTGCATCAGGTTCGCAATTTTATTTTGGAACTTCGTTAACGCGTCGAAATCGTTCGTAGGTAAAGTGTGGTTTTCTAATAAATTAACGGAGAATCCTTCTGGACCGACGAGCTTGGTTATTACGCCGTTCTTGTTCTTGTAAACCGAAACGTAATATTTGCCCGGCGGAACGGGGAAGTCGCTGTGTTTCATAGTTTTGGTTTTCGGCGAAACGGGCGATTTGCTCGCGAATCTTAAGTCCCAATTTAACTTATGAATTCCTTTTTTCGGCGATGTCGTTAATCTTCTTACTATCTTGCCGTTCTCGTCCGTTATTTCAAATATCAAATAAGGCGGCTGTTCCAAATCTTCCCGTCTAAGTTCTTCGAAAGTGGGATATTCGTATTTCTTTGCCTCGTCTTTTCGAATTTCTTTTTCCTCTTCTTTACGAAGTTGCTTCTTTGTTTTGATATTTTCTTCTAAGTAATAATAGAAATACGCGCCGTATGGATTTTTGGCTCGGTAGAAATCTTCGCCCGTAGCAGTTTTAGCTCTCGACGAGCTTTTGTGATATACCAAAGCGTCGGCGATTTGGAACAAATGAAATTCCTTGTCGGCTATTTTTTCGGAGAATTTTCTTAGAGGCGAGTAATCGTCGAGAATATAAATGCCCCTGCCGAAAGTTCCAACGACTAAATCGCTCTCTTCTTTTTGTATTTCCAAGTCCCTAACGGCGATTGTCGGCAAACCCGACTTCAATTCGGTCCAGTGTTCGCCGCCGTTCAAGGTGAAATACAAACCGAATTCCGTGCCGACGAATAGTAAATCAGGATTTTCAAAATCTTCGTAAATAGTCCATACCGGCTCGTTTTCGGGCAAGTTGCCGATTATCGACGTCCAAGTCTCGCCTTTGTCCTCGCTCTTGAATACGTACGGTTTGTAATCGTTGCTTTTATGATTGTTGAATGTGGCGTAAACGACGTTCTCGTTGTGTTGGGAAGCGAATACGTCGCTGACGTATGTCGTTTCGGGAACGAACGAGAATTTCGCGGTTTTCCTCCAATTTTTGCCGGAGTCCTCGGTTACTTGTATTAATCCGTCGTCTGTTCCAGCGTATAGCAAATTCTCGTTTATCGGCGATTCGGAAAGAGCCACGATATTGCCGTAAAAGGAAGTCGAAGCGTTTTTCGATATTGCTTCGGGACTCCAAACCTTGCCCATAATCTTAAGTTCGTTTCTATCTATTCGCCTAGTCAAATCTGGGCTTATTGCTTCCCAGCTGTTGCCTTTGTCTTCCGTTTTGTAAACTCGATTGCAAGCGAAATAAAGCCTCGTATTTTTGTGCGAACTGATGATTAGCGGCGAATCCCAATTCCATCTGTGTTCTTCGCCTTTTTCCGGTTGCGGTTGTATATAAGTAAGCTCGCCGCTTTTGCGGTCGTAGCGCATCAAATTTCCGTATTGCCATTGGCAGTAAACTATATCGGGATTTTCGGGGTCGGAACGCGATTGATAGCCGTCGCCGCCTACCAATTGGAACCAGTCCTCGTTGGTAATTCCGCCGGAGTTAGTCGTTCGAGAGGGACATCCCCAAGTGTTGTTGTCTTGAGTGCCGCCGTAAACGTAATAAAAGGGCTTCGAATTGTCGCAAGAAACTCTATAAAACTGAGTAACCGGCAAGTTGTTAAAATGACGCCATAATTTTCTGTCGTAAGTTTCGTATAAGCCGCCGTCGCCGCCGATTAATAAATGGTCGGTATTGTTCGGGTCAATCCATAAAGCGTGGTCGTCAACGTGGCGGTGTTTATTGCCGAGCGGCTTGAACGTTTTGCCGCCGTCGACCGACACTTTAGTAATTGTTTCTAGCGAATAGATTTTATCTATATCGCAAGGGTCGCAGAAAATCTCTTGATAATATTGCGCGCTGGAAGAGGCGTAACTACACATTCTTTGCCAAGAGGCGCCTCTGTCGGTAGAGCGATAAAAGCCGCTTTTTTCTGACTCGATAAGCGCGAAAACGTAATCGGGATTTACCGGCGAAATCGCCAATCCGATTCTGCCCAAATCGCCGCTGGGCAATCCGTTTTTTAGCTTTTTCCAGTTTTTGCCGGCGTCCGTAGTTTTATATATAGCCGCTTCCGGTCCGCCGTGTAGCAATGTCCAGACTCTACGCCTACGCTGGTAGGAAGACGCGTAAAGAGCGTCCGGATTTTCGGGGTCAATAACAATATCGGAGACGCCCGTATTTTCGCTGATATACAAGGATTTCTCCCAAGTTTCGCCGCCGTCGGTGGATTTATACAATCCTCGGTCGCCGCCCGGTCCCCATAACGGTCCGAACGCCGCTACGTAAACGACGTTTGAATTGCGCGGGTCTATTATGATTTTGCCGATGTGCTTAGATTCTTTCAAACCCATATTTTTCCAGGTCTTGCCGCCGTCGAGCGATTTATAAACGCCGTCGCCGTAGGATACGCTTCTTTGGCTGTTGTTTTCGCCGGTTCCAACCCAAACTATGTTGGAGTTATTCGGGTCGAGAGTTATGCATCCAATCGAATATGAATTTTGCCCGTCGAATATCGGCTTGAACGTAACGCCGCCGTTAGTTGTTTTCCAAACTCCGCCGGACGCTACGCCGACGTAAAATTCGGCGTTTCTTTCGGGATTGACGGCTAAATGACTTATTCTGCCGGATGTCAGAGCCGGTCCGACCAGCCTCAACTTTAAGCCCATATAGGCGCTCGGCTTATATAATGTTGAATCGTTTTTTGATTCTTCCGCAATCGATAAATAAGACATAGCGATAAACGCCATAAATACGAACACTGTTCTAAACTTCATTATTAACTCCATATTTTTAAATTAAAATCTTAATTGTTTATGTTGATTTAATGAAAAAGTCGCTAAAATGATTGATTTTTAATAATAGCAATTTAAAAAAAATTAATCTTTATCCCTACGGCAAAGGAGAAATATTTGGTTTTTAAATTTAAGAAAGCTTTACTTATAGCAAATGTTAAGGCGAAGAAAAAAATTCTTTGAAATTATACTTGATTTTACCGCCTTTTTTTACAATTTTGGAATTTCTTATTCGCTAAGAATATAAAATAAGAGGAAAAAATGGGTAAACAAAAAGAGACTGAAAGTTCTAAGAAAAGCCTTGTCAAGAAGTTGTCTAAGGACGAATTAAGATGGAAGTGTCCAACAAAACGCTTCAAGTTCAAATCTACCGAAGAGGTTGAACCGTTAACGAAAATAGTCGGGCAGCCGAGGGCTATCGAGTCGATAAGGCTCGGCGCCGAATTATTTTCAAAAGGATACAATATCTTCGTAACCGGCTTATCGGGAACGGGCAGATTAACGACCGTCAAAAAAGTTCTCGAAGATATAACTACTGTCAAGCCAAAGAAATATGATTATTGCTACGTTCATAATTTCGGTAATCCCGACCAACCCAGATTAATTAAACTGGAAGCCGGGAAGGGCAAAGCCTTTTCAAAAGCGATGAAAGACTCAATAACTTATCTAAAAGACAGATTGCCAAAATTATTTGAGGAAGATTCTTTTCAGAAGAGAAGGAAAAAGATAATTCAAGAGTACCAAGAAAAAGAAAAGAAGATACTGGAGGAGTTTGACGATAAAATCAAGCCAGAGGGATTCGTCAGAGGACAGATTGAAACCGAACAGGGGATAATCCAGCCGGAAATCTTTCCAATTGTAAACGACAAACCCGTGCAAATTGAAAAACTCGACGAATTGGTTCAAGAAAATAAAATATCTAAAGAAGAAGCCGAAAAATTAGCCGAAAAATATAAGAAGTATAAGCCTGAGTTGTTCAAATTAGCTAAACAGGGCTTGAAAATAATGCGGGAATTCAAAAAGAGCTTATATGAACACGACAAAGCCGCGGCGTCCCTTGTTATAGATTCGGTTTTCGGCGAATTGAAAGAAGAGTTCCCCTTAGACGCCATCAAAAAATATATCGAAGAAGTCAAAGATTATATCACGGAGAACTTAAGTCTTTTTGTTTCTACTGCAAACCCAGCCGAAACGCCTCCGGAAGCCCCTTCTAAAAACGAAGACAAAGAGAAATTTGATAATTTTAAAGTGAATGTTATTTTAGACAATTCAGACACGAAGTCGCCGCCCGTTGTCGTTGAAACTAATCCTACTTACACAAACTTGTTCGGAACGATAGAACGTTCCTTTGACAGCAGAGGCTTTTGGCGAACGGACTTCTCAAAAATCAAAGCGGGTTCTATTTTGAAAGCCGACCAAGGCTATTTAATTGTTAACGCTCTCGATATATTCCTTGAACCCGGCGTTTGGCCCGTCCTAAAAAGAGTTCTGCAATACGATAAATTGGAAATCCAGCCTTACGAAGCTGTTTTTCAGCTTTCTCAATTGCATCTTAAGCCCGAACCTATCGAGGTAAACTTCAAAATCATTTTAATCGGCGGACAAACTTTATATAGATTTCTATACGCTTACGAGAAGGGGTTCAAAAAAATATTTAAAGTAATCGCTCAATTCGACTACGAAACGGAAAAGAACGACGATTTAATAGATAACTACGCTCAATTTGTCAGTAAGATTTGCAAAGAAGATAAATTGCCGCATTTTGACCGGGGCGCCGTTTCGGCAATAGTGGAATGGGGAACCGTAAGAGCCGGCTCGCAAAGGAGGATTACTTTGAAGTTTTCAGACGTTGCCGATATTGTTAGAGAGGCGGCGTTTTATAAGAAATCAGATAAGAAAAAAGGCGAATTAATAACGAAAAAAGACGTCGAAACCGCGATTGAATGCAGAAGGCATCGGAACGACCTGCTCGACGAAAAGTTGAAATATCATATACTTGAAGGAAACACTCTAATCGACACCGAAGGCGAGCGAGTGGGGCAAATAAACGGATTAACGATAATCGACACGGGCATTTTATCGATTGGCAAGCCCGCGAGAATTACGGCTTCGGTTAGCGCCGGCGACGCCGGAATAATAAATATAGAAAGAGAAGCCGATATGAGCGGCTCCATTCATAACAAAGGCGTGCTTATTATCAGCGGTTTTATGAGAGAAAGATTCGCCGGAGATAAAACTTTATCGTTAACCGCTTCATTAGCGTTTGAACAGAACTACGGCGGTATCGACGGGGATAGCGCGTCAGCCGCCGAAATATACGCCATTCTTTCGGCGATAGCCGACATCCCAATTAAACAAAGTATAGCTATTACCGGCTCGGTAAATCAAAAGGGAGACATTCAGCCTATAGGCGGAGTCAACGAGAAAATTCGCGGTTACTACGAAATTTGCAAGGAAAGAGGCTTAAGAGGCGATGAAGGAGTAATAATTCCGGTTCAGAACGTTAAGGACTTAATGCTCAAGAAAGAAATTATCGAAGCCGTCGAAAACAATAAGTTCAGCGTTTATCCAATAGAGAAAATTGAAGACGGAGTGGAGATATTAATGGGATTAAAACCCGGAAGATTAACAAAAAGCGGAGCTTATACGCGCGGCAGTTTGTTTTATAAAGTTTCTCGCAAGTTGGACCAATTAAGAGAAGCCGCAAGAAAGAAAAAACAGAAAAAGAGCGGAGTAAGCTCGAAATCAAAATCAAAAGGCAGTTTAGAGGGTTTAACTTTAGAAGAAGTATTAAAAATCGAGGCTTTAAATGAGAAATAAAATCAAAATAGCGCCGTCGCTATTGTCCGCCGATTTCGCTCATTTAGCGGACGAAGTTAAAAAATGCGAAGAGGGAGGAGCCGACGTCCTTCACGCCGACGTGATGGACGGACATTTCGTCCCAAATATTACAATCGGACCGTTAATTATCAACGCTATCAGGTCGGTTACGAAACTTCCTATAGTTTGTCATTTGATGATTGAAGACCCCGACAGATACATAGAAAATTTCGCCGAAGCAGGAGCGGATATGGTGTCGGTTCACGTAGAAGGTCAAACGCATTTGCATCGGACTATAGAGTTAATTCATTCTTTTGGTATGAAAGCGGGCGCGGCTTTGAATCCGGCGACGCCTTTAGATTACGCTTACTCCGCCGCCGAATACTGCGATTTTATCTTGTTGATGTCCGTTAATCCGGGCTTTGGCGGTCAGAAGTTTATCAGCTCTTTTTTAAGAAGAGCCGAGAGTTTGCGTAATTTCCTAATCAAGCGGAGTTTAAAGGATGTTGAAATTGAAGTGGACGGAGGAGTGAAATTCGGCAACGTAGAAGATATAGTAAAAGCCGGCGCGAATATACTGGTATGCGGTTCAGGTTTGTTTAAGGGCGATTTAGTTTCTAATATTAAAAAACTAAGGAGCTTAGCCGAAAACGCGTAGGTTTGTTTTCGAATTGCGCGACTTTCGTTTTTAAACGCTTAATCCTCTGAAAATACTGATTTTAAGTTTTGGTATAGTAATTGATTAACGCGGGAGGGAGAAGTTTAATATCATTAGAACGGGGGGAAATATGAAGAAGGCATTGAAATACTTATTAGCGAGCGCCTTAATTTTAAGCGTCTTTTCTACGCAAAAGTCGCATTCGGTTTCCCGCGTTGATTTTTTCGATTGTAAGATTGAATCCTTCCCGGAAGCCGAAGCTAACTTGTTTGTGTTTAACGAACAAGACGAACCTATTTATAATTTTGCAAAACAAGATATTTCGGTTTACGACGGCGGACTACAAACCGAAATCAAATCGTTGGTTAAGCCAAACGAAATCGAAGGCGAGCCGGTTTCTTTAATAATTGCTTTTGATTTGGGAATTGTATCATACGACGAAGAAAACGAAGTTTTTGAAAAAGGCAGACAATTAGCTAGGCAAATAATAAATAGTTTCTATTATTCAAAAGGAGAATGCGCGCTAACTAGTTTCGACCAATTCTCATATATAAACGCGGAATTCGGCTCCAACCGAGAATCAACTATCGCGGCGTTGGATAAATTGAGACCGAGTAAAAGTTCAAATTATTCAGCTGGATTGATTTCATACCCAACCGGAGCGTTAGCTATATCGGCGAGAGCAAAGTACGAAAAGGCTATAGTTTTAATATCAGACGGCAAAAGAACGGAAATTGGGCGAGAAATTATAGATTCGGCTCGAAAATACAACGCGACTTTTTATTGCCTTACTATAAACGGCAGAACGCAAAAAGCCTTTAAAGACGCCTGCGATTCAACGGGCGGTAAGTGGTTTGACAAGATTACTACCGATAAGGAAATTAAATCTACGGCTCTTACTTTAAACGCTTTCGCGGCCGGATTTACCCCCGCTAAAGTTTCTTGGCTTCCAATAGTTAATTGCGAAACTTATCACAAGACGAAAATAACTGTTAAAGACAGTTTAGTTTTCGACGAAGAGAATTTGCTTTTTCCGGATAAATATAAACCTCACTTAAAGATAGAGCCTAAATCGATTGCTTTCAGCGCTGTATTGGCGGGATACACAAAGCAAGAGAGCGTAAAGTTGACGGCGATGAATAAGGATATTACAATAGACGAATTCATTTTGAACAATCCTTCGCTTTCAATAGTAGAGGGCGGAATAACCGCGCAAAACCCCCAGATAACTATACAAAAAGGCGACAGCCATACGGTTAAAATAGAATTCGCTCCCGAGGATTCTTCGCTGATATTCGATAGCTTGTCAATAGTTTCCGACGCTTGCTATGGCAGAAGAGTTCTAATTTCCGGCGGTTTTCCAAACACGCCTCCTCAAGAACGCAATTTAACTTTAACTAATCCGCGATGCGGTGATATAATAATTGCCGGAGACACCGTTGACGTCCAATGGAACGGACTGCTGCCAAACGACGTAATCCAACTGGAATATTCGTTAAATAAAGGTCAATCTTGGGACGCGCTAGCGAAAGACGTGAACGGCTTAAATTACAAATGGCTGGCTCCAAAAATTGAAACCGACGAGTTAATGATTAGAGCGATTCAGCTTTGGCCCAACAACGTAGGTCAGACGATGGACTTTTGGCATAACGGAGCCGTCCTTTCCGCTAATTTCAACGAGATGGGAGATTTGGTAGTTAGCTCTAGCGCCGACAATACAGCCCGAGTTTGGAATTCAAACAACGGTTACGAGTTGCACGAATTGATAGGGCATACCTCTCCGGTTAGGTGGGCGAATTTCAATTCCGACGGAAAGAAAGTAGTTACCGCAAGCGACGACAGCGCGGCAATTATATGGGACGTTTCAGACCACAACAAAAAAATGAGCGAACCGATAGCCGTATTAGACGGGCATAATGACAAAGTTAAGTCGGCTAACTTTTCCCCGGACGATAGATACATAGTTACGACAAGTTGGGACGGTAAAGCAAAGCTTTGGAACGCCGCCGACGGAAAGTTCGTGAAAAATATATACGAAGATAGAAGCAGATTATGGTTTGCGCAGTTCAGTCCGGACGGAAAGTTTTTGTTATTATGCAGCAGCGCGAACTCAATTATTGTTTGGGATTTTGAAAATGATTCTCTGTACAGAGATTTAAGATTTATAAACGGATTAATAATGCACGCCGATTTCAGCCCGGACGGAGAACGAATTGTTTCAGCCGGTTGGTTTGGAAACGCGGTAATGTGGGACGTAGAAAGCGGCGACACCTTGTTTACGGTAGCTCACCCAACCGAAGAAGGAGGCATAAAACCAATAAATTCGGCGAGTTTTAATCGAGCGGGCGATTTGTTTATGACAACTTCCGTAGATAATTCGGCGATTATATGGGACGCTCAAACCGGCGAAAAAGTAAAGATATTGCGCGAACATAGAAGCGCCGTGAATTTCGCGTCTTTCAACTTCGACGGGATGAGAATTTTAACGGCAAGTTCGGACAGTACCGCTAAAATCTGGAATTTAGAAAAAAGAGATTTACAGATGGATACGACCGATTGCACGTTGGCAATTAGAGAACCGATTGTTAACGCTTTCGACGTTTCGCTCGGTAAAACAATTGTCGGGGAGACTAGACATTTCAAAATAGATTCGTTTCTTATTAATTATTCCGATTTCCCTATTGAAGTAAAAAACATAAAAATAGTCGGCTCTTCGGATTTTACTATAATTAACGACAGCCTGCCTTGTTCGCTTGATTCATTTAAAATTAAGGATTTAGAAATAGCGTTCACCCCATCAGAAACAGGCTTAATTGAAGGGCGAATCGAAATTTCGGTTTCCGGTTTAAAAATAACTAAGAAAATCGCCGGTCAAGGCTACGATACGGAGTTGCAAAGCTACGCTAATTACGTAGATTTCGGCAAAGTTGAACTCGGCGATTATAAAGACACCGTTTTTACGGCTATAGTTAAGAACGTTAGCGAAAAACGCTTAAAAATTGAATCGATAGAATTGCTTGGACCGCATAAAGAACCATTTTACGTAATTTCGGACGACGAGAGCGTTGAATTAGCCCCGGGTGAAGATTTGACTACAACTCTACGATTTATGCCGAGGGAAATAGCCAGAAAAATGGCGAGACTGGCTTTCAGATTCAACGGCGGAGAAGATATTTGTATGATTCCGCTTTACGGCGAAGGCGTTCATCCAATTATTGACAGCGTTTTAATATCAATTGAAAGCGCTACGGCAAAATCCGGAGAAGTAATAGAAGTCCCAATCAAAGCTTCTTGCTTAAACAAAGACCATATTAAGCGACCGGTAGAAGGATTTAGATTCGATTTGACTTTTAACGCGACTATGTTAAAACCTTTAGATAACTCCTTTGAAACTAAAGTTATTGGCGACGATAAAATAATGTCGATATATTTGCCTCGAGGCGATAAAGAAAACGATATAACCAAAACCCTGAAGTTTTATACGGCTTTAGGCAACGATTCGGTTTCCGGCTTGAAGATTTCCAACCCTGAAACCGTCGGAGAAGGGAAAATAGCGGTTGATTTAAAATCGGGCGTATTTACCTTAGCTAATTACTGCAACGAAGGCGGTCCTAGATTATTTGGCTCCGACGGCAAAATAGAATTGTCCAGAAATATTCCAAACCCTTGCGAAAACGCGACAAAAATAGAAATTCAAACTATCGAAGACGGATTAACAAATTTATTCGTGGTAGATATTAGCGGAAGGGTGGTTAAAGAGGTATTTAGCGGCAGTTTAAAAGCCGGCAAATATTCCTTTAAAGTATCGACGCCCGATTTGTCCAACGGGACTTATTTCTATATTCTGCAAACGCCGACTAGGAGAATCGGCAGGAGAATGGAAGTGCGGCGATAAGCTATCCTAATTCAACGACGGTGATTCCGTCGCCGCCTTCGGAGAGTTTGCCGGAGCGGAAGGATTTTACTTCGTCTCTGGACGTCAAGTATTCTTTTGTAACGTTTCTCAAAACGCCGGTTCCTTTGCCGTGCACTATAGTAACGGTCAATAGATTAGCCGCGATTGCTTCGGCGAGAAAACGGTCGATTTCCTGAGCCGCTTCTTCGGCTCTCTGTCCGCGTATATCGAGCTTAGATTTCGCGTCGAAACTAATATAGTCGGCTTTTGATTTTGAAACGCTTTTCTTCTTTTCCTTTTTGGTCTTTTTCAATTTATTTAAAGGCGTCTTGAATTTCATTCCATTTACGTCCACCTCGGCTTGAGTGGTTTTTTCGTCTAAATCGACCAACTGACCTTTGGCGTTTGAATCTGAAATAACTACGTAATCGCCTATTTGGGGGCTTCCGCTTTCGACTTCCGGTTCTCTTTTCGGTTTTTCGAGTTCTTTTTCGATATTTTTTTTCGTTTCTTCGTATTGCTTTTTAACTTCGCCTACCGGCTTCTCTCTTTCTTTCACTTCTCGAATAGTGTTTTCTATCAGAGCGTTCGCGTCTTTTATTATCTCCCCGGCTTTTTCTTTAGCTTCTTCAATATATCGCGCTCTCTTGTTTTTTAATTCTTCGTATTTCTTTTGGAACTTTTCTTTTTGCTTTAACGCTTCTCGTTTTGCTTCTTCGGCTTCTTTTTCCAATCGACGCGTTTTGTTTTTCAATTTTTGTAGCATCGCTAGGCTGTCTTCCAATTGAGAGCCTTTGTCGCCTAAATAAGACTTTGCTCGGTCGAGAACGCGTTTTGGCAGCCCCAAATTCTCGGCTAGTTGGAAAGCGTAGCTATTTCCGGGTATTTGGTCGAGGAATTTATAAGTGGGGACTAGCTTTTCGTCGTCGAATTCTAAAGACGCGTTAGATATTTCGTTTTTGCTAAACGCGAAGCTTTTCAGGGCTGAATTATGAGTTGTAGCGGCGAAGAATGACTTCACTTCCAGCAGCGAATCTAAGATACCGGCGGAAAGCGCGCCGCCTTCGTATGGGTCGGTGCCGGAGCCGATTTCGTCGATTAATATCAAAGATTTGTCGTCGGCGCAAGCTAAAATTTCGTTTATCCTTAGAATTTGCGAACTAAAAGCGCTCAAATCCTGTTCAATCGACTGTCTATCGTCTATCGAAGCGTAAATCATTCGGAAACCGGTTTTGCATTCGCCTAAAGGAAACACGCCGCTTAAAGCCATAGCTATGCTAATCCCTACGTTTTTTATCGCCACCGTCTTGCCGCCTGCGTTCGGTCCTGAAATCAAATAGCCGCGTCTTTTTTCGTCGAACTCCACGCTCAAAGGCGCTACTTTTTTGATTCCTTTTGAGCGGACTAATATCGGATGCCGGATATTGCTGCAATAAATGAAATTATCGTCTAATATTTTTGGCGGAACGCCGCCGTAGTCAACCGCGTATTTTGCTTTAGCCAAGCAAGAATCCAAATGAGCGATTATTTCTATCGATTTTAAAAAATCTCTGGACTCTTCGCCTAATTCAGAGGTAAGATTTGATAGTATTCTATAGATTTCCCTTTTCTCTTCGTTCAATAAAAGAGACAGCTCGTTATTCATTTCAGTGATTTCCGAAGGCTCCAAGAATACTGTCGAGCCAGTCTGTGATACGCCGTGGATTATTCCGGGGATATGTTTTTTGTGGGACGATATAACCGGCAAAACGAACCTTCCTTCGCGGAGAGTTACGAAATCTTCCTGCGCCATTTCTTCTTTGGACACTTTCTTCAGAATCGCGTCCATTCGCTTGCGCATTTGAGCCGATTTTCTAAGTATATTTCTTCTTATTTGAGCTAATTCTCTCGAAGCGTTGTCCTTAATGGCGGCGTTTTCGTCTATCGCTTCGTTTATGTGCTTTTCCAATAAACGATTATCGTAAATTCTCTCGGTTTCTTCCCAAAGATTCGGGCATTCTTCTTTTCTGTCGCTAAAAAAAGATTTCAGCAGCCTTCCAACTCGTATTGTTTCGGCAATCGATAGAAGCTCGTCGGATTTTAAAACCGCGTTTTCAACCAAGGATTTTCTTAAGAATGTTCGTATGTCTTCGTATCCCGAAATAGGGGGGAACTCGTTTTCAATTATTAATTGAACGTTTTCCTCGATTAGCTTATGCTCATTTCTCAGCCAATATATATCGTCGGTCGGCTTAGAGTTCAATACGTATTCTTGACCGGCAGAGCTGTGGCAATATCCTGAAATTTGCTTTAAAATCGAATTGAATTCCAATTCTTCGAGGCTTTCGTTGAGTAGCTTTATTTCGTCTTTTTGGTATCGTTCTAGCATATTATTCGCCGCCCAACCTTTTTCGGATGATTTCCTTTACCAGCGAGCCGTCCGCTTTTCCTTTAAATTCTTTCATAGTCGCGCCCATCGCTTTTCCAAAATCTTTCATATCTTCGGCGCCGATTCCTTTAAGTATCCCGTCGATTTCGTCGGTCAGTTCTTTTTCGGATAGTTGCTTGGGCGTAAATTCTTCGATTATTTTTAGCTCGGCTTCTTCTTTTTCTGCTAATTCGTCTCGTCCGCCTTTTTTGTATAATTGTATGGCGTCTTTTCTGTTCTTGGCTTGTTTGTTTAGAATTTTCAATTCGTCTTCTTCGTTCATTTCTCTGTCCGCGCCGCTCTTGTTAAATTCGATAATCGAAGCGCGAATAGACCTCAAAGTTTCCGTGCGGAGCTTGTCGCCCGTTTTCATTGCGTTTTTAAGCTCTTCGTTAACCTTTTTTTCTAATTCCACTACTATCTCTCCCGTTGTTTTATTGTAATACTACGCGAAAATAATATATACGTTCGCTCTTTGAAAATAATTTCGCGGAGCGAATAATATTTGCTATTAATTTCAAGCTCTCTTAAATTATATTTAAATTTACGAAATATTAAAAACTTTTTTTTGAAAAAGGACGCTAAACAAATGAAAAAATTTAACTCGCTCAAAAAGCCGCCGCTTTGGTTGATAATTTCAATCTTTGTAGTTTCGACTGTTATTTTCTTCTGGGGACATCTGTTCGGCGATTTTTACTTTTGGGAGGACTTCATAGAGCAAGTTTATCCTATACAAGCCTTCGCCGCTAACGCTTTTTCTAACGGCGAAATTCCCTTCTGGAATCCTTACGCTTTTTGCGGGATGCCTTTCTTCGCCGACCCGCAAACGGGCTTTTTCTATCCCTTAAACAGGCTTCTGTCGCTGTTTTTAGACGCGAACGGAAATTTGTCGGCGGGCGGTCTTCAGTTTATAATTATACTGCACTTCTTTATAGCGCAGCTATGCGCTTTTTTCCTGATTGCCGGCTTCAAGAGAAGCTGGATTGCCGGCGTTATAGGCGGCGTTTCTTACGGCTTTTCGTTCGCTCTGGTTTGCCACGCTATCCATCCGATGATTGTTTATCATTTAGCTTGGTTTCCTTTAGTCGTTCTATTCTTTTATAGAGCGGTAAACGAAGGGGATATAAAAAGCGCTTTTTGGGCGGCTTTGGTTTTGGGCTTGAGCTTGCTGGCGGGGCATCCGCAAATGGCGCTATACGAAATGCTGTTTTTGGGAATTCTGTTCCTTTGGGTAGTAATTTGGAATATATCGAAGAAAGAAAATTCAAAGAAAATAGTTAAATGCGTTATCGGCGGCTTAATTCCCGTCATCCTCGCCGTCGGTATTTTCGCCGTTCAGCTATTGCCTTCGCAGAATTTAGCGGATTTTTCAAAACGAGGCGAGTCAACTTACGAAACCGCTACCGAAGGCTCGCTACAATTCAAACAAATATACACCGCCGTCGTTCCCAAAATTTTCGGCTTCGTGGACGGCTCGGGCGACAAAAGCGCGCCTTACTATTTGGAAGACGCGCCGTATTATTATTACTGGGACACGGCGTTTTATTTTGGCGTCGTTACGTTAGTTCTCGGACTATTCGGAGCGATAAAGAATAGGAGGGAGAAGTTCCCTGTCTTTCTCATAGCCGTTTCTATATTTGGCTTTTTATTCGCGTTGGGCGACAATTTCTTTTTGTTCAAAATATTCTACAACTTGCCTTTCTTCGGCGCGCTGCGAATGCCCGCGAGGATTATGTTCTTTGCTTCGCTCTCGTTGTCGATATTGGCGGGTTTCGGTTTCGATAGATTAGTCGAACTCGCTAAGGACAAAAAGACGCATCGCGCCCTGCTGATTGCCGCCGGCATTCCCGCTCTGATAGCTTTGCTGACGACTAGCGGCGTTCTACTATTCGCATTGGATACGCCTAAAGAAATTATCGGCGATATTCAGAGCTTCGCTTTGTTGGCGTTTGTGTTTTGCGTTCTCGCTTATATCATTAGCGTTTTGATTAAGAAAGAGTTATTGAAAGCGCTTCCCGGCGGCGCTATACTGGCTATTTTAATATTTGTGGATTTATACGTGGCGGGCGGCGACTTCAACGATTCGAAAGTTAGTCCGGCGAAAGCCTACGAGATAAGCCCGCAAATGAAAGAGATTTTTACGCCGAATACGCCCGACGAATTATTCAGAGTATCCATAAGACATTACGACCCGAGCTATATAGCTATGAAAAGGAATCAGGGACTAACCGACGGTTTAATGTTAATTGAAGGATACAACCAGCTAGCGTTAGAGCATATTCCGCCGCCCTGCGAGGTAGAGACGATTCATAACCTATATAACGTGAAATACGCTTTGAACTTCGACCGCCGCAACCGCTCGTTTAATTTTATCGAGCGGCAGAACTATTTCCCTCGAGCTTGGTTCGTTTACGACGTAATTAACGCGGACGAAGGCGAAGCGAAAAGCGTTATGGAAAACCGGCGTATCGATTATAGAAAAACGGCGCTAGTCGAAACTGCGAAAAGCGAGATGAAATTAAATATAAAAGCGGAAAGCGAACAGAACAACGGCGCGGAATGCCTGAAATTCGAGAACGATTATATAAAATACCGAGCTTACACCGAAAAGCCGGGCTTGCTAGTTTTCAGCGAAATATGGTATCCGGCGTGGAAAGCGTATATAGACGGCGAGCCGGCGGAAATCTACAAAGCGAACTATTCATTCAGAGCCGTAGCGATACCAGCGGGCGAGCATATCGTAGAAATGAAATACGAATCCGAGCCGTTTTACGCCGGCGCTTGGGTTTCAATTATCTCGCTAATCATAGCCTTAGGCGGGGGGATAGCGATGGCGGTTAGGAAGGGAAAGTAAATTCTTCCTAAAATTCATGGAAATAAGATTTCATTATTGTTAATTTAAGAAAGTGAAACATCCAAACCGAAAAAAGTCATAACTTTTTTCGATTACAATCGAATAAAGTTATAACCGTTTTCGATTAGGCAACGAAAAATACTAATCATTATCCGGCGAGGTCGTCTCGAATTCCGCTAAAACGGGACAGTGGTCGGATATATCGTCGGCGACGTCTTCGGGATAAGCGTTGTAAAAGTTATAGCAGCGAACCGACTGGTTTTGATAGCGATTCTCAGCCGAAGTCGATATATAAATATGGTCGATTGTGTGCAAGTAATCGTATTTGCAACTCATTATGTCGTCGGTGAGGAAAATCATCTTTTCGTTGTCAACCAAGGGCGTAAGCGTTGGATTGTTCATTCTGTCGGGGTAATCGTTAAAATCGCCGACTACGATAATATCTTTTTCGCCGCCTAAGCTAAGCAAGGAGTCAATCCATCTATTTAGCGCTTGCGCTTGCAAGTTTCTTAGCAGTCTGCTTTCTTCCTTTAGCTCTTCCGTGCTGTCGTATCTGGAAGTCGATTTGAAATGCACGACCATACCTATCCAGTCGAAATTGCGGTATTTCGCTTTGAATGTCAAGCCCGGACGCGTTTTATACGGTTCGACTTGTATCGGCTCGTAGGCTTCGACGTCTTCTATTTCAATAAACGATTTATATAATACGGCGAGGTTCTGGTCGCCGGAGCCTTCTATTATTTTGTATTCGTAATTATTAAGATAATCGGCTACTCTGTCGAGAGCCGCGCCGTTTTCAATTTCCTGCAAACCGATTAGCTCTGCGCTGGAATTTTCAATTACTTCGGCTATTTTTTTGTAGTCGGCTTCGTCTCGGGAGCGCAAGTCGTTTACGCCGTCGCCAAGCCACTCGATATTAAACGAACCGATTGTGAGTTGATTATAAACTTCTTCTTTAGGTTCTTCTTTTTCGCAACTGAAGAAAAGCGCTACAGCAATCAAAAAGCAAAGAATGTTTCTGAGTTTCATATTATTTTATTGAAATTATGAACAATAATTTTTTAGGGTAGGGGCTGAAAATCTTCAGCCCCTACTATTTCAAAAACTATTTTTCGTATAATTAATTGTATTTATTCTTTAATGAACATCGCTTTCACAATATGGGTCGCCATATCGGGATTTTCTTCCAGTCTTCTCGTAGCGTAACCGTACCAGTCCTCGCCGAAGGGAACGTAAACGCGCAGGGGATAGCCTTGTTTTAATAGTTCTTTCCTGCGTTTTTCCCGCACGCCCAAAAGCATCTGGAATTCGTATTGGTCTTTTGTTTTATTATTGTCCTTAATATAGGAGAGAGCGTCTTGTATTAATTCCTCGTCGTGCGTCGCTATTCCTATATAACAGTCGTTTTCGAATATAAGCCTCAGTAACTTTTTGTAATTTTCTCTGATTTCGTCTTTGCCTTGAAAAGCTATTTCGGGCGCTTCTTTGTATATTCCTTTGCAAAGTCGAATGGACGGCTTATAGTTTAGTAGCGATTTAATATCGTCCTCGCTGCGCCGCATATAAGCCTGAATGACTATTCCCGCGTTCTCGAAACCTTCGTCTCTAAACTTTTTATATAAATCCAAAGTTTGGGTCGTGTAAGGCGAATTTTCCATATCCAAACGCACCCAGAGACCGTAGTCCTTAGCTTTCTGTATTAGAAACTTTATATTTTCATAAGCGAAATCGAAATCGACCGCTAACCCCAGTGAAGTGGGCTTGACTGAAAGATAAGAGTCGAGATTGTGTTCGTGAATAGCGTCTAAAACGTCGGCTGTGTTTTGTTTTTCTTGAAGCGCTCTTTCTTTGGTATCGACAAATTCGCCCAATACGTCTATCGTGGACATACCGCCTTGTTCCATTAATTTTTTAGTTAGTCTAACGGCGTCGCTTAAATCTTTGCCCGCTATGTATTTGCTCGCTACTTTTTTTATAATCGCCTTCGGAACCAAAGGCATAGTTTTCAAAATTAACTGATTGAGCATTTCCATCCTTAACTTTTGTTCTTTGTCCGAGTTTTATTTAATAATCTGTATTTTCTTTCCGCTACTTATTTTTCCGGATTTCAAAATAAAATAATATTCGCCCTGCGCTAAGTTTGGCAACTCGATTTGTCTTGAGTTAATGCCAAACTTCAATCCTTTCATAGCGTCTAAGTTTTTTACAAAAGCTCCCTTTGAATCAAATAGCATAACTTTTAACTCGTTAAATATTTTTGTATTCAAGTTAACCTTAACGTTAATATAATTTTTAGCCGGATTAGGAGCTATGTCGATTATTCTGAGTTCGTTTTGGGTTTGGCTCTCGAGTACCGAAATAGAAGAACAGCTATCGATAATAAAATAGTTTTCCATTTCGTCCAATATTAAATCTCTTTGGCTATAAGGAGTAATTCTAAGAAGACATTGGCTGGAATAGTCGTCGGGAACGTTCCAGTCGTAAGAGCCTTCGTATCCGTCGAGAAATCCGAATTTAATCCTTCGCCAATTTTCTCCGGAATTAGTAGAATACTGAATATATACGTTATCGACGAAATCCGATTCCCAAACGACTTCGAATTCCCCTTCGGAGCAAAGAGTGTCGCCTTCGCTCGGCGATATAATTTCCGCCCATTCTTTTCCGATTGAAAAAGTATCCGAGTAGAAAACCAAATCTATACCGTTTTCATATAAGGTGTTAAATCTAAAAATGCAGTTGTCGCTTTCAATTTCGGGCGGGTCCCATCTATGCGAGAGGCTAGTTACGCTGGTCGCTATTTCATTCCAGTTCTCTCCGCCGTCGGACGAAAAATCAATATCTACCGACTCAATATATGAATTCATCCATTTTATATCGTAAAATTGTCTGTATCCTACTTTGTCTCCTTCGTTGGGTTGGGAGACTACAAAGTCAGGTCTGTCAATCGTGAAAAATGAAGCGGTGGAATCTTTTACGTCGGGATTATAGCTGTCAAAAATCTTAATTGCCGCTTGTTTTGCGCTGGTATCGGGAACTTCCCATACAATTTCGCCGTCGCCGGCTTCCGCGTAAGTTTCTATCCAATCCCAAGTTTCTCCGCCGTCTAAAGAATACTTAACCGCTACGTATTCAATTTTCGAAGACGCCCAAGTTATTTTTACTTCCTGCCCGGGAAAATAGATGTCTCCGCCGCTCGGCTTTAATAGAATGAGAGTCGGGTCTATCGCTCTCCTAATGCAAGAAGCTCTCTCGGCGTTGCGCCTGATAATCGGACATTCTCTTTCGTGAAAAAAGAGTTGAACCGAATGAGTCGAATTGGTTAAATGGCAATAGCTCATAATCGTTCCCGGTCTGGGAATAGGATTGCCTGTTGTAACGCATCCGTCCGACTCGTAAGGTTTATATCTCGTTATGCAAGTGTCTATCATATGAGGTTCGAAATAGCAAGAATGGGTGTGAGGAGCGCCAAACGCGTGTCCAAGTTCGTGCGCCGCCACGCTTACGTCCCAAGTGTAATTGCTTGTCGGGTAGTTGTAATGCCCCTTTATACCTAAAACGCAAAATCCCTTTCTATTGTCGCATAGCGTTCCGAGACTTAGCGATACCCCTCCGACTCGGTAGCTGCCGCCGGAGTTTTGATAATCAATATCGGTAAACAGACAAGCGACCGTTCTTTGAAATGTTTTGTCGCGCCATACTTCGCGCATTTCGTATAAACGCTCATAAATTTGAGTGCTGCCGCCGTATGGGTCGGACGCGATATCTTCGTGGATTATGACTACCGGAACGAATAGAGAAACAAAAACGTCGCTTTGATAGATTTGGGAGGTTAAAGACATTACGGAAGCCACGTAATCCGCCGCTTCGTCGTAATCGTTGAAAAGACGGTAAAAGTCGCTCGTCGCTTCGATGGCTATGTCCGCTTGGAGCAATTCTTCCGATAGCGGTTTATCCATATCTTTTAACAAATCTTCATATTCAGTATTCGTTTCGAATTGGTCGAGATGTATATCTAAAAAAGGGTTGTTCCCGTCTATCGCGCTGGAGCTTTGAGAGGTTAAAATACATAGTTCGTTTCGCTTTCTGACAGGCGTTATTGAATAGTTATCGTAACCGTCCGAAGAAGTAATCACCGAATATAAAGAGCCTTTTCTATAATAAACGTAAACTTCTCGATTATTATCTCCTTTGACTTTGCCAACGTAAAAGCTCGGATTGATACTTTCCTCTTTAAATTCGCCCTCTTTTGTTACTCTCAGCCAAACGGTGCCTTCGCTAACGGCGGCTCTGGATTTCTTTAAAACCACTTCCGCTTTTTCTACGGGAGAAACGGGGAAGTCGGTAATTGTCAATTTATCAAAGCTTCCGCCGAAAGTTTCGTCGAGAGCTTCTTCTTTTAATTCTAATATTCGCGCTTCGCTATCGCTTTCTATAGTTTGCATTGCGTCGTTCTTGTTATAAGTTAACGACGCCTTTTCAGAAAACAGCTTATTTGCGTATATTTTTTTCGCGTTCTCCGCTTGCATAAGCGAAAAAGCGAGGATTATCGCTATTAGAGATAATATTATTTTCTTCATACTTCCTTAACCAACAGTTAGAATACATAATTTCTTAATTTTTCAACCCCATTTTAATCTATTTTTTAGAATTTTCAAAATATTTTCGTGAATTATTTCGGGCTTTTCCTCTCCGTTAAAGACGACAAACCTATTTGGTTCTCGCTCGGCAATTTTTTTAAAAATTTCTACGGTTCTTTTGAAAAAATCGTCGTTATTGTTTTCTATTCTGTCTTTGCGTTTGTTTTTCGACCTTCCCTTCGAGGTTTCAAGCGACACGTCGAAAAAGAAAGTCATATCCGGCTCCAACGAACCGGCGGCTAAATCGTTTATTCGCGTAATTAAATCGAGCGGCAACTCTCTGCCGCCGCCTTGATAAGCGGTTGTCGAGTCGAAAAATCTGTCGCAAAGAACTATTTTTCCTTTATTTAGGGCGGGCTTGATTACCTTGGCGACCAAATCCGCTCTTGCCGCTTCGAATAGAAAAAGCTCGCTTTCCGGCTCTAACTCGTATTTATAGTGGAGCAGTAAATCTCTGATTTTCTCGGAGAACTCGGAACCGCCCGGCTCCCGCAATTTCAAAACGGAAGCGCCGTTATCCTCCAGATAATCCGCCGCCATTTCCAATTGCGTCGTTTTGCCGCAGCCGTCTATGCCTTCAAACGTTATAAACATCTACTCGTCGTCAATTTTAAATAAATACAAACTTAACGATTTTTGTCGGATTTTCACAGCGTAATAATAGGCGCGGCGCGTCTGAAGAATACAACTCATTTTGTCGCTTTGTTATTTATATAAATTAGCGCTTAAATATTTTTCGCCTCTGTCCGGTAACATAACGACTATGTTTCCCGCGTTTATCTTTTCGGCTGTTTTAACTGCGGCGTAAAGCGCCGCGCCCGAACTCATACCTACAAAAAGTCCCTCTTCTTTCGCAATCTTTCTCGACATTTCAAAAGCTTTTTTTTCAGAAATTTGTAATAGCTTATTTATTAAATTCTCTTCGTATATTTCTCCATAAAAATCTTTTTGAGGATTTTGTATTCCTTGAATTTTATAGCCGGGCGGGGGAATTACGCCTATGATTTTCGTTCCCGGTGAATCTTTTTTAAATCTGTTTGCAATTCCGATAATAGTTCCCGAAGTCCCGATTCCGGAAATCAAATAATCGATATCCCTAGCTTCGCGCAGTAGTTCTGAAGCGACGCCGTAGTAATGAGCTCGCGCGTTGTCTTTATTGTTAAATTGATTAGAAAACCAGTATAATTGCGGCGAATTTTTAACGAGTTCTTTTGCTTTCGATATAGCCCCTTTCGTTCCGTTGTTACGATTTGTAAGCGTCAATTTTGCGCCGAACGCTTTAAGCATAGCTTTGCGTTCTTCGCTAGCGTTTTCGAACATAACTATATGAACTTCGTACCCCTTAAAAGCGCCTATCATAGCTAAAGCTATTCCCATATTACCGCTAGTCGCTTCTAATATAATTTTTCCGCGCTTCAGTTCGCCTCTTTTTTCCGCTTGTTCAACCATATACAGAGCCGCTCTGTCTTTTATCGAGCCTCCCGGATTTTGTCCCTCTAGCTTAGCAAAAATATTTACTTTCTTATTTACTTGTATTTTTTCAAGCATAATTAGAGGGGTGTTCCCTATAATTTGCATTAAGTCTTTCATAATGTTCATTAAATTAGTTCTACATAATTTTTAATTTTATAAAAAATAAAAAAGCTCTCGGTGGTAGTTCCGAGAGCTTTAGTGATTTTGATTAATTATATATCCGTAATTAGCGAGGATGGACGCGTCTCGGAACAATTCCAAGACAGATACAACAGTTGTCCATTTGAAAGTTTGGGGTTGTCGTTTGAGTATAGAAATCGAGTATTGCAGCTTTAAGAACGTAAGAGTTCCATAACTTTATAAAATCGCGTCTCAGATTCTTTCTTTTTTTCAATAGCGTTTTATACGACCGATTCATAATTTATTTGTTTTCTTTAATCTAAAGAGTTATACAAACTATTTAATTTTCTTACTCTTTCGCTAAAGAGCGACGCTAAGCCAGCCGCAATTTTAAGTAATATATAACAGAATGCCAAATAATTTTTTTTCAACGTCGAAAATCTTACGGAAGCTCATAGTGAATTCCGGCGCCCGGAGAAAGCGGAATTCCGAACAGAAGCCATACAACAAGCAGAAGCGCCCAAGCTACTGGGGAGATGTTAAAGGCTAAAGCCTAAAATTGTTTTCCATTTATATTTATCAACGAGCTAAAGCTCGTTGCAATTGAAAGAAAAATCAACGCCCAATAACAACGACAAATTCGCCTTTAACGTTTTTATCGCCAACGCTTTCCTTTACTTCGCCGACCGCCCCTCTTATGAACTCTTCGAACTTTTTGGATATTTCGCGAGCTAAGCAGATTTGGGTTTCGTCGCCTAAATGCTCGGATATTTCGTCTAATAGCTTCTTTATTCTATACGGCGATTCGTAAAGGATTACTGTCGAATCGTATTCGCTCAAATTCTTGATAAACGTTTGACGACCTTTTTTGTGCGGCGGGAAGCCTAAAAAAACGAATTTATCGACGGGCAAGCCGCTCGCCGCCAATGCCGGAACGAACGCCGCGCAACCGGGCAGGGGGATTATTTTTATTTCGTTTTCGATAGCGGCTTGGACTATTCTATAGCCCGGGTCGGATATCAGCGGATAGCCGGCGTCGCTTGCCAGCGCGACGGATTTGGACGATTTGATTTCTTCGACCAATCTTTTCGCTTGTTTTCGTTCGTTTTGCTCTCGATAGTTGACGATTTTTTTCGCTTTGATATCGTGCCGCTTAAGCAATATCCCCGTTCGGCGAGTGTCTTCGCAGGCGATAATGTCGGCTCGATTTAATACTTTCAAAGCGCGCAAGGTTATGTCGTCCATATTGCCTATTGGCGTCGGAACTAAATATAGAGCGGGCTGTAGAGTTTCTTCGCCGTTGTCTTTAGCGTTCATTTAGCGTTTCTTATTTTTTTGAAAAAATCTTTTAGAATTTGCGAGCATTCTTCTTGCAGAACCCCGGGGACGATTTCGCATTTATGATTCAATCGCTCGTCCGACGGTATATTATATAAGCTGCCGCACGCGCCGGCTTTCGGGTCGTAAGCGCCGAATACAATCCTTCGCAATCGAGCCAAGACTATAGCCCCGGCGCACATTGCGCAAGGCTCGACCGTTACGTAAATATCGCAGTCGAGCAGTCGTTTGTAGCCGTTGTTTTGTACGGCTTCTTTAATCGCTATCATTTCCGCGTGAGCGCTGGGGTCGCCGTTTTTTTCCACTTGATTATAACCGCTTCCGATTATATTATCGCCTTTTACGATTACCGCTCCAATTGGCGCGTCTTCGCTTTCCAAAGCTTTTTCGGCTTCTTCCAACGCCCAGCTCATATATTTTTCGTCTTTAGTCATTATTCTAATTCAAAATATTGACGTTTTTTGTCATATAGTTTTACAAGTCGTAGGGGCAGACCTGCGTGTCCGCCAGAAAGAATGAATTTCCGTTAGTGGGCGAAGACATAGGTTCGCCACTACGTTCTGTTTTAAAAAGCTATTGATAAATTCTACCGTCATTTTGTCAATTAAAACTCAAATTCTTTCAATTTTTGGATTCCTTCTCTAATCGTCTCGTCGTTCTTCGCGAAGCAGAACCGAAGCATAGTTTCGCCTTCCTTTGATTTCGCGTAGAAAGGCGACGGGGGAATGGTCGCCACTTTGTTTTCTTTAACGAGCTTTTTGGCGCATTCGAAATCCGTTAGCGAGACGTCTTCCGGGATGTCCGCCATCATAAAATAGCTGCCCTGCGGCAAGTGCGGTTTGAACGGCGTTTCTTTTAGAGCTTCGTATATTAAATCCCGCTTTTTCTGATAAGTTTCTCTGAATTTCGGCAAATACTCGTCTATACGGCTGAACGCTTGCGCCATAGCGTGCTGTCCTGGAGTATTCACGGCGAAGGTCGTCCACTGATGAATCTTTTGCATAGCTTTTATTAACTTTTCGTCGGCGAAAACGAAGCCGATTTTCCAACCGGTGAATCCGAAAGTCTTTCCCGTAGAAGAAATAGTAATAGTCCGGTCTTTCATTCCGGGCAAGGTAGCGATAGGGACGTGCTTGTTGTCGTCGAAAAGCAAGAACTCGTAAACTTCGTCGCTAATAACAATCAAGTCGTTTTTAATCGCTAAATCCGCAATGAATTTTAACTCTTCGTTGTTAAAGATTTTACCGGTCGGGTTGTGCGGCGTATTTAGTATAATGATTTTTGTTTTTGGCGTAATCGTCTTTTCGAGTTCGTCGAAATCGAAGCTGAAATCAGGCTTTTTAAGCGTTATATATTTCGGTTCGCCGCCAGCCAGAAGAACGTCCGCTTGATAGGCGTCGTAAAACGGTTCGAATATTATCGCTTCGTCGCCTTCTTCTATAAGCGATGTTATTACGGAATATAGCGCTTCCGTCGCGCCTGCGGTTACGTTTATTTCGTTTTGCGGATTCCATTTCAGCCCGTAAAAACGCTCGTATGTTTCTGATAGTTGTTTTCTTAAAGTGAAAGTCCCCGCCATCGGGGCGTATTGGTTTTTACCCCTGCTCATAGCATCCCGGGCGGCGTCCATAATCCATTCGGGACCGTCGAAGTCGGGGAAGCCCTGCCCCAAGTTTACCGCTTTGTTTTCAATAGCAAGTTCGGTCATCGTCGAAAATATCGAAGTCGGTATCGTTTTAATTCTGCTCGCTTGAAAGTCTTTTGTCATAGCAATAGTCCGTTTATTTTAAGATTCCTTATTTTAAAAGTATCGTAAATTTAGAAGCAATTTAAAGAAAATCAAAAGTTTTCTCGCCGTTTATTATATTTTTTTGCTTTAAAGCGGGAATTTCAATATTTTACGGTTTGTTTGAATGTATCGAAAAGCTATATTGATAATAATATAACGTTAAAAGGAATACAAATATGAGAAAAATCGCGCTTATTTTTGGCTTAATGATAGTAACGACCGTTTTTTTAAACTTCTGCGATAGCTCGGACGGTCCTACTTCCAACGGCGACTTATACGACAAAAAGTATAACGTGTTTTACTATCTGAGCCAGAGCGACGGCTGGCGCCCAGAGCATTCGGGATTGTTCCAATATTACTACGACGAAAGCTCCGCGCCCGAACGGATACTATCCGAATCAATCGTTCATATTTCGGCGGTCGGCGAGAACGGAAAAATAGCTTTCGAATACGAGAACGCTCCGCATAGATACTGGGCGGGAACCGAAAATGATTTTACGCCGATACCGTTTCCAGAATCATCTTACAATGGATGGATTTACGACTACGTTACCGACGTCGGAGTCGAATTAAGTTTGGACGGCAAAAAAGCCGCTTATTACGCGCGATATCATCCAGTCGCGGAGTTCGACACGTTAAGAGGAACCGAGTATAATCTCGTCGTTTTTGATTTTGAGGAATGGAACTTAGAGCAATACAACCTTACCGAATACATTTCAAACAATTTGCAGGGCGTCGATATGGTCGAGCCTGTCGCAAGCAACATACTAATTAACGAAACCGGAGATAAAGTTTGGTTCGCTTTGAAATGTTACAAAGACGACAATGGGCTTCCGAACGATTTGGGATATATGGTTGTCGTTCTGAACAACGGCGAACTGAAAGCGGCGAGTTCGCTTCAAAGCGAGAGAATTGAGCTTGTCGGTCTCGATTACAAGACGGAGAAGGTATTTTTGAATCTAAATTCGAACTTGAGTTATTTGACCGGCGACAAAGATATTGGCGAGACGAGCTTTGAAGTGGAAAATCTTTCGGGACCGAGACAATTCGCCGCCGAAAAATCAATAGCGGCGGTATGGACTGAAAACGGCATAGCGTTGTATAATCCGGTTACCGAAGGGAAAATCGAAGACGTAATCTCTTGGGAGGCAATTGAGGCGGAATTTCCGGGATTTGAAAGAAAGGCGACCGACTATATAGCTGTTTCGCCGGACGGCGGCTTAATCGTATTCGGCTTGGATAAGAACTCCGACCCGCCGTCTTACGATTTGTTTTGCGTAAGAGCTAACGGCGAAGGATTAAAGCGCGTCGTTCCCGACACGCCGATAGGGAAGCCTTCGATTAGTTACGGATATTAATTCAATTTTTGGGCTTTTTAAGCCGATAATACTAATATTTAGGAAGCGTTAAAAACGGATGAAGAGACTTATTTTAAATATAACGATTGTATTTCTAGCGATTTTGTTTTCAAGTGAAGCGGCGCTTTGCAACAATTTATATTTTATTGAAAATAAAGGACAATGGAGCGACGATATAAAATACATTTTCAACTCGCCTAAATTAAACGCTTATATTAAAGACAGTTCAATAATATTACTTGAGAAATCAAATAATCAATTAACTAATAGTAATAACAACAATATAAATAGTTCAGTTGAGATTAAATTTTCTGATTTCAATATTAATGATATAATCGAGCCTAAAAATCCGGTTGACGGCTGTTTTAATTTTATAATCGGTAGAAATCCGGAAAAATGGAAAAGCGGCGTGCGGGCGTATAAAACTATTATCTTCAAAGATTCGCGAAAGGACATAGACTTAAAAGCGGAAATCGACGACAATTTAGAATTGACGTTTAGCTCGAAATCAAAAGGAGCGAACAAAGTCGAAGTCGATATAAGAGCTTTCGGGAGGAATTCCAAAAGGCAGGTTCGCTTAATTCACGACGCTAAGAGCGAATCCGCTCAGGAAATCGCTTTTTATGAATACGAAAATGAAACGCGTTCTTATAATGTCGAGCCAATATTCATAGCCGCCGAGAAAACATTGTCGATAAGCCCGGAATTTTATTCTTCCTTTTTAGGCGGAGAAGCTTGGGACAGAGCCGAGGGTATAACGAACGATTCGAGCGGTAATTATTACGTAGTCGGTTATACTAATTCCAGAGATTTCCCCGTTAGCGACAGCGCGTTTAGCGAAAGGATAGGGCTTACACAGCACGAGTATTCCGACGTTTTCGTTTCTAAGTTCAGTCCGAGCGGGGATAGTTTGATATTTTCGACGTTCATCGGCGGTTACACCGAAGATTTGGGCAAATCAATAGCCGTGGACGACTCTTTGAACGTTTATGTAACTGGTTACACTTATTCGACGCAAACGTTTCCTTTTACTGAAAACGCATACGACACTAGTTCCAACGGCGTTTACGACGCGTTCGTTTTTAAATTGGATTCCTTGGGTAGAAATCTAAAATTTTCTTCTTTTTTCGGCGGCGAGAGCGACGATTACGCCGAAGCTATGAGACTCAAGGACGGCTACGTTTATATAACCGGCTATACGAAAGACGGTTTGGAGTTTCCCGTAACCGATAGTGTCGCCCTGAATAAGACAATAGGAGAGAACGACGTATTTATCGCTAAATTCAACAATTCGGGCGATTCGCTTTTACTATCTATTTTAATAGGAGGGATGGACGATGACTTTGGCGAGGATTTAGTTATTGATTCTGAAAATCGAATTATTTCAGTCGGTTCTACTAAATCATATGATTTTCCAATAGTCTCGAACGCTTTCGATTCTACTTTCAACGACACTTTAGGACTCGATAGAAAAGGCGACGTATTTTTAACGATAATCGACCAATCGACGCCCGAAATAATAAAATCGACGTTCTTCGGGGGCGAGCGCAAAGATATAGCTTACGCCGTCGAAGTCGATTCCGTTGACGATATATATATAACGGGAACTACCGAATCCGACGACTTTCCAATAACGGAGAACGCCTACGACAGCGTATATACCAGCAACGGCGAGGATTTGAGGACTTCCGGCGATATGTTCGTAACAAAATTCAAAGCTCTAACGGAGAATCTCATTTTTTCAACGTATATTGGCGGGGGCGGAGCCGACAGGGCTTTCGCTTTGGATGTCGATTCATACAAAAACGTTTGGATTGCCGGGCTGACGAGTTCATCCGATATACCTACCGACGAACGCTCCTACGATAGGACTTACAACGATTCTCTTTACGGCGACGACTCTTATATAGCCGTTCTTGATTCAATCGGTTCTAATATGCTTTACTCAACTTTTCTAGGCGGAGCGGCTAAAGACGTAATTAAATCTATCAAACTGCAAAACGATACTGCATTATTCTTCGCGGGCGCGACATCTTCCACTTACTTTCCAGTATCGGGAAGCCCATACAGCTCGACGTATCATATTAACGGCAGCGCGGCTTCCGACGCTTTCTTTGGGAGTATTAAACCAAATCTCTTAAGAATAATCGTAGATTCGGTTTTTAATAAGTGCGCAGAAGACACCGTTTTAATCCAAGCCGATAGCAGAGGCGGCAGGGGTAGAACTCTATTTTATTGGGAGCCGTCGAATTGGCTATCGCATCCAAATTGTATGAGGACTAAAGCTTATCCGCCTACAGACGTTGAATATTTATTAATTGCGTTCGACGAACTCGGCTTCAGAGACACGGCTCGAGTTAAAGTTAACGTAGCCGAGGGCTTTGTAACTGATATTGAAGGACCGGATAAGGTTTACCAACGGTCGAGCCATACTTATACCGCTGAATACAAAGACGATATTACTTATTTATGGAACGTTCAGGGCGGCTATATAGAAAAAGACGATTCGACGAATCGTTTAAGAGTTTTATGGGCAGACGACGATTACGGAATAGTTTCGCTTACGACAATAAACGCTTTCGGTTGCTTGGACACTTGCGAGCCTTATTTAGTGGAAATAAAACGCAGGGACATACCGAAAATAATTGTTTTAGGGGATACGGTTTTTTGCGAAGGTAAATACAGAATTTTAGACGCCGGACCGGGTTTCAAAAGTTATATTTGGTCTAACGGCGTTTTCACTAGATACGACACTGTAAGAACGGCGGGGAATTATTGGGTGTGGGTGACAGATTCTTCCAATAAACAATATATGTCGGATACGGTAAGACTTCATACAATTCCCGGTCCCCCAAAACCGGAAATTACTTTTAACGAACGAAACGTAAGGCTTTTTTGTATTACCCAAGGCGAAGCGTATCGCTGGTATTTTAACGGCGACACGATTCCGGGAGCGACTAAAATGTATTACGACCCGAAAATAATGGGCTGGTATAAATGCGAGATGTTCGCAAAGAACGGATGCTCTAGATTTTCCGATTCGCTTTATCTATCGCTTCAAGACGTCGAGGATATAAAACTCGGCGATAAAATATTCGTTTCGCCTAATCCGAACGATGGGAGTTTTGCGCTGTCGTTTAATATAAACAAAATTCAACCGATAAAAATACAAATTTACAACGCTATCGGTCGAAGAGTTTTTCAAAAAAGAATCATACCGAAAGACTACCAATTTAAAGAGCTAATCGAGCTCCAAGGCGTTTCTTCAGCGCCGTATTTCGTTAGAGTAATAATTGGAGAAATAGTCCTTTGCCAAAAGATTTTCATTTTTTAGTTGAAAATGAAATTAAGCATTTCTTATATTGTAACTTAATTGGCATTAAAATTGAAAGAAATTGACCAAAAAGGAGGTTTATAGATATGTTAAAGTTATGTTTAAGATTAATTTTAATAGTTTCCATCCAGTTAGCCGCTTTTAATTCAGCGTCCGCGGTAAACTTCTGGACTAAAACCAACGGTCCTTACGGAGCTAGCGTTCTAGACATTGCGATTGATAAAGACAACGGCGAAATATACCTCGCCACAAAATCGGATGGAATATATAAAAGCGTAAACCAAGGGGATAATTGGATTTCGCTAAACGGAAATGACTTAGGTTCCAACGATTGGGTAAACGATATTGAATTTGGCGCGAACGGAATTATGTTCGCCGCTACCGATTCGCTCGGAATACTGAGGAAATTGCCGGCTCAAGATTGGTCGGCAATCAATAGCGGGATGAGCGGGCATTTGCGTTTCAACGCCATTTCAAGAACTTCCGACGGAATTTTAATAGCGGGTTCCGAAGGCAAAGCCGTATTTAAGTCCAACAATAACGGAGATAGTTGGAATTTAATAAACCAAGGGCTTTCTTCTCAAGAAAATATAAACTGTATTATAGAGGCTAGAAACGGGAACATAATCATAGGAACAGACAACGGCATATTTGTCAGCGACGACGACGGAGATTCTTGGGATTCAAAGGGCGCTGATATTGAAGAAGTATATTGCTTGGAAAAATCTATTGACGGTTCTATGATAATAGCGGGAACGGAAGAAGGAGTATATGGAAGCGTCAACGACGGCGAATCTTGGTCGCCTCAGAATAGCGGTTTTTTAGAAACTCAAACCATAATAGCTTTAGGGGTTTCAGATTCAGTTTTTTATTCAGTAACCGACAGCGGCGAAATTTATAAAAGCACTAAAACCGGTTTTACTTGGTCGCCATTTTTCGAAGGGAAAGGCGAATACTTTGTTCAATCAATAGCCCTATCCCAAACAGGAGCTTTGTATATAGGAACAATCGACGCTTTCTACATCTGGCAAAACGACGAATGGGTAAAGAAAACAAACGGATTAGGTTTAAGGACGATAAACGCGATAGCCGCGGTCGATAACCGCGGGGACGTTTTCGCCGCGACTGATTTAGGCATTTACAAAACAGCCAATAACGGAGATTTTTGGGAACGACTAAACGAGGGGTTAGAAAATAATCTTGATATATCAGCCATAATCACAGGACCTCGCGGGTTAGTAGTCGCCGGAACTCAAGGCGACGGAATTTTTGTGTCAACCAACGAAGGCGAAAATTGGAAAAAAATGGATAGCCCAGACGTATTAGCGAGTTATATAAACACTTTAGACACTAATAGTCAAGGCGATATTTTTGCCGGCACAAAAGATTTCGGAATATATCGCACTTTAGATTCAAGCGGCGACAATTGGGGACATATGTACGGAGACGGAATTGACACTAACGAAGTTATTAGTTTAGCCGTTAGCAAAGACGATTATTTATTCGCCGGCACGCGATATAACGGACTATATAGAAAAATTCCATCCTCGACTAATTGGAGAAAATTAGATTTAGGTTCTACTGTCAATTCAATAGCCGCGTTAGCATATAACGAAATAGAAGGCGGCATTCTTTACGCCGCCGCTAACGACGGATTGAGAAGAACGAGAGATAACGGTTCCTCTTGGTACGACGCTAACGGGTTATCCCCAAATAATTTATTAGGTCAAGTTTTGTCTTTAGCCGTAGGCGATAACGGACACGTTTTTGCCGGAACTACCGTAAAGGGCGTGTATCTTAGCTCTAATAACGGAGACGCTTGGGAAAGAATCGAAGACCCTATTAATAGATATATTGTGCAAGCTCTGGAATTAAGCGGGAGAGGTTTTATTTTCGCCGGAACCCGAACGGGAGGCTGTTATAGAAGCATTGAATCTACGCACGGGAGAGTGTTGCAGTTGTCAATCGAACCGAAAGATACAGTTGAACGAAGTCAAGGCGAAAGTATTGATTTTACAATCCAAGTTACCGATTTACACGACTCAACCGTCGCTGGAGCCGCTATCAGAATTCAGAATGAAATTGACCATCAACAGATAGAAGTAGAAAGCGATTCAACAGGGACCGCTACTTATAAATACGATATACCGGCGCAAACGCCAAACGGATATTATAGTTTTACATTCCTAGGTTCTAAAACCGATTATTTGGAAAGCGACCTTGAAACAGTCGTCGTTGACGTTAAGAAAAACAAAATCTCGCTCGAAATAACGCCGGAAAATATACTGGTTAAAGATTGGAACCAGCAGGTTGATTATAATATTACGGCTAAAAACGAATCCGATATCGCTTTGGAAAATATCAAAATTGAAATACAAAACGAAATTCTATCGAAAACCGATTCGGTATTTACCGACACCAACGGAGAAGCCTTGTATAGTTTTACTATTCCCGACCAACAGACTCAAAAGGTTTACGAACTAAAATTTATTGGCTTAGATAATTCTATGATTTATATACCTAGCGATACTGCAACAAGAGAAATAAGAGTTGACCACAACCCTGTAAAAATATACGGCGAATCGAGCGTATGCGAAAGCGAAGTATATGAATATTATACGGAATCGGACCCGGACAAATCGTTTAAATGGCAAAACATATCAAACGGCGAGTTCGTTGGAGCGACCGATAGAGATACTGTTCAAGTCAAATGGGGAAGTTCCGGCGAAGGAAGTTTCGAACTCCAGCAAACGATAATATCGACAGACGTTAAAACTTCTCGCGATTTTACCGTATTTATTAACGCAAAACCGGAAGTCGAAGCGCCGGAATTTACTAATCCCGTATGCGAAAACGAACCGCTTATATTAGAGGGGCGCGGAGAAAATCCTTCTGGCGGCTTTTTTGAAGGTCCCGGTGTTAACGAAGGAGTGTTTTATGGAGATTCCGCCGGCGGCGAAGGGACTTATAAGATATACTATACTTACGAAAATCAATACGGTTGCTCGGCGACTGATTCAACGGAAATAGAGGTGTTGGCGGTTCCGTCCGTGAGCTTAAATCTCGATTCGGCAGAAGTCTGCGAAAGCTATTTTCCGTTTGAATTAACGGGCGGCGAACCGGAAGGCGGTTCTTATTCCGGACCGGGAGTTGAAAACGACAAGCTCGACCCGCAAATCCCCGGCGTCGGCTCGCATACGATAACGTACGAATACGCCGACCCGTCCACCGGCTGCGTTAATACGGCTTCGCAAGTAATTTTAATAAAAGAAGCTCCGCAAGCGGAATTTATTTTGCCGGATGTTCAAATATGTCTCAGCGAAACCGCTTACGATTTAAGGAGCGGGGTAGTGGAGCCTACCGAGGGAACTTTTTCCGGCGACGGCGTCGATTCCGATAACGAGATTTTTAACGCCGAAGTGGCAGGTTTGGGCAATCACGTCTTAGCGTTTACGACAGATACAACCATAGACGGATGTCCCGGGATAGCCGCTTTCGAAGTGGAAGTAATCGACGTTCCTCAAGCGCCGACGATTACTATTTCGCCCGATTCCTCTTATATCGAGTCTTCAGCGGCGGAAAATAACAGATGGTATCTTAACGGCGAACTAATGCAAAACGAAACCGGACAAAGAATATATCCGCAGCAAGCCGGACAATACTACGCCGTAATCTACGACGAAGCGACCGGCTGCGAATCGTTTCCTTCGAACGTAATTAACTACGGCTTCAAGGAAATACAGGCGGAGTTATCTTTGCCGAAATTTATCGAGACCTTTGCCCCGGGAGAAACCGTTCAAATACCCATAAATTTAATCTCGAACGCCGACGCTATTTCGATTCTAGATTCGCTAACCGGCGAGCTTAAATTCAACGGAAGCGTATTATTTCCCGTGGGCGAAACGCCAAAGGGATACGTTGACGTAGAGAATAGACAGAGAGTAATTCCGCTTCAAATAGAAGTTGACGGCTCGGAAGACGACGGCGAGTCTTTGACAACCTTATCATTCGTCGCTTTGCTCGGAGATTCCTCAGGCTCGGACATTATTTTCGAAAATGTAAAGTCTTGGAAGAACGGAGCGGAAATTCCCAATCAAATCGACGTTGAAATTGGGAGAGTAGAAATAGAAATTTGCCGCGCGGGAGAAGCCGACCAATTAATTCAGGCTTGGGGCGAGGGAGTGTCCTTGCATTCCTTGACGCCAAATCCAGCGAGAGATAAATGCGAAGTAGAGCTGTCGGTAACCGAAAGCGGGAAAACAAGGCTATACGTTACCGATATTAACGGTAGAAAAATTAGAGAAATTTTGAACGAGAGGATAAAACCGGGAAAACATAAATTCGATATAGACCTAAGCGAATTTTACCCGGGAGCCTATCTAATTATTTTAAGAACGCCGACTCAAGTCAGAGCCGAACAATTTAACGTAATTAAATAATCGTGTAAATAAAAACTTTGCGGGATATTAAATGAGGAAATTATACATAGTCGTAACGGTCTGTCTTTTATTTTCGCTGTCTATTTGTCAAGCGCAAACAAAGCGGGAAGTTTTGAAGAAACAAGATTCGCTAAATCTGTATCCAAGTAAATTCGGTTTGCTATTCAATTATAATTTAAATTCGCATCCGGCGAGCTTTTCTAAAATTACCGACTATTCATTCTGCAATCCCGGATTTGAAGACGGTTCGGGTTCGGGATTATCGTTTGGCGCTTTATATGAATATCAATTATCGAAAAAATTGTCCATAGGAGCTCGCTTAGTTTATCTCGGTCTTGACGGCTCTTTCTCCTCGTCCGAATATAAATTGGTGGGACATATGGGAGATTCGGTTACCGGCAAAATCAACTACGAATTTGACGCTTATTTGAATACTGTCGCGTTAGAACCGACTTTTAATTATAATGTATTCAAAGATTTGAATTTACATTTGGGCGCTAATGTAGGCTTTTTATTAACTAAGAATTTCGACCAGCTAGAAAGAATAGTCGAGCCGGATGGCGTTCCCTTTTCCGACGGCGAATACGTCCACAATCAATTTTCGGACATAGAAATTACCAACGCTTCGTCTTTTCAAGCGTCAATATTGGCGGGGGCGAGCTACGAACTGCCGATGAGCGAAAACTTCATCATAGCTCCCGAAATCTCTTATCAATACGCTCTTACTAACATAGCTTCGGACTTGGACTGGAAAGTCAATTCTCTTAGATTAGGCGCTTCGATTAAATACAAGACGCCAAGACCTTGCCCGCCTGGTATGTTTAGGAACGAAGACGGCGATTGCAAATGGATTCCTTGTCCCAAAAATAAGATTCGCGACGAAGAAGGCGAGTGTGTTTGCAGAAACGGTATGTTCCTTAACGAAGAAGGCGAGTGCGTTTGGGTTCCCTGCCCCGAAAAAAATCAAAGACGCAACAGAGAAGGAGATTGCGAGCAATATTTATACGCAGAAACTGAGGCGGAGTTAATTAGTCCCAACGGCTTGCCAACCGGAGAAAACAGAATTAACATATACGAATTCCCCTCGGAAGTTTCGCATCCGTTGCTCAATTACATTTTCTTTGACAAAGACAAACAAGCTTTACCCGACAGATACGATTTATTCTCTTCAAGCGAGCAGACTAAAGATTTTGACGAAAAGAAATTAGCCGAACCCGAAGAGATGCTCGGCTTCTATCATAATATATTGAATATAATCGGTTCGAGGATGTTCGATAATCCATTTTCAAACATCACTTTAACGACCTATCAATTCAAACCTCAAGACAACGCTACTCCTAAAAACAGAATAGCGGCTGTAAAAGATTATTTAAATTCCATATGGAAAATACCCGAATATAGAATTAATGAAAAGATTTACTCCTTGCCAGCCGAAATCGCTCAAAAAAAGGACGAAAAAGTATTAGCCGAATATAGAAGAGTGGAAATAGTTCCCGATTCGAATAGCATCGAAATGCTCGACCCTGTAGTCGTGAAAAATAAAATTTATAAATTCGGCGTCGATAGAACGCATTTCAAATTCGACGTAATCCCGCTAACGGAAATAAAAAACTGGTCGTTCAAAGTAAAGCAGGACGATGAAACCTTGCTCGATTCGTCGGGAACTGGTCAAACGCCTAATCTGATTGTATGGAATCTGCCGCAGCGTATGAAAAGAATGAAATTGGATTACGACAGCGTTGTTTACGCTTTGGAAGTTACAGACGAGAACGGAGACAAAGCGACAAAAGAGAAAAAAATAGACCTGAATTGGATTTATTTCGAAGAGGATAAGGAACCGGAGCCGGGAGATTCTTCTTACGCTATTTATTATATTATTTTTAAACATAAAGATATATCGAAGGACTTGAAAAACAATATATTCGTATTAGAGAACATTAGGCTGAACAGATATAAATCAAGTGTGAACATAACGGGATACACAGATATATACGGAAATTTAAAAAAGAACGAATTGCTCTCTCACGAAAGAGCCGAAGCTATTAAAAAATACTTCATCGAAAAGCGAAAAATTAGTCCGGGTAGGATTAGCGCCGTTGGTTACGGTTCCGTCGAATTGTTCGACAACACCCTTCCCGAAGGCAGATTTTACAATCGGTCTGTTATTACTTTGATATCTACTCCGCTTGGCGTAAGCGTTCGTCAAGAACTAGACTTTACTTGCTGCTATCTTATGTTTTCCTCTATCGACGACGAGATAACGGCTAAATCGGTTTTAGATTATCTTCAACAAAGAAATATTAAAGGCTTTTACATAGAAGAGTGGACGGACAAATTCGACAAAAAACACTACAGAGTAAGAACCAACTGCTTCGACGATATAAGAAAAGCCGTGATAGAGCGCTCAAAACTCGCTAAACACACTAAAGATTTCAAAATCAACGCTCCTTTGAAAATAAAATGTACTAAATAACAGGGGTCTCCAATGAGATTTAAGAACTTTTCATACGCGTTTTTTATTTTGGCGCTTTTTAGCTTGCTTTCATCTTTTGAAGCCGTATCCCAAGAAAGCGACGAAGAAGCCTACGTTCCCGATAGAATAATTCTATGGGACAAAATCGGACAAAGGGAAACGCTCAAAAAGTGCGAAGAATATTTAATTATATACGGTAACGTAGAGCCGGAGCTGACTTACATTAGATATATAGAATCGAAAAATCCCGAAGAGTACATTCTTCAATTATCGACATTCAGCTCTCAAGCGAGACCTAAGCCAATCGACGTTACTCAAAGCATTAAAATACCGATGGACGGTTCTACGCCTATATCTATGAAGAAGAAAAATAAAGAAGCCCTGAAAACTCTTGTTTTCACTAAAGTGGGGCAGAGAGAAAAAGTATTGAACGGCGATATGGTTAATATAGAATACAAAGACGTAAACACTAATAAAACATATATAGCTTACGAATCGACCGAAGAAGGTTATTGGCTTGAATTGTCTTCGTTAATGGAGCAAAAAGTCATCAATTTCTCGAAAAGATGTCAATCATATATAGTAGCGTCTCCGGCGACTACTACCGTTAGAGTTGACGACCAAGTTCGCTACGAACAAATAATTTGGACGCCCAGAGCGGATAACTCTTGGGAAGTGCGTTTAGGCACCGTAGAGCAGGGATGCAAAAGCGACGCTTTAGAAGCTATTCAAAAGGTAAGAACGAGAGAATATCAACAAAATGTTCCCGTTGAAGTAAAAAACGTCAGGGGCAAGTAAATCAATGCTTAAAAAAGTTTCAATATCGTTTCTTCTCTTATTCGCGCTTTCAATAGCAAGCGAACGCTCTTTTGGGCAAGAATGGGAGAAGTATTACAATTCGCTCCAGAACTTCTACGCTCAAGGGCAGTACGAAATGGCTATCGAACGCGGCGAACAGGCTTTAGAGCTGGCGAAAAAAGAGTTCGGCGAAAAGAGCGTGCAATTTGCCGGAACTCAAATATACATAGCTATGGCTTATCAAGATTTAAATCTGTTTCTAAAAGCCGAACCGTTATATTTAGAAGCCTCTTCGATATTGAAAGATAAGCTAGGCGACGGACATCCGAGTTACGCCGCTTCCTTGTTTAATTTAGGAGTATTATACAACAAGACCGGAGAATACGACAAAGCTGAAAAATTTTTTCTAAAAGCTAAGGAAATCTACGAATTTAATTACGGGAAAAAAGGAGACGATTACGCTAGAACAGTTTATAATATAGCGAAAGTATGTTTCGAAACGGAAAAGTATCAAGTAGCCGAAGAGTTCTTTAAAGAAACGATAAAAACGAATTCGCAAATCTACGATTCGGACGATATGAATTACATAACGCCGATTTTTGAACTAGCCGCTCTATACAAAGTCGTAAATGAATACGAAAAAGCCGAGCCTCTCTACGAGGAAATTAGAAAGATATATAAGAAAAAGTACGGCGAAAATTCGCAGGAATACGCTCATATTCTATTCAATCTTGGCGAATTGCAAGACTATTTGGGCAAAAGCGAAAAAGCCAAAGTAATTTTAAAAAACGCCCAGAAAATATACGCTGAAAGATTTGGCGAGAAGCATCAGTATTATATTAAGACGCTCCAGCGCCTCGCGCGAGCGAACGACAATCTCGGAAACTTCGACAAAGCCAAGGAGCTTTGGCTAACGGTAATTAACGAACACTTATATAAAATATACAACTTTTTTCCTTCTTTGAGCGAGAAAGAAAAAGCCGTTTTTTACGACCGGATGAAGAACGATTTCGAAGAGTTCAATTCTTTCGCCGTTAAATACGCCGATAAAGACCCATCGCTGCTTGAATTAATGTATGAAAATCAATTATCCGTGAAAGCTCTGCTTTTGAACGCTTCGGCTAAAGTAAGACGTCAAATTCTAAACGGCGACGATAGGGAACTGATAGAAAAGTTCAAATCTTGGATAGAAATTAAGGAAAAAATCGCCAGATTTTATTCTCTGCCGAAGGAAAGATTAAAGAAAAGCGGAATCAGCGTAGCCCAATACGAAAAAAAGGCGGAGGTAATAGAAAGAGAGCTTAGCAAACGGTCGAATTTGTTCGCGAAAGGCTTTAAAAAAAGTAAAGTTAAGTGGACAGAAATTAGAGACGCTCTCAACGACGGAGAAGCGGCGATTGAAATAATTAGATTTAGACATTATTTTAGGACTTGGACCGATTCGATATACTACGCCGCGTTAATAATCAAAGAAGATTACGACGTTTCGCCGAAATTAGTTTTATTAAAGAACGGAAACGAATTAGAGGACGAATATCTCGTATGTTATCGGAAGATGATTAAGTTCCAATTAATCGACAAAGATTCATACGGGGCTTATTGGAAGGAAACACAAAAACATTTAGACGACGTTAATAAAATATACATTTCTCAGGACGGCGTTTACAACAAAATTAATTTAGTCGGTTTGCAGACGCCAAGCAAAGATTACTTAATCGACGTTTTTGATATTCGAGTCGTCGTTAATACGAAAACGTTAACGGCGCAAAAAGGCAAAACTTCGGAAGCTAGCCCTCGAGTCGCCGTGTTATTCGGCGACCCTGAATTTGATTACGTCCCCGAGGAAGAAAAAGCGATTAACGAAGAGGAATATTATGAAACAGTAGCCGACGGCGCGCCTTGGACCGAACAAAAAGTCGAGCGAATTCGCCAAGAACTTAAAGAATTAAAAATATGCGAATTGCCGGAAACGGAAAAAGAAGTCGAGACCATAACGGACTTGCTGGACGAAAAAAATTGGGAATATACGGTAAAATTAAACAAAGAAGCGACCGAAGAGAACATCAAATCGATTAAAAGCCTTAGATTGTTGCACATAGCCACGCACGGATATTTTCTTGAAGATATTGGGAACAATCCCGACGCCAAAGTATTCGGAGCGCAAGTTGAGCACGCGATAGATAATCCTCTCTTGCGCTCGGGCTTGCTTTTCGCCGGCGCTTCCCAAAGCGTTTCCGGATTGGGGACGAGCGACGGGAAAATCGACAAAGACGAAAACGGCATCCTAACGGCTTACGAAGCGATGAATTTAAATTTAGAAGGCGCTGAGTTGGTCGTTTTGTCGGCTTGCGAAACCGGCTTAGGGACAGTGAAAAACGGCGAGGGAGTTTACGGACTTCAACGAGCTTTTACTATCGCGGGCGCCGAAGCGGTTATTATGAGTCTATGGGCGGTTAACGATTTCGTAACGAGAGAATTAATGACCGAGTTTTACAGAAAATGGCTAGAGACCGGAGACAGACGAAAAGCCTTTAAAGAAGCCCAAATGAAAATCAAAAATAAATATCGCCAGCCCTACTTTTGGGCGGCTTTTATTATGACCGAAAACTAATTAGAAAAGTTAGCTTTTAAAATACTCCAGGTTGTTTCTATTGTGTCTTCTGGATTTACGGCGTCAATCCACCTTCTTACGCTCCAAAGCTGGTTGTCGTCCGGAGCTAAAGTTAATTGCATCGTTCCGGCAAATTCTTTGGAAATGGAAGTTTGCGAGTGCTCTACGTAAAAATAATAATCCGCTACATAAACCGCCGAGTCAGGCATCAATATTTCAAATCTATCGTCGTTTAATTTAAGCTCCGAAACGGCGTCTTCTCCCAAACCGGAAGTTAACGAAATAAAATAGCTCCTTTCCGTTTGGGAATTCCAGTCGCTAAAAAGCTCGGGGAACCTAGAATTTGCTTCGGACGAAGGAACGAATTCAAAAAATAAATCTTCGTCGGATAATTCAGGAAAACAAGCGGAGTAATTTTCGGGATTCTTTTCCTCTACGGCGTTAACAAAATTATTGATGACTATATTGGCGGAAGTAGGAGGTTGGAAAGACGACCTTTCCGTATCCGGCGCTTCGGGATTTCGAGTGGAGAAAATATCGCAAGAAGATACCAGAGCAAATATAATTAATAGCGGAACGCATATTTTTATTGAAGCATTCATTTTGTTTCCGTTCTTCCTAGCAAAGCTCTCGATAAAGTCGCTTCGTCGCTGAATTCTAAATCTGAGCCTTCGGGCACTCCTCTGGCAATAGCGGTTACTTTTACGTCGAAATGTTTGAGAGCTTTCGTTAAATACTGCATTGTAACTTCCCCTTCAACCGAAGGATTCAGGGCAAGTATAATTTCTTTGACGTCGGTTTTAGCTCTTTGAATTAACTCTTTTATTTTCAAATTTTCCGGCGAAACTTGGTCTAAAGGATTCAAAACGCCGTGCAGAACGTGGTATAAACCAAAATACTCGTTTGTTTTTTCGATAGCCATAACGTCGCTTGGCTCTTCGACAACGCAAATAATCGATTTGTCTCTTTTCGGCGACGAGCATATTGGGCAGGGGTCTCTATCGGTATAGTTATAACAAACCGAACAGAACTTAACGTTTTCTTTAAGTTCCGTTATCGCTTTCGATAAATTAGCGGCGAAATCCCGATTTTGCTTCAGTAGAAAATAAGTTAACCTTTGAGCGGTTTTTTTGCCGATAGTCGGGAACGCCGATAATAAATCGACTATTCTTTCAATCGATTCGGAAGTGTATAACATAATTGCGTCTTCGCTTTAAAAAGGCAAATTCATACCGGGAATATTTGGCATCATTCCGCCAATATCTCCCATTCCTTCTTTGGTCATTTCCTCTACCGATTTGACGGCTTTGTTCATTGCCGCCACTACTAAATCTTCCAGCATTTCAATGTCTTCGGGATCGACGGCTTCTTCGTTTATTTTTACTTCTTTTACTTCGTAGCCGCCCGTCATTGTAACTTTAACCATCCCGCCTCCGGCTTCCTCGGTAACGGTTTTCTTCTTGATTTCTTCCTGCGCTTTTTCCATCTCTTTTTGCATCTTTTGCGCTTGCTGCATCATCTGCTGCATATTGAATTTCATTTTTGTTTCCGATTTTGTTTAACAAATAAAACACAAAAATAAAAAATAAGGCTAATCAGACGAAAATAAAACATTTTTTTTATTATTTATTCAATAACTATATTTGCAATAAATAATTCCAAATTATAAAACGAGGTTTCTATGAGTCTATTCAGCAGGATAGCGGACGTCTTTAAGGCTAACGTCAACGATATGTTAGACAAAGCCGAAGACCCAGAAAAAATGATTAAGCAAATGGTTATCGAAATGGAAGAGTCGGTTAACAAAACGTCGTTAGCCGTCGCTCAAGCGGTTAGCAATGAAAAGATGTTGGAGCGAAGAATTGAAAAAGCAAGGAAAGAATCGGAGGACTGGGAACAAAAAGCAAGGCAAGCTTTGCAAAGCGGCAGGGAAGACTTAGCGAAAGCCGCGCTCGAAAAGAAATCCCAGTCGATAAAAACCGCCGACGATTTGTTGCCGTCTTATAATCAGTCAAGAGAAACTTCCAAACAGTTGAGAGGTAAATTAAGTCAATTAAAAGCAAAATTGGAAGAAGCTAGAACGAAGAAGAATACTTTGATAGCTCGTTCAAAAGCGGCGAAAGCGCAAAAAGAGCTATCGCAGTCTCTGTCAGGATTTAGCCAAGACGCTTTCGGCGGTTTTGAAAAATACGAACAAAAAGTAGAAGAAATGGAAGCCCACGCCGAAGCGTACGAATCGCTTGATTCTTCCGACGCCACTCTCGAGGAAGAATTCAAAAAGCTGGAATCGAATTCCAAAACCGACGGCGAATTAATTGAGCTAAAAAAGAGAATGGGTATGCTTCCAGAATCGAACAATAATAATTAAGTTGACGGCAATCAATTAAGTAAATAAAATAAGGAGATATATATATTATGAACGATAAAACCGAAACTAAAGCAAAGAAAAAATACGAACCGCCTAGTTATTACGTAAGTAAAACGGCGGAAAAAGTAAAAGAAATACTAGACAAATACTTCAAAGGATATATGTCGTTCGGAGACAGTTCTTTCGCTATCACTCGCGGCTCTACTCAAGTTATGATTCAAATTAAACACTTCCTGAAAGACGAGACTATCGTGGTTTGCCTATCTAACGTTGTAAGGGGAGCTAGGATAGAACAAGATTTGATGCACTTTTTATTGAGGAAAAACGCAGAGTTGCAATTCGGAGCTTTCGCTCTGCTTTTTGACGGCACTGTTACTTTTTCGCACTCAATAGCCGGTTCAAATTTAGATTCAAACGAGCTTATAACGGCGCTTAGCTCGGTGGCGTTTATTTCCGACTATTACGACGACGTGATTACCGAAATAGCCGGCGGCAAAAGAGCCTCCGATTATATTGAAAGCCTAAAAGAGTCGGATTTATAAAAAACTTAAATTTAACGTTTATCTGAATCCTTTTTATTGCTTGGTTCTAAAGGCGAAGGCAGTATTATTGATTCGAATATACCGTATCTAAGACCTATCTCTAACTTAACGCCGAAGATATTCCAATCTACGTCGGACGCGGCGTCGTTTAAGTAGTAATCAAAAGACAGTCTTTGAGTAAACGAAAAGTTTTTATTGAACTTAATCCTATATTCCGCTCCGATTGTCAGTCCCAGCAAGAAGTTGTTAATCGATTGTATTTTGCCTGAGGCTATTTCACGCTCTTTGCCGTTAGTGGTTTTGAATACGGCGTCGTTGGGAGAAAGAATAAGGTCTTTTTGGGTAAACGTTCTTTCGATAGGAACGCCGAATCTTAAAGCTCCAAACGTTTTAATGGGAGCGGAAAGATAATATTCTGGAATATTATACTTAACTTCTATATCGGCTTCGAAATAACTAAGAGTAGCCGAAAGCTTGTTTTCTATTTTTATATTCGTCGGGTTTTCCGCTTCGACGAATCTAATCGGCAGTTTGGAGTCAATAACGAAATCGCCGCTTCTGTCAACAAAACTCGCTCCGATTCCAATAGTGAAATCGTTGTTTAACCTCCTTTCTATCCCTAAAGAAGTTAAATAACCGAAACCGTATCCTCGAGTGAATTCTCCGCAATCGACCGAACCTTCGAAACGAGAGAACGAAGAAAAATGGAGGGAGCTTACTCCGCCGGCTCTTACCGAAAAAGCGATTATTTCGATTTTTTTGACTTTGCTATGAGAAGCATAAGATAAAGTTAAAATCAAAATACAACCGATTATAAGACCAATTCCGCGTTTTCCAGTCGAAAGCGGCGTCATTTTAATAAATTCTCTCCCAAATAAGAATTATAGCAATTATTATTTATCTTTGCGGAATATAATAAAATGAAAAATATTAACAATAACGAGTTGTCAAAATATGATAATTAAACGCGAAAAAGATTTAATCGAGCCATATTTGACCGACGCCTCAAATTACCAAGGAGAAGCGAGCGAATTGATATTTCCCGAAAACGCGGAAGAACTTTCGTCCGTTCTCGCCGATTGCTACGAATCGGGGACTTCCGCGACAATTTCCGGCGGCAGAACGGGGTTGGTGGGAGCCTGCGTTCCCGAAGGCGGAGTCGTAGTCTCCTTAGAAAAAATGAACGAAATAATCGAAATAAACGAGAAAGAAAAATACGCTATTTTGCAACCCGGAGTAGTAATCTCCGATTTTGTGGAAGAGCTAAACCAAAGAAAGCTTTTTTATCCGCCTTATCCAACTGAAACGGCTAGTTTAATAGGAGGGAACGTCGGCGCGAATTCCTCGGGAGCGTTGACTTTCAAATACGGAGCGACTCGCGATTACGTTCAATCTCTCGATTTGGTATTAGCTAACGGCGACCGTATTCATCTTGATAGAGGAGAAGTAAAGGAATCGAACGGCGCGTTAAAGTTGAAAACTGAATCGGGCAAATTCTATCAGGTTGAAATTAAGGACGTTGAAATGCCGTCTTCGTCGAAAAACGCCGCGGGATTCTATATGAAAAAAGGATTGGACGCGATTGATTTGTTTATCGGGTCGGAGGGAACTTTAGCCGCAATTTCACGAGTAAAAGTCTCGTTGTTGAAGGCGCCCGAAAAATTAATTAGCGGATTGGCTTTTTTCGAAGATTACGACTCAACTCTCGAATTTGTCGAAAAGCTCAGAGAAAAGAGCAAAGCAAATAACGCCAAAGATTATCGAGGCGTTAAGGATATTGCCTCGCGGGTGATAGAGTTTTTCGACGAAAATTCGCTAAGCATCCTAAAAGAAAATTATTCGCAGGTTCCAAAAGAAGCAAAAGCGGCTATTTGGTTCGAGCAGGAATACGTCGAGGAAAACGAGGACGCAATTCTCAACGAATGGTATAAGTTAATCAGCGAAAAGACGCAATTAGCTGATTCGACGATAATCGCTATGAACGATAATGACCGAGCCGATTTAGCGGAAATGCGTCATTTAGTTCCTACAACCGTTCAAGAAAGAATAGCGCATCGAAATCTTAAGAAAGAAGGAACCGACACCGCCGTTCCCGACAAGAACTTTCGGGATTATTTTAATTTTACGACGACAGAAATCAAAAAGCTCGGTCTGGAGTATTATATTTGGGGACATATTGGAAACTCTCACCTCCACGCCAACCTATTAGCCGGCGACAAAGAAGGAATCAGAAAGATTTACGACTTCTACGAACTGTGCGTTAAAGAAGCGCTAAAATACAAAGGAACCGTCTCAGCCGAACACGGTATTGGAAAGCTGAAAAAGAAATATTTGAAAATGATGTACGACAAGGAAGTAATAGACGCGTTTAAAAGAGCGAAACTTTCGCTTGACGGAAAAAATATATTAGGGCGGGGGAACTTGTTTTAATCTTGCTTCGTCTCCGCTATTGGAAAAGATACCGCGACGGTCGTATATTTATCAATCCGACTGTCAATCTTTAAGTTTCCTTTGTAGATATCGAGCAAGCGTTTAGCGATTACTAAGCCCAATCCGGAGCCTTGTTGCTCGTGTAAGTTCCTGTCGAATTGGAAGTAAGCGCCAATTTTATCTATTTTATTAACGTCCATCCCTCTACCGTAGTCGGTGATTTTCAATAAGTATTCGTCGTCGTTTAACTCGGTTCTTACTTTGATTTTATCCTTTTCGAGAGAAAATTTAAAGGCGTTGTCGGCTATTTCCTCGCAGATTTTATGGAAGTGGTCTTCGAAAATAACTATCGGTTTTTCTTCGCCTAATGAAATGTCCAAATCTTCGAGTCTTTCGTAATTTTCCGCGTAAATAGTAAATAAATCCGACAAGATTGAGTTTGGACTTTCAATTTTCGATAATTTCTTGAACTTCTTTATTCTCGCTTTGTCTTTGTTCAACATTTCCAGCTCGGTATAGTATAAGTAATTGACAATTAGACGGTTTAGTCGTTTAGCCGAAGTGAAGATATTCTCATGGAGCTGGTAAACTTCCTCTCTTTCCATAGTGTCGGAGTATTCCATAAGCAATTGACTCGACGCCATAATTCCGTTCAGCGGCGTTCGCAGCTCGTGAGGAAGAATTGTGGCTATGCTTAATCTAAGCTCGTCTAAGCGCTCCTCAGTTTTTGTCTCGTATTTATCTTTCTTTTGTATTCTTGTTTGAACGGCTTTGAATAACTCGTTAGCTTTAAAAGGCTTAGTGAGGAAATCGTCGGCGCCTAAATCCATTCCGCGTCTCATATCGGTTTTTTCAGACTTTGCGGTCAGAAAAATGAACGGAATTGTCGCCGTTTCTTCCTCTTGCTGCAATAATTCTAACAGTTCGTAACCGTCGAGAGTCGGCATCATTATATCGCATATTATCAAATCCGGTATATGCTTCTGAGCGAGTTTTAATCCTTCGTCGCCGTCTGGCGCGCTATACATATCAAACCCTTCGCTCGAAAGCAGTTCCACTATACCTTCTCTTACAAGTGTTTCGTCTTCTACAACCAGTATCTTTTTCTTCATATTATTTACTTAAATCTTTCCTAAAACTTTCTTAAAACTTTCTTAAAAATAATTGATTTCGGCTATAAATGCAACTACTATTTATCTTAAAATAGGACTGCTTCTTTTTTCAATTTTCAAATCGCTCAAATGCGGGGCTTTGATTGCAAATCTCAGATAAAATCCCGAGTTGTAGCCTATGGGCCACCATTGGAACGATAAGCGCCAACAATGCAAGTCTTTAGATATATCGAGGCTCGGCGCGATTAGTTCGTTATTAACAAAATCGTACTGGGCGTTTCCGTTGAACGACCAAGTCTGCGTCAGTTGAAACGAAAACTGAGCGTTTAAGTTAATTCTTCTCGTGATATTGCCGACCGTTGGCTCGCTATATTGATAATTTAAACCAAGCGACACGTTCCAAGGAATGGAAATGGGGGAATAGCCGGGGGAGCTATCTCCAAACCAATCTTTTTTCGCTCTTTCGTATTCGACTCTGCGGCGGAATCTTTCGCCTATTCCGATGGAATCTTCGCTTGTTTCAGATTCGTCGGTTTCTTGTCCGAACGACGTTCCTACGTCCACTCCTTGGGAGGAGAAAGCGGTCGAAAGCTGTAAATTGAAATTCGTTAGCCGCATCAAACCTTTGCCTCGCTCGATAAGCAACTTGTCGATTTTACCGCCGTTTACCTCGTCGTAGAGAGTGAAATTGGCTCTAGCGTTCAAGTTTATATCGCTTAAAGCGGGAACTCTGAAATCCATACTCACGTCGCTAAATTTTAAGGAGTCGGCTGCCATATTATAAGAACCGCGAAGATTCCATCTTAGAAACTCTACGTTTTTGTCGGGCAATGTGTCTTTTTGATTAATCTTCGCTTCAAAACTGTTGAGTATAGAATATCTAAACGACTCAGAGCGCGATCTGGAAGCTATGCCGCCGCCGTCCGCTTCATATCTGGAATAACGAACCTCTCTGTCTTGCGCTTCGTCGTAATAAGCGTCGTAGAATCCGTAATCGGAAGATGATAAATCTGGCGAGAAGCTGTATCCTAACGTTGGTTGCAACGTGTGGCGAACGGCTTTAACGTCGAACATTTTTGGTTTTAACATTCCATATAGTCTCGTGGATAAATTAACGCCGTAACTGTAGTTATATTCAGTGAAGAAGCCTTTTTCGAACGATTCGCTAACCGTTGAGTCCGACGCGTTGTAGCTTTTTGTAACGCGTCTGAAATAATTCTTAGCTTGGAAAGAAACATAAGGCGTGAAATTGAAATATCCGAGTTTTGGCGAGACCGATATGCTTGGATTGTGGCTAATTGAAGACCGATAATCGTCAACGAAATTTGAATCTTGGTCCAAAACTTTCTCCGTGTAATAGTTGCCTGAACCGGAATAAGACACCGATAAATTCCTCGCCCATTCGGGCATCCACGAACCTGCTTTGGTAATGGCTTCTAACGGTTGAAATTGGGGAAGAGTATAATTTAGGCGCGGGAAAGTCTGGCGAACTTCGTTCGTAATAATGTTTTGATTGCGATTAAAAGCCAGCGATACCGAAGAGCCGTTGTCGAAAGAGCGGGAATAAGAGGCGTTAGAAGTTATATCTTGCGTCATACGCCGGCTTAAACTTTTATAATTTGTGTTTTGGATATAATTTTGCGACATAAAACTAACGTCTGCTACAATTCGCGACTGCGGGGTTAACGATTGTCTATGATTAAAAGCGAATTTATAGTTAGTAGAGTATTCGTTGTCGGGGTCGAATCGCGTTTTACCGTATTCCAAGTCCATAGAACCGTCGAAAACGTCCCTAAGCTTCCAGCGCGTATGATTTTTCGCCGTAAAACCTCCTTTCGAATAAAAGTCAACGCCGAATTGAGTGTCGTAGTAATCGCTAAGAGCTAAGTAAACCGAGAAATCTTGAATGGCAACGCCTCGATTCTCGGAAAAGAAAAACGAAGGTATTATTATGCCAGAGCGTCTGCCGCTTTTGTTTGGAAAAAACAAGCCGAACGGCAGAATAAAAATCGGCATATCTTCAACGTAGAAGATGATGGGGTCTATAAGCACCTTGTCTTTAGCTATCATTTTCATCTTAGGCGAACCAAAGTAATAATGGGGGCGGGGGTTGTCGCAAGTCGTGTAACGTCCGTTTTTCACGAAAAATTCGTTTCTGGACACTCTTTTAATTTTATCGCCGTAATAGTAACCTTGCGTCAATTCCGTTTCGCCTAACGTAATAAGTCCCTGCTGCGTCTTGAAATTGTATAGAATTTTCTCCCCAACGTATGTCTCTCCTTTTTCGGCAAATTGGGGAAAGCCCTTTAGTTTGCCCGTCGAATCCTTTGAGCCGCTCGCGTCCAATAAAGAATTTTCGAAATCAATTATAATATTGTCTGCTTTTAAGTGTTGCTGTTGATATCTGGTTGAAGCCTCGCCAACGAGGAACATCTTCTTTGATTTAACGTCGAAGCGCGCGGTGTCAAGAGCTTTATAAACGACTACGGTATCAATATCGGATTTCTTAGAGAATGTTTGAGACGACGCGCTCTCTTCGCTCACTCTAACGGCGCTGTCTAACTTCGTTTTATTTATATTTGTTGAGTCCTTCGCTTGAGAATGAGCGACATAATTTAAGATTAATAGAATAAACAATAGTATTTTCAAAGTCTTACTCATCGCGCTCAACAATCAATCTTTCAATTTCATAACTTTAACGCTCGGAGGCAAATCAAGATAAAACGGCTTTTTGAACTCAACGCCTGTATCAATATCGTCGATGTCGATTATTAATTTTACGTTCGTAAGCGGAAAAGAATATTCTTGGAGCTTGGCTATCCGGGCTTTTCCAAAATCGATAAAATCCGAGTAACGCGCTTGGAGTAAAGTTTCGCCGTCGGCGGATACCCTCTCAAACTTAACTATCGCGTTTTTTTCTTGCGAGAAAGAAACCAATTCGAAACTTTCGTCCCCTTTGCTTTTAAATAAAGCGCGGTTCGCTCGCTTCGAATCCGTCTTTTGTAATATATATTCGCCGGGATTTTTGGGGGTTTCGTTCCTTATAAGCCTGATGAAATCTCGATAAGCAAGGGGAGCTCTTATAACAAGCTTCATATTTTCGGGAGTCGGCTTGCCTTTCACGGCTCGGTCGTTAAACGCGTCGTAAAATAAAAATTCGTTCGGGTCGGCGTAAAGCTCTCCCAAAGCGATGCCGAAAGGTCCGATTAGACTTAACGCGAGCGAATCGAGAGAAGCAATTTTGATATTGGCGTAAACTGAATTGTTCGATTGCTTTTTGTACTCAAATTCAATAGCGGCGTTAATGTCGAGATTCTTTATCTCGTCGGCTCTTTCGGGAAGAGCGGTTACGGTTATTTGCTTCTTAACCGTTTTTTCCACCTTTGAACAAGAGACAGCTAAAGCCGATAACACTAGTATAAAAGCGATTTTAAACGTAATTTTCATATTTTGCCTTAACTCTCAATAGAAAAAATAAAATTTTTTGCTATTTCATACGAACATTTATTAAATTGTTTTGACAAAACTAAAAATTTGAGATAATACAAACTAAGCAATTTGTTGAATTTTTATTGAGACAAGATGATTTATATAACAAAAAAAGTTAGATTTTCAGCCGCTCATAGATTGTATAATCCAACGAAAAGCTACGACGAAAACGAAGTAATTTACGATAAATGCAACAACTTCTACGGACACGGACATAACTATGACTTGGAAGTAACCGTAAAAGGAAAACCCAATCCTGAAACTGGCTACGTTATCGATTTAAAAGAGCTGAAAGATATACTAGTAAGCGAAATAGTCGATAAAGTTGACCACAAACATTTGAATTTCGACGTAGATTTTATTAAGGGCGTAATCCCGACGGTCGAAAATCTGATTGTAGTCTTTTGGAATATACTAAAAGACAAATTGCCTTCGGGCGAACTGCATTCAATAAAGCTTTGCGAGACTGAGGACAGTTGGGCTGAATACAGGGGAGAGCCTTTAGAAGTAAAAAAATACGAGGTTAACGAATAATTGGCAAAGGGGAAACAAATGGACTACTCAGAATTATCAGACGACGAACTGAACGAAGAGCTAAAACCTTCCGATAATATTAAATATCCGAAGTTTAACGCTAAAGGCGAAGAACTGCTCGACGCCAACGACAACATACCGATTGCTCCAGAAAAAAGAGAAGATATGATAGACGAGCTCGAGAAGAAATTCATTGAAGCGATGGATATTTTGAGGATTTCCCGCAACGACCCAAATAATGCTCAAACTTCTCGCAGGATAGCAAAAATGCTCGTAAACGAGCTTTTTATCGGAAGATACGTCGAACCGCCTAAGTTGACGGTATTCCCGAACAGAAAAAAAGTCGACGAGTTAATTATAAGTAAAGGCATAGAGGTAATGTCGGTTTGCTCGCATCATTGGCAAACAATTTCTGGGAAATGCGCGATTGGTTATATTCCGGGCAATTACGTTTTAGGTTTGTCAAAATTAAGCCGTATAGTTAATTGGTTTGCCAGACGCCCTCAAATACAAGAGGAACTAGGCGAGCAAATAGCGGATTACATAGAAAACTTAATTCGCCCTAAAGCTCTCGGCGTCGTCATAAAAGCTCGCCATTACTGTATGATAGCTCGAGGAGTTAAAGGTTCCGAGGACGAATCGTTTATGGTAACTTCCGTTATGCGAGGTTTATTGCTTGAAGAGTTCAATTTAAGAAACGAATTTCTAAAGTTAATCGAGGATTAACTTGACGCGAAAAGAAGTTGCAAAAGACAGTCTCGTAGCCGGCGTGGACGAAGCCGGCAGGGGAGCTTTAGCCGGTCCCGTCGTCGCCGCCGCGGTAATCTTAAACCCAAATTTCAAAAACGAGTTCGGGATAACTGATTCCAAAAAATTAACGCCGCGCAAAAGGGAAGAGCTTTACAAAGTCGTTCAAGAAAATTCCGTATCTGTCGGTATTGGTTTCGTTTACAACGAAGAAATTGACCGAATTAACATACTACAAGCCGCTCAAAAAGCTATGAAAGAAGCGGTGGACGCTTTATCTCCTAAGCCTAACAAATTACTAATCGACGGCAATTATTACAAATACGACGAAATTCCGTTTGAAACGATAGTCAAAGGCGACTTGAAGCGTTTAGAAATATCCGCCGCTTCTATTATAGCTAAAGTTAGCAGAGACAATTGGATGATAGAAAAAGCTCAATCGCAATTTCCCCTTTACGGATTTTCCGGACATAAAGGCTACGCCGTTAAGAAACATTACGAAGCGCTTGAAAAATATGGCGTATGCGCTATTCATAGAAAGACATTCCTTAAAAAATACTTCAGTAAAAATCGCTCCTTATTTTAATTTTTCAAGCGAAAAAAATTAAAATTTCTAGAATCTATTTTGTATTTTGCGTTAATTTATTTTCTAGGGACAAATGAAAAGGGAAGTCTTGAATATTTACTTCGAGAATATTCGCGCGGTCAATCCAACTCAAAACTTGGACTCTGTTTTAAACGTATGGATTAAAAACGGAACGATAGTTCACTGTTCCGAGAAAAAGCCTGATTTGGACGAAGACGCTAAAGTCGTTAAGTCGGATAATTTAGTCTGCTCGCCCGGCTTTTTCGATATGCACGTTCACTTCAGAGAGCCGGGATTCGAATATAAGGAAAATACCGCGACCGGAGCGGAAGCCGCCGCTAACGGAGGGTTCACCGGCGTTTGCATTATGCCGAACACCGAGCCGGCGATAGATAACATAACGGTTGTGGATTATATAAATCAAAGAGCCAAAGATTTGCTCGCGGACGTGAAAATTGGAGCGACCATAACGCAAAATAGGGAAGGCGGGCTGTTATCGCCAATGCTCGAGCTTAACGATTTCGGGGTGGTTCTTTTTACAAACGACGGCTCTTGCATAATGAATTCCGAAGTAATGAAAAGAGCTTTCGATTACGCTTCGACGCTCGATTTATTAATATCACAGCATTGCGAAGACCATAAGTTAACTCAAAGCTTTGCTATGAACGACGGTTACTTATCGGGCAAGTTAGGATTGAAAGGTTATCCGACAGTAGCCGAAGAGATAATAGTCGCTCGCGATATTAAATTGGCGGAATATTGCGGCAATACGCGCTACCATATACAACACATTAGCTCAAAAGGCTCAATTCAAACGGTTAGAAACGCTAAAGATAGAGGTTTGCGGGTGAGTTGCGAAGTCGCTCCGCACCATTTTTCTCTATCCGAAGAATATTTAAAGAGTTACGATTCAAATTATAAGATGAATCCGCCCCTGCGCTCAAAAGAAGACATTGACGCTATTTTAGAGGGATTAAAGGACGGAACTATAGATTGCATAGCTTCAGACCACGCGCCGCACGCTTCGCACGAAAAAGAAGCCGAATTTGACAAAGCTCCATACGGAATAATAGGTTTGGAAACGTCCTTAGGCGTTTCTATTACTCATCTGCTGGAAAAAGATATACTTACGTTGCCGCAATTGATACATAAAATGTCGATTAGACCGAGGCAACTGCTTAAATTGCCGGAAATAAATATCAAAGAAGGCGAAAAAGCTAACTTGACGATTTTCGCGCCCAGAGAAGAATGGATTTACGAACGGAAGTCCTCAAAATCGAAATCGGGCAACAGCCCGTTTATCGACGAAAAGTTAATCGGAAAACCAAAATACGCCATAAACAACGGCAAAATATACGAAAGCTCTTTATAAAATAATTTCCAGTGAAATAAGTTAATAATACTAGTCGGATGTGTAATTAAATCGCGGAGCTAATAATGGCAAATCCTTTAAAAGACAGTTCGGATTCTAAACCGAGACTCGACGGTAAAATAAAAGATATGATGAAAAAAGAAATGCTGGACAAAGTCGAGCAAAAAGTTAACGAAAAAGACCGTTCGGTTATGGAAGCTTTCAAAACATACGTTGATAGCAAAAGCAAGAGCGGCGGCGATAATAAGCCCAAAGACAAATAACAAAAGCGTAATATAATCTACATTATGTAAACTAATATATTTATTACTATCCCTCATTTTTTTGCTTTTAGAACAAATCTTTTGTTAAATTTGCACAGTAAGTTAATAATCGGATTAAACAATAATTTTTCGAGGCGATATGAATAATAATCAATACTTAAGATATTTGCTATTGGGCGGATTAATTCTTTTAGCCGCTTTAACGAGATTAATAGAGCATCCGGCGAACTTCTCTCCTATTATGGCTATAGCTATTTTTGGAGGAGCGTATTTCGGAGATAAAAGAGCCGCTTTCGCCGCTCCGCTTTTGGCGATGGCGCTAAGCGATATATTTCTCGGATTTCACTTGATTTCACTATTCGTTTACGCAAGTTTCGTCCTTGGAATATTTATAGGCTTTATGATAAAGAACAGAGTAAAAGTAAAAAACGTATTCTTCGCGGCTCTGGGCGGTTCGGTTTTGTTTTTCATCGTAACAAATTTCGGCTCTTGGCTTATAGACCCGATGTATAAGCCGCTGACGTTTGAAAGCCTTATACGATGCTATACTTTAGCTCTGCCTTTCTTCCGCAACGCTTTAGCCGGAACGTTAGTATATTCGGCGGTTATGTTCGGCGCTTACTCGCTTGCCGAGAAATACGTTTTCGCTCTCAACCGAAACGACTAAAAGATTGAAATATATAGAAAATAAAAGCGGCGCATAAATCTATACGCGCCGCTTTTTTTATATTATAAGGGGTAGATTCGTAGAGGTTGTCTCGTAACTGGAGTTTTAATCCCCTCAAGGTAAAGAGGCTGTCTAATAACTATGTTTTTACTGTCCTCAAGGTAAACCTTGAGGTTGACTTAACCTTGAAAACACGCGCCAGTTATGAATTTACGTCAACCTTCGGGTTTACCCGAAAGGTTCGAAATTCAATGCATTTGAGTCTTGAGTCAGTTCCCTACAGCTCAAAGTTGTTTTTTATTCTCCTTGTTTAATCAACTTTAGGCTCGACAACTTTCCCGATAAATAAAATTGTTCCAGAGTGATTCTCCCGTATAGCGAATACAAACGGACGATTAAAGTTAAGCGACATCGAACCCGAAGATTTGTAGCCCATTTCAACGGACGTCGCCGCGGCGGCTTCCGTTCCCTCCTCGTAAACATCGATAAAAGTTTTGTGCTTAACTTTATCAATAAATAATCCTAAAGAATCAGACATATTTGAAAAATCCGCTCTGTCGTCGAAAGCTATTTCCATTCCGAGAGCTTTAAGCGCGTCGTTCAGTTCAATATCGTATTCAAGCTTGAATTTGGGGAAATGAAGTATTACTTCTTCATTACCAAAGCTGTTCATCCACCTGTTCCAATTATCGTCGTTGAATTTTTCTATAATCGCGTTAATATCTTTATTTGGATGAGGCAGAAAAACCGTCATACTATATAAGCTATCTCCGTAGGGCAAATCGATAGCCTGAAAATCTTCGTTCATATAAAAGTTAAATTCTCTCGTTTGTTCCATCATTTTGCAAGTAGTTTGAGTTCCGTTCGATAGATAAAACGGTTTGTCTTTTGTGGAATCTTTATTAAACGCGTAAGTCCACGTTCCTTTGAAGTATATCGCGTTAATAAGGAACATAGCGGTAATAACTCCGTTATCGTTAATATCGCCGTCGAGCATTTTCTTAATTTTCCCGTTCGTATTTTCTTCGACCCAGTTGTTAATTATTCTCTCGGCTTCCTCGGCGTCGCTGAAGTCCAGCGTTCTTACTAAAGCGTCGAAGTAATCCTTGTTAACGTTCAGAAAATCCTCCTCGAAATCCAACCCTTCCCGACACCAAATTGAATTAGCGATTTGGAATATTACTTTATCGTCTAAGTTTCTAAGTAGTTTGATTAAACTTTGGTATGATTCGTTAACTTCTTGAATAGACAGGTCGTTTAGCTCGAGCGTGTTTTTCATCGCTTCGCGGGTTTCGCCGGCGGCGCCGTTATATGTCATACCCAACGCCATAGAAACGCTCAGCGGCGAAATAAACACGTTCTTGTCGCTCTCTTCGTTTATTACTTCTCTAAATAGCTTAAGCCCGAAATTATTGTCCGAACTAACTAATTCTTGTTCGCCGACGGTCAACTCTCGCGGCGGGTTTTTATCGTCGGGTCCCGAGCCGCTCGAGCATTGGATTAAGCAAATAATTAAAAACAGCAATAAAACGAATAATATATTTTTCATAATTCCGCCCTTGAATTGTTTTAAATACTTTAGTTGAAGTAACATAAATATATTTTTATCAAAAAGCAAGCGTTTTTTTGATAAATTTACAAAGAATTATAATCTACTTTGAACTAAAGGATGGAAAAGTTTCTCAATTAAGGTTTTATTAAATGAAGACATAAATCGCCGACATTTTCGACTTTTAGTTTGGCTATAGGTTTAGCCTTGTCTTATCTTGAGCGCGAAAAGCGAAAAGCGGCAAGAGGAATTAATCCCCCCGCCGCTCGCTACTAATCATTATTTGTCTTTTTTACTTTCCTTTTTCGAACCTCCAAAAAAGGAAGAAAAAGTGGATACCGCTTTAGCCGCCGCGCCGACATAGACGCTAGCGTCGAGCAACGGTTTGGAAATTCTGTTGTGAACTTTATTCAAGAGTTTCGAATATGAATCAACAGCGTTCCCAATCGAATCCGTTCGCTTTTGAATACTCCGCGTCGTCGCCGTCAATTGTTTCGAAGAATCGTCGAAGTTATGCAGCGATTCGTTAAACTTGCTCTTAGCTTGCGCTATGTTCTCTGAAAAACTCTTCATTGTCGTTTGAAACTCGGCGGCTAAATCGTTCAGCTTATAATTAGCTTCTCTCATTAGCTTGATAGCTGAGCTAAGAGAGATTAAAGATACTATAGCCAAAATTATGAAAGCCACTAGAGCGATTAAAGCTAGTATTTTCAAAGCAAAATCTAATTCCATTTTATCGCCCTTTCATTTTTAAAAGGTGTTATATTCGTCTTTTTCTTCGTTCTTTTCTTCGTTCTTTTCGTCTTCTTCGCTCGCTTTTTCAATTTCATTCTTAAACGTATCCGCGCTAGCTTTAGCGGCGCTTCTTACGTTATCGATTTTACCTTGAACGTTTTCCTTTGTCGAACCGGCTTTTGTTTTCGCTTCTCGCAATACGTCTTCGGCGTTCGATAAAATATCCTCGGCGCGATGTCTGGCGGAATCGATTATCGTTCTCGCCCTATTTCTGCCTTCGTTTACACTTTCGTTAACAGCCGAACCGACAGCCGTTTCGGCGTTTTTCATATAATCCGAGGTTTTGTCGTAAAAGTCTTTAGACTTCTCTCCTATTTCCTTTCTAAACTCCTCGCCTGTTTTCGGCGCCATAAGAAGAGCGGTAACCGCTCCCGCTGCTCCGCCCAAAAACGAGCCGAGCAAAAAACCTTGAGTGAAACCTGAATCTTTCGAATTACTCATAATGCCTCCTATTAATTTATTCCCAATTTTCCGGTAATATTACGGATTTGTTTTGCGATAGTAATATTAATTCGGCGAATTCTCTAACGGCGCCTTCGCCGCCTTTGCTTTGGCAAATATAATCGCAAACGTATTTTACTTCTTTGCTTGAGTTATGCGGACAAGCTCCCACTCCCGCCGTTTGCAAAGCGTAATAATCGTTTACGTCGTCGCCGATGTAAGCTATATTTTCTAAATCTAAATTCATCTTTTCCGATAAATCCGTTAAGGCTCGCTTTTTATCTCGCGACCCTAAGATTATTTTCTTAATTTTTAATTTCGCGGCTCTAGCGGTTACAATAGCGGAATTCTCGCTCGTTATTATCGCCGCTTCTATACCCGCTCTTCGCAGCAATTCGACTCCCATTCCGTCGATTATCGAAAACCTCTTAAGCTCCTCGCCGTTCTTTGAATATAAGACCGTCCCGTCGGTTAATGTGCCGTCCACGTCCATAACCAACAGCTTAATTCTTTCGCATTTTGTCGTTATATCATCCATATTCACGTCCTATACTTTTACAAGATAGACAAAATGTTTATAATTGCAAATTAAATAAAAACTTTTTTCATAAATAAGAAAAAAATATCAAAAATGAAAACAAAACAGTACATTAATCTCCATATAAAGTCGAATTGCGAAAATATGGATATTATAAGCGGGGAACTTTCGAAGTTCTCTATAAAAGGCGTAGAGGAAAGAGACGGGGAATTGATAGTTTGCTTTGATATTTCCGATTGGGCGGAAATAGTCGAAAAGGATTTATTGAAAAGACTGAAACGAATCGACCCCGACGTTGACGTCTCCAAAATTGACTTAATCGACGAGAAAAATTGGAACGAGGAATACGAGAAAAAGACTCCCGCTATTAAAATTAGCGACAAAGTGGGAATAGCTCCCGAATGGAAAATCAAGGAACTGGACTGCCCGATTAGAATCACGGTTAATCCCAAAATGGCTTTCGGCACTGGGGCGCATTCTTCAACCAAACTACTATGCCGATTAATGGAACGCTACGTGAAAGAAGGCGAATTTTGGATTGACGCCGGCTCCGGAACGGGAATTTTAGCGATACTGGCGATAAAGCTCGGCGCCGACAGAGTTTACGCATTCGACAACAACGAATGGGCGATAGAAAATTCCATAGAGAACGCCAGAATAAACGCGGCGGAAAATCAAATAACGATTGAAAGCGCTGAAATTGAGGACGCGAGCCTCCCTCCCGCCGACGGAATCGCCGCCAATCTGTTCACGTCGCTAATTGTTAGCTCTATGCCCAAATTCTACGAATCGCTTGCGAAATCAAAAGGCAAGCTATTGGTTTCCGGCATATTGAGAAGCGACGAATACGAGGTAAAGACGGCGGCTAGCAAAAACGGCTTAGAAGAACTGGAGCAAATCAACGAAGACGAATGGACGGCTATTGGTTTTAAAGTTAAGGATACAAAATAAATGGATACATTCGCGGCTATAGACATAGGAACAAATACGATATTACTATTAATAGCGAGAAAAATCGACGCCGGCAATTTCAAGATTTTACGAGAGGAACATTCGGTAGCGCGCTTGGGCGAAGGCATTGGCGGCAAATCGGAAATCAAGCGCATATCCCCCGCCGCCGCCGAACGCGCGGAAAAGATTCTCGCAAAGTATAAATCAATTTGCGATGAACACGGCGTTTCCCGACTAAAAGTAGCGGGAACAAGCGCGTTAAGAGACGCCGCCAATCAAGAAGAAGTCAAAGAAAGATTATCAAAAGCGATTGGCGAGAAAATACGCGTAATAAGCGGCAACGAAGAAGCTCGACTAAGCTACTTAGGAGCGGTGGAAGACGGCGGAGATAACTTAGTAATCGACATCGGCGGCGGGAGCGTCGAGGTAATCGTCGGCGAAGGAAGCGAAGTTATCGATAGAGTCAGTTTACAAATCGGGGCGGTCAGACTTAAAGAAAACGTTTTGGCGAGCCAGCCCTGCCAAGAAAGTCACATAACTCGGGCGCGAGAAATAATTAACGAGAGTTTGGCGGAAGTAGATTTCAAATTCGAGCGTCCCACTATATACGCCGTCGCCGGAACGCCAACGACGTTAGCCGCCATAGCTCAAAATCTGAAAGAATACGACAGAGATAAAGTTCACGGATATATATTACAAATCGGGAAAATCGAGGAAATATTCGACGTTTTAAAATCTATGTCGGCGGAAGATATCGCCCGAGAATACAATTTGCACCCCTTTAGAGCGGACGTTATTACTTCTGGAACGCTAATTCTTCTGGAAACTTTGAGGCGCTTCGGAGCGGAGTCCTGCAAGGTTAGCGCGAACGGTTTGAGGACGGGAGTAATAAAAAGTATGATAAAGTAAAAATTTTATTCGATTTTAAAAAAATGTTTGCTTTTTTATAAAAATAATTTTATCCTTGCAAAAGAAAGGATAGGGAAACCGGCTAAGTTGTTTATAATTAGTTTTTTAAACATTTTAAGAGGTTTAATATGAAAAATTCAAATGTTTCTAAGACCGAGAGATTCCCTGTTCCCTAGGTTCATCGTTATGTTATTGTTTTTATTCATAATAGGTTGTTCGGAACAGCGCTCAGACAAAAACGTTCCTATTAATTATAATCCCCCGCCTTCAGCTTGGGAAAATCCTAATAATCCTTACGACACAATGGGGTATCATCATAACGAAGGGCTTGATTACATTATCTCATATCGCGAGAGCTTGAGTTGTAATGACTCAATTGTTCTAAAAAATCAAATTATAAGTTTTTCAGCAGATTATGTATGCTCATTAGGATGGTACGACGGTCAAGAAGATTGCAATACTTACTTGGAATCTGTTGGAGAAGATGCTTTCGATTTAATTATGACTTATACCTTAGATGAAGTAATTGATAGCGGAGCTTATAATGAGAACTCAAGAATTGAAATGCATAACTTAATTGATTTAGTCGAAAACAACCCAGATTCTAATGATTTAGATTTAGTCTTTGAAGATATTAAGGATTGGGAAGACGATATCATTAATTCAAACTATTGCGCAGCTTGTAAAAAGCAATTATTAGGGGCGTCTTCCGTTATAAGGTATAGTTTACATTACTGGAGCGAAGAACAGGATTTAGGCGAAAATAGCGATTGGGTTCTAAATTGTTCGGAAATAATCTTTCAAAAAAAGGATCACACACAAACTACTATTTTAGGAAAGGTTTTTAAGAACTTTTTTAACAGCGCGGCAGAATGGATTGAAGATAATTGGGATGGATTAGTTGCCTGTGCTTTTAGTGACGGTTCAGCATTTTATTACGGCGCGCGGCTTGACGATCAAAATCCAAGAAATGACAATTTGTTACAGGGCTTAATGTTCGGTGTAACTTCAACTGTTACAACTGCTATTATATGGGAATGGGAATAAAAAAAGGTAAAACAACTAAAAGGATTATAAAATGATTAAAAAAGTATTAATAACAATCATACTTCTGAGCTTTTGCGCATATTTTAATGTTAAAGCGCAAGAATCGGAAAGTTCCTTTCCAAACAAAAATTATTTCGTCTCATTTACCAAAGTTGATTTATTTAACGAGACTAACGGACTTTCCGATAAAATTCAGTTTTCTATTAGGAAAACAAGAAAACTAAGTGGCAATCTTTATGGTAGCGGCGGTTTAAATTCAATTTTTCCATCGAATTTTGAATGGGGAATGTTTGTGAGCAGTTTCTATCTTTTCGATATAACCGATAAACTCTTCGTTTACCCGTCGCTAATATGGGAAACGCAATCGAAAGGATATAAATTCTATTTAAATATAGGCGGTGGTATTAATTACTTAATTGATTCAAAATCCAATTTGTTTGATTCTTATATAATTGGTTTGGACTTTAGGTATCCATTAAAAATTTATGAAGATAAAAATATTAACCATAGAAATATATACAACAATGGTTTACCTGTTTTAGAATTAAAGTTCGGAATTGGCCTTTAAGGCGAATAGTCAATAATTATCATTATCCTCAACCCTGCGGTTAACCACAGGGTTGAGAGCTTATTGCCGCCGAATCATTTCGAACCGCCCCCTTATAAATTCTAATAAAACGCTTCTAATAATTGATAATTTGAAATTAATGGTTTAAATTTGTATAAAATTTTCAAATTATTAGGAGAAGATATGAAAAACGCGAAAATAGTTATAGCGTTCGTTTTGACGTTAGTTATTATCTTGACTGCTTGCAAAGACGAGAAAGAATCCCAGCTTTACGATTTGACGATTAACAGAGACAACGTCGTCGATATAGTTAACGATTTGAAAAGCGAGAATATTATGTCTTCCAAAGACATAAGAACTTTCCGCGAGGGATTGAAAAGACTAAGAGCTTACAACGATTCGATTGTCGGAATGACGGTCGGACAAGTTATCGAAGCTCAAAGAGATTACGTCCGCGCTTCGGATTTCGACGTTCTTAAAACGGCGTCGAACCGCTTGGCTATGGACTTAAACTATAAAATCCGTTATTTAGGAATTCGAGAAGACACGATTAGGCGAATAGTGGATAACGTCGAGCGCAAGGTAAAAGCTAACACGATTTTATATGAAATGATAAATAAATCCGAGCATAAAATTAAAAATATCAACGGATTGATTCAATTCTACAATCAAAACAATCAACTGATTAAACAATTTGAGATTGACAATCCGGAGCCGATACCTCCAAAGGATTCGGTAAAGTTTTTTAAATCTTTCATTCACGACGAAACAAGCAGACGCGATTCTATAATAAGATACAACAACAAATCGTTGTTTGTTAAATGGCAGCCGATAACTTTAGAATTCGACAACGACAAAAAATTTACGATAGAAAAGAAAAATTAATTTTGCGAAGTATAAAATAAGTCTTATTTTTGTAATTTATATTTGGCGACCCGTTAGCTCAGCTGGTAGAGCATTAGACTTTTAATCTAAGGGCCGCAGGTTCGAAACCTGCACGGGTCACAAAAATTCTTAACCTCACCCCAGCCCCTCTCCGCAAGCAGAGAGGGATTTCAATTTTTTTTAATTCCCAAATCGGAGTTTGGGAATTAGGCTGCAACTCGTTCCGTCCGCTCCGCGGCGTTTTGCTTGCTCCTTTACCGCGCGGAGAGCGGCTGTATTCATCCCTACGCCGGAGCGTCGGGACGAGTAAGGCTGTAAGGAACTAACAGGTTAATATTAATATGCTTACGTTAACCTTTTTAGTCCTCTCCCCGATTTCGGGGAGAGTTAGAGAGGGGTTATAACCAAATGCGCCGCGCCTGCGAGGCGTGGCGCATCTTAGGAAGAAGTGTTAAATGTTTCTTACCAGCTTTTCTTTGACAATATATCTTTTAACTTATTAGACAAGCGTTTCTCTGTGATTAGCATTTTATTGGCTTTCGCCTTGTTGATTTTTTCCAGAAGCTCGTCCATCTTGACCGGTTTTTCAATGAAGTCCAGAGCGCCGAGCTTCATAGCTTTTACGCCTTTATCGACTGTGGCGTGCCCCGTTAATATGATAATCTGCATCTCGGGGTTTATTTCCATAATCTTCTTTAGAGCTTCTATGCCGTCCATTCCGGGCATTTTTAAATCCAAAACTACCGCGTCGTAATTTTCGTCTTTCACCTTATCAACAGCTTTTTCGCCGGTAGTAGATTTCTCTACGTCGATATCGCGACTTTCAAGTCGCTCGCTCAACAAATCTATGAAATCTTGCTCGTCGTCAACCAATAAAATTTTGTCTTTCATAGCGCTCGCTCCTTTTAGTTAACAATAAATTGCCGTTTTCATACGACAAGAGCTAATATATTCGATTCAAGAACTTTAACTTTAACGCTCAACAAGTTCGTTAAATAATCGACTCTTTCGTCTTCCGCTACCTCGCTTTTTATATCCAAGGATTCCGGGGCTCGAAATATAACTAAATTCTCGCCGTCTTTCACTTCCGTTTTTAATGTAATTTCTCCTTCGTTCTCGATTTTCCAATATAATAATAAAATTATCGCCCAAATCAAATTCAAAAAATAAAATAAATTAACCTTCGATTCAATTTCCTGCTCGGTCTTTTCAAAGTAGCGCTTTATCCCCTTCCTTTTGAGCAATCTGTCGCTAATAACAAAAAGATAATCTAAAACCGAGTTCACTTCAACTAAGTCTTCGGTCTTATCGACGCTGTGAGCGAATCTGTTCAGATTTTTGATTATTCCGTCTGCTCTATCAATTTGATTCTGCAAATCTTGGGAGATTTTTTTGACTCGTTCTATGTTGAGAGGTTTGCCCATTTTCTCTTGCATAACGATTAAGTCTTCCAATAAACCCGCGTTCTCGTTGACAATCGCCAAGGAGTTTTTGATTTCGTGCGAAATGGAAGCTGTAATCTCGCCGAAAAAGCGCGGTCCTTGCAGCGATAATATCTCTTCTATTTTCTCGTCGTTTAGCATTGCTCTTCTTCCATCAGTTCTTTCATCAAAGCGACCAATTTTTTAATATTTACGGGTTTAACCAAATAATACTTAGGCGACCCGGCTTCTTCGCAGCCTTTTTTGAAGTTGTTCTCCGAACCGTGTCCGGTCAAAAAGATATACTTGATTTTCGGATTGACCTTTTCGAGCATACTTTTAACTTCAAACCCGCTTATGCCGCGCAATTTTATATCGATTACGGCTATATCGAAATCCTTTTTTTCGGCTAGAGCGACCGCTTGTTCTTCGGCTACCGCCCAATCCGCCTCAATACCTCTAAATTCAAGTCTTTCGGCTATAGTCGATACTAATTCTTCTTCGTCGTCAACTAATAAAACTCTCATAATTAATCTCTTTTAAGTTATCAATTTCCAAAGGCAACTTTATATTAAAAGTAGTTCCTTTGCCAATTTCGCTTTTAACGCTAATATCGCCCGATATTTCTTTAACTAACGAATAAGTTATCGAAAGTCCAAGTCCGGTGCCTCTTTTATTTGTCTTAGTCGTATAAAAAGGCTCGAATATTTTTTGCAAATCCTTCTCGGATATTCCGCAACCTGTATCGCTAATCCTAATCTTTATATGCCTGCCTTCAACTTTCTTTAAGTCCACAGTTAATTCGCCGCCTTTTCCCATAGCGTCAAAAGCGTTGCTTATTAAATTTAATAAAATTTGTTGAATTTTCCCCTTATCAGTTTTAATTTTTGGCAAATCTTCGTCGGAATTCACGGTAACTTTTATTGATTTGTGGTGCGCTTCCTTCTCCAAAAAACCTAAAGTTTCGTTCGCCACTTCTTTAAGGTCGAAATTCATTACTTTGGTTTCTTGATGTCTGGAAAAATATAGCAGTCTTTTAGTTATCTTGCTGCATCGTTCAACAGAAGATAGAACCGAGTCAACCGCTTTAAGCAATTTCTCGTCCCTGTTGTATTCTTTAACTAACTCGAATTTATCTTGTATATATCCCGTCTTCTCGTTTATTATCGCTAAGGGATTGTTGATTTCGTGAGCCACCCCGGCGGCTAGCCTTCCTATCGAAGCCATTTTATTGGACTGTTCAGCCATATGTAGGTTTCTTATTCGTCGCCTATCCGTCTCTTTAAGACGTTTTACTACGTAAGTAGTCATTACGAGAATCCATAAAATAATTATAGTTACGCTAATGGCGAGATACTCTATTAAATTAATCCTCATATTCGCCCAAGGTTGAACTAATTGGTTGCGATGTTTGGCAATCATAATAATAAACGGCGTCTCGGGAATATAAGAATAACCTAAAATGATGTCCTCTTGGGACGGATTTTTTTCGCCGATTACTTCGCTTTGCTCAGAATAATCCGGAACTTCAATGGGTATCTTGTTTAATACTTTTCCGAATATCTTCGAATGAGTCTGGAGTATTCCGTCTTTGTTTATCATAAACGCGTCGCCGGCTTCGCTTACTTTAATTTGCGAAAGCAAATTTATGAACCTGTCTTCAATAGTAGCTCGCAAAATATAAAACCCGCCGTTAGGCTTTTCTTTCTTTACGGCTATAGCTAAATGCGGAACGTTTCTATATCCCAAGAAGACGTCGCTGACGTATTTCCCTTTTTCAAGAGTTTTCTTAAACCAAAACTGCTCGCTATACTTTTTGCTTTTAAGTTTATACGGTCCAACGTACGCTTGCTGAATTCCTAAGGAATCTATTACGCCTAAATCGGTAAAACCGCCGTAAGCTTCTTTCAAACTTTTGAGAAGTCGGTTTAAAACTTCCTCGTCGGTTAGCTCATCGTAATTGTTGTCCCTAACGATGAAATCCAAAACGAGTTTTCTTTCGTCAACGAAAAAAGAAACGATTTGTTTCGTATTGGAAGTCAGGCGCGATGTCCTTGATTCCATTTCAAACTCAATCGCTTTTTGAGTTACGTTGTAATCTATCAGCGCGAAAAAAAGCAGCGGAACTATAGCGACAAAAGCGGTAAGAAAAAACAGAACTACCCATAAACGGCGAAAATTAAATATATGACGGCTGGATATTCTTTCTTTATCCTCGCCGACAAAAAGATTATCGAACCATTTTTTGATTTTTGCTTTCAATTTTACTAACCGTTGTTTTTCTGATTTTTCTTGATTTTATCGTAAGCCTCTTTCAGAGTTTCGCTCAGCTTTTCAATTTTAACGGGTTTCTGGAGATAATCGAAGGCGCCCAAATCCATACAAATTTTTCTGTCTTTTTCCGAGCCGTGCCCCGTAAGTATAATAACTTCTATCTCCGGTTTAGATTGCTTTACTTTTTTGAGGACTTCTATGCCGTCGATGCCGGGCATCCGCAAATCGAGAATCATAACCTCGGGTTCGTCTTCATTGATTAAATCGAGCGCCGATTCGCCGTCGTAAGCGACCGCCGAGCCCATATCGCGCATAAGAAGTCTTTCGGAAAGCGTTTGAACAAATTCCTGTTCGTCGTCCACCAAAAGAACCTTTTGCGGCATTTCAAAATCGTAGCTTCGGTATATGTCGTTCTTGTAATAGCCTTTGCCCACTCTTGTTTCTACCGACTCGACGCCCTCGACTTTTTCGGCGATAGACTTCAGCTCCGATTCTAATTTGCCGAGGAATAAAACGTTCTGATGTATAATTAAGGTAATGAAGCCGTCTCTGGCTAATACCTCTACGTTGTGTCCCTTTTTTGCCAATTCGGTTTCGACTTTAGCGGCAAGCTCGAAGTCAACCTCCGCTTTTTGGGACGATTCGGTCGGCTTAACTACCGAAGCGGATAAATTATCAAGCAGCAAAGCGACTATATCGCCAAGTTCTTTCTTATCGGTGGGAACCACGATATCGTAAAGCGAAGGGTCGAACGGGTCTCGGTTGCCCGTAATAGATTTAATCCAAAAAGCGTATCGCGCGTCTTCGCTTTTAATATAATCGGTCGCGTCTTTTTCGCTTAAGCCGTCTTTTTTAGCCGCTTCGATTCTGCTCGGAAAATCGGATATTAAAAATACTTTCAAAGCGTGCGTTATTTGTTTCGGTATTAATTGACCGCAGTAACCGTTTACGATTAAATCATCTTCCCGAATAATTCGCGAAAGAGCCAATTTGAGATAAGCTATTGAACGTTCGCGTTCGTGCGTAAACTTATTAAAAACCGAAACTTTATCCGAAAGAGCCTTTTCGATTTTTTTCTCGTCGAATTCCGATATCTCCGCGGCTTTTCCGACAACGTCCTCGTCGCTAATCAGTTTGTAACGAAGTTTATCGATTAACGCGTCGATAATTTCTTTTTCGTTACAGTATTTACCGCTTGTTATTGATATTATTGGCATGCCTATGTTCTCCTTTCATCTTAGATTCGTCTTTATATACGGAAATAAGAGGACATTTTTCGTCGTCAACGCCGTGCGTTTTATCGTAAACGCTTAAAATTGCTCTTTCCATCGTCGGATAAATGTTCTCTTCGCCAATTAGTTCGAGTAAATGAGTTCGTTCGAAAACTTCCATAACGGTTTCGTTCACGCCGCTGAACGAAACTCCGTATCCGGCGCTTCGCAATCTTTTGACTAACAGAGACAACTCTTCCTCGCCGGTGGCGTCTATATCCGTCATTGCGTTAGCTACAATAATAATATGCTTTAAGTTCTTTTTTCGCAAGATTTTTTTGTCGATTTTTTCTTCTAGATAGCTGGCGTTTGCGAAGAACAAAGGAGCGTCGAATCGAACGAGAGAGATATAGTCGCACTCCGGAAGCCCGTGAACTTGACTGTCCCTTAAACTGTAATCGCCGAGATGCCGCGATAAAGAAGAAACTTTTGGTCTCATATTATTATAAAGGAAAATGGCGAGCGACAAAGCCACTCCAACATAAATACCGATTTCCAGATGGGGCGCGTATATTAGCGTAATTAAAAAAGTAAGAATAGATATGGCTCCGTCGAACCATTTGGCTTTCCAAGTATGAATAACGCCCTTTACGTTCACCAAGCCGATAACCGCCATCATTATAATCGTCGCTAAAACGGCTTTCGGCAGATAATATAAAAGCGGCGTAAAGAAAAGAAGCACAATAACCACCACTATACTCGTAACGACGCTCGACAACCCCGTTACAGCTCCGGAGGATAAGTTAACAGCGCTTCTGGAGAAAGAACCGGAAACCGGATAACTTTTGCCGATAGCGCCTATAATATTTCCAAGCCCCTGTCCTATTAACTCTTGATTCGGGCTTATCCTCTGCCCTGTCTTAGAAGCCATCGCTTTGGCAATCGCTATCGCTTCCATAAATCCGAGCAGCGAGATAATTATCGCAAACGGCAGAAGCTTAAAGAAAGTGCCGAAAGTAAAATGCGGAATACTCAATTGAGGCAAGCCTTCGGGTATTTTTCCGACAATATCGCCGCCTCCCATCATCCATAAAGAGCTAGTTTTCAATTTTTTGTTTCCTACCCGAATCCGCCAAATTGTTTTGTCTTCTTCCGTCTTTTCGGGAACGTTTTGTTCGCTGTAATACAAAGAGTCGCCGCCTTTGTTTTTAAAAGCTATGAAATTTGTAAGGCGCAAATCCATTCTCAAATCGTGGATTATTTGTCTTTTTTCATTTATCCTAAATTGAATTAGCTCCAAATCGTTTTTCGCTTTTAGATAAGTTTCTGAATTTGGCTTTTTGTCTTCCAGTTCGTCAACTTTTTCATTCAGAGTCGTTAGCTTTTCGCCTAAAATCTTGACGCTGTCGATAGTCGAATTAAAAGTTGCTATTTTATTTCGAATTTCGGCTTCGGCTATTTGCGATTTATCGACATATCTATTATTAACAAAACCGCCGAAATACGAGATTAACGTTGTAATAACGACGGCTATTAACACATAGGGCAGCTTTGGGTTCAACCTTTTTATACCGTACATTATCGTTATAGATAAAAACGCTATTAATAACGTGGGAATGTGAGTATAATTAAACGCCGATTTAACTACGTTAAAAATGGTCTGATAGAAATGCGGCTCCCTATCGACAAAAACGCCGAATATTTTGGAGAACTGAGAAAAAGCTATTATAAGCGCCGCGGCGTTTGTGAACCCGTTTACGACCGGATGCGAGAGAAAGTTAATTATCAATCCAAGCCTTAACGCCCCGAGAGCGAATTGGAAAACGCCAACGGTTATAGCCAAAATAATAGCGTACATAATATACTCTTGGCTTCCCGCCGTAGCCAAAGGCTCGAGCGAAGCGGAAGTCATTAAAGAAACAATCGCTACCGGACCGGTCTGCAACTGCCTACTGGAGCCGAACAAAGCCGCTACCATTGGAGGCAGAAACGCGGCGTATAGTCCGAAATATGGCGGCAGCCCCGCTAACTGAGCGTATGCCATTGATTGAGGAATTAAAACTAAAGCGACGGTCAAACCGGCGACAAAATCAATCTTAAACTTTTGAAAATCGTAGTCTTTAAACCAACCAAGAAATGGAAAGATTTTTTCTAGCATCATTTATTAGTCCGCTTGTTGTTAATGTCTTAGTTATAAATCTAACGAGTTCGACATTTTGAAAACTTATTTTAACAAGAAAAACAAGAATTAGAAAAATAATAAATCATACTGTAATCAATTTGTGGCAACGCGGAGTTATAAGACGTGATTAATAATAAATTGGCAGAGTTAATTGGCTTACCCCTTAAAAATATACGCAATTTATGTTTGAAATTTTGTAATTAAATAAGACTAGCTATTATTGCCCGTCGAAAAGCTTATCTATATCGCCTTGAGATATGTTGTCTGAGTCTGACAAACCGCTGAGTGGATTATCTTTTTCATCCTCTTTTTTTTCTTTGTCTTTCTTTTCCTCTTCTCGCGTTTCCTTCTCAGCCTCAGGTTCCGCTTTGCTTTCTTCTTCCTCCTTAGTATCGTCGCCGTTCGCGGAATCAAATAAAGCGTCTATATCGTCTTGAGAAACGGATTCTTTCGAATCGGTCGGTTCGTCTTGCTCTTCTTCTTTATTATCTTCGGTTTCTTTTTCGTCTTTTATTTCAATCTCTTCGGATAGGTCTTTCTCTTTTTCTACTTTTGTTTCGGTTTCTTCTTCGGAGTCGGAAATATCTTCTCCTCGTCTTTCTCTCTCCGAAAGCTCGTCCGCCATTTTTTGTCTATCTTCTCTTTCTGCAATAGTATCGACGGCGTTAGCGTCGAAGGCTACCTCTCTATGCAACTTGGTAACGTTATCTTCTCCGCTTTCTTCTGAAGAAACTTTATCTATTATGTTTTCAATATCTTCGTTTTGCAACTTTGCCATAATACTTTTCATCTTCAATTCAATCGTGTCCAAAAGATGCTTCACCGACGCCAATTGCTGAGCGGTAATATCCTGCACTTGCAAGGACATCATTATCGAAGTCGCGTCCTCGTTGATAGCGTTTAAGTCCTCTTCGATTTTATTAATCCTACCGAGCTCAATCTTATCCTGATTGGCTCTCAAAGCTTTGATAGCGTTGTCTATGTGAGGAAGCAGAGTAGTTAAATCTATATTGTTATTTATGCTATCCCTTAGCAATTCGAGGAACTCAAGAGAATAGTTATTAGTTTCCGTAGCGGATTTATTTATATCTTTTATTTCCGACGTTAATTTATCTATTTTGGGAAATACCCCGTCTAAAGTATTTAAAATCTCCGTAGTGGCGTTTTCTGTCGCTTCGGAAACGCTGGAAATTTTCTTGGCGGCTGTGGGCATTTTGTTGATTATATTTTCTTTGATAGATTCGTTTATATTATCAATCAAAGGTTTTACGTCTTTCACGAATCCCAAAATTTCTTCGAAAAAGCCTAGCAATTCCGTCTTCTCTTTGTCGCTAAATATGTCCTCAAATTCCATAATCTAAAAATTAATATTTATTTGACTAATTATCATAAAAAGACAAGATAACAAAAAACTTGTTCAAAGAAAACTAAGAAAATATTTTATTGAAAAATTCTCGCCGAGTAACCTATTTGGAAAATCGGTTGAGGAAAACTGTAGTCTCCCTCGCCGACAGAATAACCAAATTCCGCCCAGAATCCTCTCCAATTCAAGCAATAAGCGACGCCGACATATTCCCAATGAAAATTCTTCATCTCCTCGTCGCCTTTTAAAGTCGATTTACGAATATTTGAAACGCCGCCAATTAATTCTAATCCATGGAGCCGCTCCTCGTTGTCGGATAATTTGAAGTTTAAAGCCAACTGCGCGCCTTCGGCTATTCCGATATACAAACCGGAAAACCTAACTCCGACGGCTCCAAACCAATAAGCGGCTGAGAAGTTCAGACCGGCTGGGAATCCTAAATTGCCTCCCAACTCGTAATAACTTTTCCCGTATAAACTCTCTACAGCCTTTACTACTTTTTCAATCTTTGAAACTTCGCTAAAATTGACCTCGAGAGAATCGCCTTTTTTTATAAACTCTAATTCGTTTTCGAGAGGATTGACGCGAAGAATTTTTCCCACTAACTTCTTGCCGTTCTTAAATAAAATTCTATCCCTAAATTCTTCGGATAATTTTAAATGATTAATACTCTTAATTTTAGAAAAAGCGTAAAACCGCTCTAAATTGTTTCTATCTATGATTTTAATACCCTCGCCTAACTTGTAACCGCTTAATTTATATTCAACTTCAACGGCTTCCACTTTCATACCGTTTTTAAGAATAATTATATAATTCGTCTCCGATTGCGCCGATACTTTGTAAACGGATAAAGAGATTAACGCTATAAAAAGATATTTTATCAAGAAGACTCCTTATTGTTCGTTGCTAAACTTACAATCACAACCGCCGCGAAAGCCAATACGAACGCAGAGAAACGTTCGGTAATAAGATTATGTAAAAACGGAATATTCTTCCACAAAGCCGTTACAGCCGCTCCGGTAATCATTCCCGCCAAAACGCCTCGCTTCGTTGTTTTTTTCCATTTTAAAGTTAGAATCAGCGCGGGACCAAACGACGCTCCTAATCCAGCCCAAGCGTAAGAAACCAACTCAAAAATCAATTCTTTCGAGGTTATCGCGATTAAAAAAGCCGCTACTCCCACGAGCAGAGTAAGTATTCTGCTAAGAAATAACAACTTTCTACCGGAAACTTTCTTGCCTAAGGTTCTGTGATAAAAGTCTTCGATAACCGACGAAGATATAACAAGCAATTGACTATCCGCCGTGGACATAATCGCCGCGATAGCTCCAGATATAAATATTCCGGCGAGCCAAGGCGGCAACAAGGTATTAGCCATATGAGGCATTATCTTTTCAGGGTCGTCGAAAAAACCGGAACCGTACATAGCTAAACCGACTAAACCGATTAAAACGGAGCCGAAAAAAGCCGGCGCCGCCCACATAATAGCTATCCTCCTGCCCACTTTGATTTGCTTGGGATTTTTAATAGCCATAAACTTAGTTACCAGATGAGGTTGTCCGAAATATCCAAATCCCCAGCTTAAGCCTCCGATTACTAACGCCGCTCCAGTCCACCCGACTTCTCCTTTTGTTAAACTGGAGAATTTGTCGCCGGCGTCGGTTAACGCTTTTGAAATTGAAAGTCCTTCGGCGTCTAAGACAAACAAGCCGACTATCGGCAGTACGACTAAAGCGCCAATCATAATAATTCCTTGAATCAAATCCGTCCAAACAACGGCGAGAAATCCGCCCATCATAGTGTAAATTATGATTATAAAAGCGCCTATCGCTATTCCCCACGAAAGAGGAATGTCGAAAGTAACGTTCAACGCCTTGCCCGCTCCGTTGAATTGAGCGGCTAAATAGAAAGTAAAAAAGAAAACGATTATTATCGACGATACAGTCCTAACGACTTTATCTTCTTTGTTGAATTTCTGAGCGAAAAAGTTAGGCAGAGTAATAGAATCGACTTTTTCTGATTCCACTCGCAAATCTTGAGCTATTGTAAACCAATAGCAGATAATTCCCAAAACGCATCCCAACGCGGTCCAAACTTCAATTAGTCCGGTAGCCATAGCGGCGCCGGGAAGCCCTAAAAGCAACCAAGCCGATTCGGCGGCGGTTCTCTCGGAAAAAGCTACTAGCCAAGGATTTAATTGCCTACCGCCAAGGAAAAAATCCTCGTGGGATTTGTTCGCCCGATAAGTTATTATCCCAATTATTACGATTAGAATTAAATACCCTATAAAACCGATAAACGTGTAATCCATATTCCAATCTAATTTTATAAATCAATCTATAACTTGACAATTTAGCGAAAATAATTATATTAAGTTAAATTCAAAATATTTGCTAAACAAAAATCGGAGGCAATATGGTATTAGCCCAGTTTGCGATGTTCCCCACGGACAAAGGCGAAAGCGTAAGCGAATACGTTTCTAAAGTTATCGACGTAATTCACGAAAGCGGAATCAAATACAAACTGACCGCTATGAGCACGATATTGGAAGGCGATTGGGACGAAGTTTTCGGCGTTATTACTAAGTGTTATAAAACGCTCGAGCCCGTATCGAACAGAATATACTCGGTCGTTACCGTAGATTATAGAAAGGGCGGCTGGTCGAGAATGAAATCCAAAACGGACAAAATCAAGAGCGTTTTAAACAAAGACATTGAAACGGCTTAGTTAACGCTTAATATAAAGTTAAATTTGGGATTGTCTTTTAATTTCGAACACTTCGGGTAAACCCGAAGGTTGACATAACCACGCTGCTAGCGCGTGTTTTCAAAGAAACGTCAACCTCAACGTTTACCTTGAGGGGAAGCAAAATCCTACTTTTAGACAGTCCCACTGACTTCTATAGGTCATTCCCAACTTGATTGGGAATCCAGAGTCGATAACTTTATCTTAAGCGTATGATTTTCTTTGTGTAAGCTTTATCGTTTAAAGTTATTTTCAATATAAAGACGTTAGAATTAATATTCTGAAAATCAAAATGGTTAGCGAGATTAATTGATAATTTATTGCCGCCAGTAGCGTTTGCTCTAAGGTCAATTAACTTATGCCCTAATAAATCAAATAAATTAATAGTCGTTTTAGCCTCGACTTTAGACTCGATAGATATAAATAAATTATTTTCAAACGGATTAGGAGAAACTTTAATTATTCCGCCTTCAATTTCGGTTTCTTCGACGCCGACGTAATCTCCCGTTCTGAAAACGGAGTAATCCGACCATTCGCTGCTGCCCGACCTATTATGGGCTTTTACGCGCCACATATACGCTCTATTGCTTTCTAAACTGTCTTCCGATACTCTATGGAAATTGTTCTGTATTTGAGTTTTGCTATATACTAGATTGTTGAAATAAATATCTCTGGCGACTCTTAATTCGTAATAATAGACGTTTTCCTGTTCGTTCCACTCCAATAAGGGGTTAAGCGGTGTTTTGTCTGTTCCGCTTTCCGGCGACAGCAAGACCGGGGTTTCAGGCGGCAAACCAGCCGTCGTGAATTTATGAATTCCCGTAAATTCGCCGCCTAAATTACCTATAAACGTCTTGACGCGCCAATAATAAGTTTCTGAATTATCTAAATAAAAGTCCAATGTATAGCGATTCTCTTCCGTTTCTGAATTCTTTAATATCTCGGAGAAATTGGAATCTATGGATATTTGGAAAATATACTTAGTTGCCCATTTTATGCTATCCCACTCGAATTCGGGCATAAGCGGAATCCACTCGCCGTTGTTTGGCGGATACGTAATACTTGGCGAAACAGGCTCGACGGTTTCCGAATTAAACTTATATACATTAGACCAAGGACTGAAATAATTATCTTTTAAAGCTTTTACTCGCCAATAATAAGTTTCGTTTGGGCGAAATCCTTCAACGTAACCTACAGTATCCGTGATTTCATTGTTGTTGTAGATGATTTTATTAAATAATCTATTGCCGGAAACTTGTAACCAATACTTATCGGCTTTTTTCGAAGAGCGCCATACTAAATTTGTGTCGAGACTTATTTCTACCGATTCGTCCGCGGGCTGAACTAATTGAACTTGCTCAATTCTATGAACGTCGTGTATCTGAAAATCCCAAAATCCTCTGCCGTAAGTGCCGAACCTAACGGTCGAAATTTGAGGCAGGTATTCTACGCACCAATAAGTCTGGTCGGGAGCTTTAAATCCAGCCATATCAAACCATTTTTCTTCGTCGGGTATATACACATACGCTCCCACCGCAGTGGCGGCGAAGATATATTCGTCGTCGGGCGCGACGGCTATCCTATAAACTAAAGTATTCGGCAGACCGCTGTCGATTGGAGTAAAGTTAACGCCGTTGTCTTTGGAAACGTAAACCGCCGGGTTGCTATATCCGCTTCCGGCTATGTAAACAGTGTTTTCCTCGACAGTCGAGGCGGCTATGTCCGCTCCGTAAAAGTAATGCCCGCCTAATCCGTCGAAAGCGTCGGATTTAGTCCAGCTATCGCCTTTATCCTTTGAATAATAAAAATCTCCGTTCTTTGTCATAGCGTAAAATAATTGGGGATTCAATTCGGATATTTCTAAGGAAGAGACGGGTTTGTTTTCGTCAAATACGTAATCCAGCGGCGTAGAACTTATTTTATTTCCGCTATAAGTCAATTTCCAAACGCGATGTCCCCCGTCTTTTTTGCCGCCCGCTAAATACGCGATATTGGGATTTTCTGGGTCGGCTAAAACGGGTCTCATCCATAAACCTCCGGCTCCTTCAAAATCGAGAACCGCTCTTTTAGTCTTACTGGGACGCGCTAGGTCTTTATAAACCATAGTAAATCCCGGATAAACCGACCAAACCGTTTCGCCGCCGTCGCTCGAAGTTAAATGACCGTAATCTCCGCTAATTGTTTGTTGAAATGAGTGTGTTCCGTTGTCCGCTATCCAAGTAGTTCGCTGGAATCCTTGGTCTTGGCTTCCGGCGAATAATTTGTCGGGGTCTTCGCGATATGAATAAGAACTATAATATTGACTTACGTTAAGATTATACATCGATATGTTTTCAACCGTCTGCAAATTATCGTATGAAACGTATGTGCCGCCGTCCGTTCCAAGAATTAAAATTTCATCGCCGTCGGGATTTTCAAAGCTTTCTATAGCTGGAATATCCGCGTGAAGCTTGTTCTCGGGGTCGCCGTAATATTCACCCCACTTATTAACCAGTTCCCAAGATTTGCCGCCGTTTATACTATTCGCGCAATTTACGCCGCCGAAATACAAAGCTTCGGGATTGACGCAAGATACTTCGAAGCTATTGCTGGAAAACGGACCGAAATCAAGAGAAGCGAGTTTGTTCCAGCTTTCCCCTTCGTCGGTTGATTCGAAAAAAAGCGACGTGGCGTCGCCCGATTTCTTTTGAAAATAAAGAACCAGCTTAGTATCGCCGTCAGAAGAGTAATGTCCTTGCAATCTAATCTGTTTTGCGTCCGAAAAGTCTTCGCTTATATCTATTATGTTTATCCGCTCAATTTCTCCTTCGTCGTTTATTTTAGATAAGGTGTCGCCTTTAACGAAATATAAATCGGATTTGCCGCAAGGGCTTATCCATAAATCGCATAAATTTGAAGTCAGCTGAAACTTACTAACCGAATCAAATGTTTCTCCCAAATCCTCTGAACTGTAAATACAAGAAACGCGCTTCCAGTTGTCGTAATCCCATTCGAAGCCTAAAAAGTATAAAACATTGGAGTCGGTTATAACCGCTCTCTTAGAGCCTCCCCATCTCGACGGAGCTTCGAGTCCTTCGGCTACGTTCCAAGTTTGACCTTCGTCGTCGGTGTAATAAGTTTTGGAACCGGCAACGGCGATTATTCTTTTGCCCGAACCTTTATCCACTAATTTAAGAAACTTTATGCCGCCGATTTTGTAACCGTCGTTGATGCAAGTCCAAGTTTCGCCGTTTAGGTCGGTTTTCCAGATATTCCCGCCGGAAGACGCGTTATACAATATTCCACGCTCAAAATCTATGTCGCAGGTCAACATTCTGCCGGCTAAATTATTGCTTCCGCGTTCAATCCATTCGCCTACCATTTTGCCGTCGGCAATTGTATCCAAAGTAATATTGCTAGGATTAATTCCCAAACCGAGGATTTTTTCGATTTTATCGTTCCTCTGCAGCCTCTTAATCATTCGCGTTTGCCTGTCAACTGCGCGCCAGTTAATATCGGGAGAGCAGCGGTGCATTTCTTCCATCCATTTTTCGCGTTCGATTTTATAATTAGGGTCTTCTTCCCTCATCAAATCGTATTCAAATTGAGTTTTAAAACTTCTACCCGTCGAAGCGAAGTTAAATAATAAAAATAAGCTAAAACAGAGAAGCGAATATATTAGCGATGATTTCATTGTTAAATCTTTTTTTTTCGCCCATAACAAAAAGAAAGATAATAAATTTCTTTCCTATTTAAAAATTTATCGTTTTAAAATTAACAAAAAATTTATTATTATTAATAAATGGAAGAAAAAATAAAAATATTAATCGCCGACGACCATCAAATCGTTTTAACGGGGCTTAAGTTTATGCTATCAAAAGAAAAAGACTTCGAGGTTGTCGGCGAAGCGGAAAACGGTTCCGAAGCGATATCTATCGCTAAAGAGCATAAGCCTCATTTAGCTCTGTTGGATATAGATATGCCCGTTGTCAACGGTTTAAAGGCGGCGAAAGAAATTAAACGACTTAATCCCGACGCAAAGATTTTATTTTTAACGGCTTTAGACGATTTTTACTGGGTGGAACGCGCAGTAAAAATGGCGGCTGAAGGGTATTTGGTAAAAGACATTAATCGCGCGGAAATCGGTTTGTCCATCAAGAAAATTATAAACGGCGAAAGAGTTTACAGCGAAGCGATTTTGCAATATCTCAATAAAGGACAAATAAAAAAGGAACAAGCCCCGATTAAAACAATCAGCTTCACAAAGCGCGAATTGGACGTCCTAAATCTTCTCGCCGCCGGTAAAACTTACTCCGAAATAGCCGATATATTATATATAAGCCCTCGAACAGCCGAAGCCCACTGCTATAACCTAAAAAAGAAAACAGGTTTAGCAAAAACCCCGCAACTTATCAAGTTCGCCGTTCATAAAATGGAAAACACTTGATGTTTTGAGGTTACCACATTAGAATTTATCCTCATTCCCAAATTGGAATTTGGGAATGAGAACGAGAACTGTTTTTTATCTAATCTTCAGGTTGGTCGAACCAAGATATATTCAATTTTCTCGCCGCGTAAGCGTCGTCGAGACGCCTAACAGGTGTATTATACGGCGCGTTGTTGACCAATTCTTTGTTTTCTTCTATTTCTTTGTCGATTTTAAGCATTGTCTCGGCAAAATCGTTTAGATTTTCCACCGTTTCGGTTTCGGTCGGCTCGACTAGCATAGCTTCGTGAACGATAAGCGGGAAATACATAGTCGGAGCGTGGAAACCGTAATCGAGCAGGCGCTTAGATATATCCTTTGTGTTCGCTCCCTTTTCTTTTTGTCTGTCTCCGCTCAAAACGAACTCGTGCATACATTTTTCGCCGTGAGGAGCTTCGTAAACGTCTCTGAGTAAAGACAGTAGATAGTTGGCGTTAATAACGGCGTTCTCGCTCGTCTTTCTCAATCCTTCCGCTCCTAACATTCTAATATAAGCGTAGGCTCTAACGAAAATCGAAAAATTACCGTAAAAAGCTAGTATCCTGCCAATAGACTGCGGAAAATCTTCGGATAGTTCGTGAGTATCTCCTTTTTTAACGGCTCTTGGAATCGGCAAGAACGGCTCGAGTTTTTCATTAGCGCAAACAGGACCGGAGCCGGGACCGCCGCCCCCGTGCGGAGTCGAGAAAGTCTTGTGCAAGTTCAGATGAACGCAGTCGAATCCCATCTTAGCGGGAGTCGTTATTCCCATTAACGCGTTCAGATTCGCCCCGTCCATATACATTAAACCGCCGGCTTCGTGAACGACCTTTTGTATCTCCAATATCTCGGATTCAAAAAGCCCTAATGTATTAGGATTAGTTAGCATAAAAGCCGCGGTGTCGTCGCCGCACTTTTCTTTTAACGCCTCGACGTCAACTAAGCCTCTATCGTTCGATTTCACCGAAACGTTATCGAAGCCGCTAATCGCGCAGGACGCGGGATTAGTTCCGTGAGCCGAATCGGGCGTTAAAATTTTGTCTCGCTGGTTGTCGCCGTTCGCTCTATGGTAAGCGGCTATTAAATTTATGCCGGTAAACTCCCCTTGCGAACCGGCGGCGGGTTGCAAAGTTACGCCTTGAAATCCCGTAATTTCTTTTAAATATTCGCCGAGTTCGTACATCAATTTAATAGCGCCTTGAGAATGTTTTTCTTCCGAGCAAGGATGCAATTCGGCAAATCCCGGCAGAGCCGCCGCTGTTTCGTTAATTTTAGGATTGTATTTCATTGTGCAGGAACCTAAAGGATACACTCCTTCTTCGATATTGTAGTTCATATGCGATAGTCTCACGAAATGCCGCGCTACTTCGCTTTCGCTTATTTCCGGCAACGGCAAATCAGACTTCCTGAGAGCCGATTCAGGCAATTCTTCGTTTATATTTACCTTTGGAACGTCTATTTTTGGAAGCGAATATCCTTTTCTTCCCGATTTACTCATTTCTAATATCAGCTTTTCCATACCGCTCGTCCTTATTAATTTAAACCAATAATATTAGTTATAGCTTACAATTTAGTAATTGCAAGTTAAAAAAGTTTTTCGGATTGATAAAATGAATATTACTTTTCTAAGGCTCTTTTAGCGGCGTTCTGCTCGGCTTGCTTTTTGTTTTTCCCGTCGCCTATAGCTACTAGTTCTTCGTCCACGTAAACTCCAACCGTAAAAGTTTTTTCGTGGTCGGGACCTTCTTCGTTGATTACTTCGTAAACGGGACTGCTCTTGCCCGCGGCTTGCACTTTTTCCAAAAGGATGCTTTTATAATTTCTGTCTTTTAAAAGCGATGAGCTCATTTCCAAAGGAAGTAGAGTGTCGATAATGAATTCTTTAGCGGTTTCAATTCCCGAATCCAGATAAATAGCGGCAATAATAGCTTCGAGAGCGTCCGCTAGTATCGATTCGCTGCCGTTTTCCATAGCTTTTTCAGCTCCGAAACTCAGCTTGATAAATTCGTCCAATTCGATTTTTCTCGCGCAAACAGCCAGCGAATTTGTATTAACAAGCCAAGAGCGCATTTTAGTTAATTCGCCTTCGAGAACGAACGATTGCATAGAAAAAAGATACTCGGCTACAATCATACCGAGAACCGAGTCCCCCAAAAATTCTAATCTTTCGTTGGAAAAATATCTTTTATCGTCTAAAACTTGAAGGTATGAACGATGAAGCAGAGCTTGCTCGAATATTTCCGTCCTTTTGATTTTTACGCCCAAAACGTTTTCCAATTCTCTTTTTAGACGGGCGTCTAAAAACCCGACGGAGGGAAAAGCTCCCTCCTTGTCGGGTAAATATTTGAAACGTTTTTTTAAGGGCGAAAACCTTAATAAACCGTTGTAAAGATGTCGGAAAAAATCTATTTTATTTCCCTCCGTAAACAAGCTTATTCTTCAAATCGCTTGAAACATAGAGTAGCGTTGTGTCCTCCAAACCCGAATGTATTGCTAATAGCCGTTCTTATCTCTTTGTCTATCGGCTTGTTCGGAGTATAATCCAAATCGCATTCGGGGTCGGGTGTCTCGTAATTAATAGTCGGCGGAACTTTTCCGTTTTTAATCGCCAAAATACACGCAATAGCTTCAAGAGCGCCTGCCGCCCCCAAAAGATGACCCGTCATCGACTTAGTCGAACTGATAGCCATTTCGCCGCTACTCGCTCTTCTGCCAAAGACGGATTTTATCGCTTGCGTTTCGGTTTTGTCGTTATGAGGAGTTGAAGTCCCATGAGCGTTAATATAATCAATATCGCTCGGGCTAAGTTCGGCGTCTTTCAAGCATAATTTCATCGACCTTATCGCTCCTTCTCCTCCCGGAGCGGGCTGCGTTATGTGAAAAGCGTCGTCTGTAAGCCCCATTCCGGCAAACTCGGCGTATATCTTAGCGCCCCTATTTTTAGCGTGTTCCTCGGTTTCCAATATCAGTACGCCGCCGCCTTCGCCCATAACAAAACCGTCTCTATCTTTGTCAAAAGGTCTGCTAGCTTTTTTCGGCTCGTCGTTTCGAGTGGATATAGCTCTCATAGCGTTAAATCCGCCAACTCCCATTGGACAAATAACGGCTTCGCTTCCGCCGACAACCATCATATCCGCGTTGCCTCGTTGAATTAGCATAAGCGCGTCGCTTAAAGAATGAGACGACGTAGCGCAAGCGGAAACCGTAGCGTAATTAGGTCCTTTTAATCCCCATCTGATAGCTATGTGTCCGGGAGCTATATCTGAAATTAACATAGGAATAAAGAAAGGCGAAATACGGTCGGGCTTACCGTCGCGATCGTATAAATTCCGCTGTTGATCGTGATAAGTCCACATTCCACCTATTCCCGAACCAAAAACAACGCCGACGCGCTCTTTGTCAATTTTATCAAAATTGACTTCGGCGTCTTCTATTGCCATTTCGGCTGAAGATAAAGCGTATTGAGTGAACAAATCTAGTCTGCGAATTTCCTTTTGCGTCATATGAAGCAAGGGGTCGTAATCTTTTACTTCGCAGGCGAATTTTGTTTTAAATTCAGAAGCGTCGAATTTTTGAATCGGCGCCGAACCGCTTTTACCTTCCATCATCGCTCGCCAATAATCATCGGCGGTACTGCCGATTGGCGTAACGGCTCCGATACCCGTAATTACGACTTTCGGAAAATCGTATTTTGCCATAATCTCTCGCTACTTTTTAAATTTTACTTAATGATTAACCTTTTTTCTCTTCTAAAAACTTAACGACTTCGCCGACTGTTTGAATTTTTTCGGCGTCGCTGTCTTCGATTTCAATATCGAATTCCTTTTCAAATTCCATAATCAATTCGACCGTGTCTAAAGAATCGGCTCCTAAATCCTTCGTGAAATTCGCTTCTTCCGTTACTTGCGATTCTTCCACGCCGAGTTTCTTCACGATAATCTCTACTACTTTTGATTTTAAGTCCGCCATATCAAATCTCCGTTTTTTGAAAAGTTAAACAAAATATCTATAAAAAAAATTGTCTGCTTAAGTAACTAATCCGCCGTCAACGTTTAAAACTTGTCCCGTAACGTAGCTTGAATCTTCGCCGGCGAAGAACGAAACGACGTTCGCTATATCTTCCGGTTTAGCTCCTTTCTTCAAAGGAATCGCTTCTACATAACTATTTTTTTGTTCTTCCGTCAAGCCTTCTTCGGTCATCGGAGTCAAAACAAAACCGGGAGCGATGCAGTTAACTAAGATGTTCCTCGAAGCTAACTCTTTAGCCATAGACTTTGTAAGCCCCATTAAACCAGCTTTCGACGAAGCGTAATTCGCTTGCCCGGCGTTGCCGGTTACGCCTATAATCGAACCGATATTAATAATTCTGCCGCTTCTTTGCTTCATCATCGGCATTATAGCCGCTTTCAAACACAAAAAAGCTCCTTTCAGATTAGTGTTTATTACGTCGTCCCAATTCTTTTCCGACATTCTAAGCATTAAACCGTCGCGAGTTATTCCCGCGTTGTTTACCAAAATATCCAAACGTCCCGTTTCTTCCGTTACTTGTTTAAACGCATTATTGACCGAATCGGAATTGGTAACGTCGCATTTTATCATTGTTATTTTTCCGCGTAAACTTTCATCCTCAATCATTTCTTCGATTGAGTCGGGAACGGAATAATCGAGAGCGAAGGCTGTCGCTCCTTCTCTAGCGAATCTTTCGACTATCGCCTTTCCTATTCCTCTACACCCGCCTGTTACTATTGCCGTTTGGTTTTGTAATTTTTCAATCATATTTTTTCAAATTTTTGTTATATAAATTCAAATGATACGAAATTAAATTTACTTAAACAAGATATTTGCCAATATCCTCGACTTTATCTATTCCGCTTATCTCCGCTCCTTTCGAGCTTCGTTTTGTCAATCCTTGTAAAACTTTTCCCGCTCCGACTTCAATATAGCCGCTAACTCCATTTTGTTCCATATTCTTAATAGTCTGCGTCCAGCGCACCGGCGAAGTTAGTTGTTTAATTAAGGCTTCTTTTATTTCGTCCGATTTGGTCAAAGGCTGGGCGGACACGTTCGAATAAACTGGCAATGAAGCGTCGTTAAAATTTATTTCGTTTATAACTTTTTCCAATTCCTTCTTAGCCGGCTCCATAAGCGGCGAATGAAAAGCTCCGCTTACTTTTAGCTCTTTAACGATTTTCGCTCCGGCGTCCTTGAAGGCTCCTACCTTTTCTCGCAAATAATCAGCCGAACCGGATACGACTAATTGCCCCGGACAATTATAATTAGCGGCGACTACGTATTGTTCGTTTTCCGGATTACTTAATTCGTCGCAAACTCTTTCGACTTTCTCGTCCGCCAAACCTATAACGGCGAACATAGTTCCCGAATTCTTTTCCCCGGCTTCTTGCATTAGTTTACCTCGCAGAGAAACCAATTTGAGAGCGTCGTCGAAGTTTAAAACCTTAGTAGCGAATAAAGCGGCGTATTCGCCGACAGAATGACCGGCGACGGCTGAAAATTCTATGGACTCCTTAATTAATTCGACAATTGCCGCGCTATGCAAAAACAAAGCCGGCTGAGTGTTTCGCGTTTGCTTTAGCGCGTCCTCGGGCCCCTCAAAGCAAATTTCGCTTAGTTTATAACCGAGTATATCGTCGGCTTTGTCAACCAACTCCTTAGCTTTTGGATATTCTTCGTAAATATCCTTAATCATTCCTACGTATTGCGAACCTTGACCGGAAAAAAGCAGAGCCGTTTTCATATTTAATAAATTTTAGTTAGACAAAAAACTTAATCGTTTTGATTCCATTTTAAATAAACGGAACCCCAAGTGTAACCCGCTCCAAAACTTGAGAGAATTAGGTTGTCTCCTTTTTTGACCTTTCCCGCTTTGTGCCACTCGGACAAGCAAATTGGAATGGTCGCGGCGGTTGTGTTTCCGTATTTCTGAATATTTATCATAACCTTTTTCGGGTCTAATTTCATTCTTTGAGCCGTCGATTTAATGATTCTTAAATTTGCTTGATGAGGAACTAGCCAAGAAATCGTTTCCGGAGTCAAACCGTTTCTCTCCATTACTTCGATAGAGACGTCCGCCATCCCGACAACAGCGGCTTTAAATACCGCTTTACCATCCTGAGTTACATAGTGTTCTTTATTTTTAACGGTTTCTTCGGTAGCGGGTTTCTCGCTTCCGCCGGCTTTCATATGTAAATACGGTTCTCCCTCGCCGTCAACGTTCAAGATAAAGTCTTTGATTCCGTAATCGTCGTCGTCCGATTGTTCAATTAAGGCGCAACCCGCGCCGTCGCCAAACAGAACAGCCGTGGCTCTATCGTTAAAATCAATAATGGAACTCATTTTGTCGGCGCCGCATAAAAGCAATTTTTTAGCCGCTCCCGATTCGACTAACTTCGCCGCGGTTACTAAAGAAAAAATGAAACCAGAGCAAGCGGCTGAAAGGTCGAATCCCCAACAGTTGGGAATGCCAAGTTTCCGTTGAACGATTGCGGCGGTAGAAGGATAAAAACGGTCGGGCGTAACTGTTCCCACAACAATGCAATCAATGTCTTTGGGTTCTAAGCCTCTTTGCTCGAGACATTGTTTCGCGGCGGGAATAATCATATCGGAAGTAGCGCCGTCTTTTATAAATCTTCTTTCCTTAATTCCCGTTCTAGCCGTTATCCACTCGTCGTTTGTTTCTAAATATTTTTCGAAGTAAGTATTAGGATAAACGTCGGGCGGCGTATAATGAGCTATTGAAGTAATCGTTGCCGGCATATCTATTCCTCGCTATTTGTTGTTCATAACAGAAATTGGACTTAACGCTCTTTTTATCTTGGTATTTACGTCGTTGGTTTTCATTTCTACAGCCTTGTATATCATATATTGAATTGCCTTCGCCGAAGATTTTCCGTGTCCTATAATAACGTTGCCGTTAACTCCAAGCAACGGAACCCCGCCGTGTTCTTGATAGTCGAACGACTTGAACATCTTCTTAATTATCGGTTTTATAACGACTGCCAGCAATCCTAAGTTAAAGATATTCTTTTTGCCGAATAGAACTAATTTAGATTTCATGAAGCTGACAAAACTCTCGGCAAACTTAAGAACGATATTTCCAGAGAGACCGTCGGTAACTATGACGTCCGCCGTTCCTTGCAAAATATCTCTTCCCTCGACGTTTCCCACAAAATTAAGCCCGCTGTTTTGCAGGAGTTCGTAAGCTTCTTGGATTGTTTTCGTTCCTTTAGACGTCTCCTCGCCAATATTCAAAAGCGCTACTCTCGGATTTTCCACTCCTAATGTTTGCGTAACGTTAATAGCTCCCATAACAGCAAACTCGTAAAGGAATTTCGGTTTGCAGACTATGTTAGCTCCAACGTCTAACACGAAAGTCGGATGCTTCTTTCTAGTTGGGAAAAAAGAACCGATAGTAGGACGACTAACGCCTTCTAATTTACCAAGCAAAACAGTCGCCGTAGATAAAACCGCTCCCGTATTACCGGCTGAAATAAAAGCGTCAACGTATTGATTTCTGTGCATCTCTAAACCTTTATACAAGGAAGAATTTCGCTTTTTTTTAAGCGCGACAGAAGGTCCGTCGTCCATAGTAACTTTCTCGTCGGTGTGAACAATAGAATAGTTCAATTGCGAATATTCAAATTGACTCAAAGCCGCCAATATTTTCTTTTCATTGCCTATGAATACTATCTCAATATCCATATGAGGAAAATACTTCCTAGTGGCTTTGATAGCTCCGTGAACTTCGTTAATTGGCGCAAAGTCCCCGCCCATTGCGTCTAAAGCGATTCGCATCTTTTCCATTTTCGAACTAGTCCTTTTCATTTTTAACCCGATTATGGTTAATATTCCATCCCTTTATAATGGAATCAAGTTGTCTTCTTTAAGCTATTATCTTCCTGCCGTTATAATAACCGCATTCGGAACAAGCTCTGTGCGGCAACTTTGACGCGCCGCATTGCGGGCAAATTGAAACTTTCTTCGGGCGAGCTTTATAATGCGTTCGTCTCTTGTCTCTTCTTGATTTCGATAATTTTCTTTTTGGCGTAGCCATATTCTTCCTACCTTATATTATTTAAACTAATTATTTTTTAAATTCTTCAAAGGAGCCCATCTATCGTCAATTTCGTCCTCGTCTTTCTTATCCTTATCGGCGGAATATTCAGGATAAATATCGCTGAAGTCTTTGCCCCTGTGTTTTGGGGCGACTTTCTTCATAGGCAAACTTACGGCGAATAATTCTCTTATATCGTTCGTAATGTCTAAAAACTTATCTTCCGCTCCAATAACTCTTTCATCGTATTCTTTTTCTTCTTCGTCTTCGTCTTCAAAATTATCGCCTTCGATAAACGCGAGATTCAAATCAACCGTTATCCTCTCGTCGAACTCTTCGAGAGTCAAATCGCAGGTCAAACTTGCCATACAACTGGCTTCCCCCGTAAGATTATATCTTCCGCCTAATTTCCTCAAGCCGCCTTCTATTTTTATTTCTCCAAAGTACTCTTCGTACATATCCGGAACTTCTGAAATCGGCTCCGTCATACGAACGTCGTGCAAACCGTCTTCAAGACCTTGTATAAATATTTTAATCATAGCGAATGCCTCGCTAAAAATCTTACAAATTTAAAAAAGACCTTTTTCTTATCCAAAAATTAACATTAGGATAAACGCATATAGACGTTTTTAACGCTTTTAATTTTATTTATTATCGGAACCGCCCCCGCAGTTTAATTTCTTATAGTATTGTCTAGCGTGTTTATGTTTGGGATTGTATTTCAAAGTCTTTCTATAATATTTGCAAGCGCTTTTTAAATCTTTCGTCGCTTGATAAGAAATCGCCAAGAAAAAGTAAGCGTCGGCGTTTTCCGGTTCGTATTGAACCCATTGTTTCGCGGTTCTTTTCAAGTCGTTAAATTTCTTTTCTTGAATATATAATCCCGATAATTTTTGTAACGAAGTGCTTAATTCCCAGCCAAAATTAGCGGTGTCTTGCTTAGTTTCTTCAATTACCTTTTCCCAAAGAGCTATAGCAGAATCTTGCTTTTCGATTTTAACGTAAGCGTCCGAGGCGTATATTAAAGAACGGTAATTAGTAGAGTCGATTTCGTAACTCTTTAGAAAGTAGTTAATAGATGTATCTGGTCTTTCGCTTAAAAGGAAATCAATCCCTATGAAAAAATAAGAATTCGAGCTCTGCTCGTCTTCGCAATGTTTAACTCTTTTGAGGAAAACGTCTATGGATTTGTCGTATTTCTTTAATCTATAATACATTATCCCCGTTTTATACATCAAACCGCATCTTTCGGGATTCATTTCGATTACTTTCTCGTAGTTTTTTAACGCTGTCAAGGTGTCCCTTTGCTTGAAAGCCGCCATACCGTATCGTTCTAAATCTTCTTTGTTTAATGGTTTTTCCGCTTTTATCTTGTTGAAAGCCTCCATCGATTTATCGTATTTCTTAGCGTCGAAATAGCATCTCGCCAAGAGCAATCTTGCTTTTGTACTGACCGAGTCAATTTTTTCGGCGCAAATTCTCAAATGTTTTTCCGCCGAATCGCAAGCGGCTACTTCGTAAAGCGATTGAGCTAAATACCATCTGCCCAACAAACCGTTGGGGCGTAATTGAACGTATCTATACAAAGAACGAGCGGCGTCTTGCCATCTCTTCGAGAAAAAGAATATTTTGCCCTGCTCGAAAAACGCCTTGGCGTTCATTGAATCTTGCTTAGTAATAGTATTCCATTCTTTCAAAGACTTTTTGAAATACTCTTGGGCAAGGTCTTCGTCGTAGTCGAATTCTCTATTAGCGAGCCAATAATAGGAAATAGCGAGTTTAGTTCTCGCCTCGACGTTGTCTTCGTCCATACTCAAAGCTTTTTCGTAGTTATTTTTTGCGAGCTCGTAAACTCTTTGGGCGAAATACAAGTCGCCTAAAGCTATATATGCCTCGGGTCTGTCCTTGTCCATCTCTCGCGCTTTAGTAATATATAATTCAGCTTGCTTTAAAGAATCTGCCTCTATATATACTTTCCCTAAAGCCAAGTAATTTTTAACGTCTTTTTTGTCTTCGTCTATAGCTTCTCTAACCGCTTCCAACGCTTGATTGTATTTACCTTGTTCGGTAAGGACAGCGGCTATTTTTCTAAGAACTTCTGGTTCGTCGCTTTCAACGTCGTCCGCTTTGCGATACATTATCAACGCCGAGTCTAGTCTTTTTAGCGCTTTGTAGATATCTCCGGATAAAACTAGAAAATCGAAGTCTTCAAAATTCCTTTGAACCGCTTCGGGAATGTAATTAGCCGCTTTTACGTAGTTTTTGGTCGAAGCGTACTCCTCTACCTTATCTTTAGGCGAATCCGCCAATATTATCGCGGTTGAGAAAAAAAGTAGCGTTAACGTCAATAGTGCCTTCTTCATATTAATTACCTCGCTAATCTTATGATTCATTTTAACGTTCAATTAGTTTAACCCTTGCATAAGCCGGAACAATCCCCGAATTTAAAAAGTATCTTTGAACGACCGCTTCCGTTCCTATAAATTTAGAAAACCAAAAAGCTATATCGCGTCTTTCTTCGAACCTATACGCGTAATGTTTAACTATAAAAGGATAAAATCCGCGAACAATATTAGCTTGATGAACTACGTGCGGAAAAACATAACTTCTGGTTGAGTCGTAATAACTAAACTTAATAAATTTAAATCTATTATCGTTAATTACTTGAGACAAATATCCAACCCCAATATTACCCTTATTTTTCCTTATATAATCCTTTACGCTACGAATATTCTTTAATAATTTTAAATTATCGCTTGAAGGCGCTTCGCCTTCTAAAACGATTTGTTTCAAATTCGCGTATTCGGAAGAGAGGCGACTGTTTACTATGAATGTTGGTTCTTTTTTTAATTTTGGAAATTCGTTGGCAAGACGAAAATTTTTATCCAAAAGAGTTTTCTTTAGAGTTTCGACGCCCATTGAGTCAATAGGATTGCCTTTGTTAACGAAAAAGACTAAAGCGTCTTTTGCGTATAAATCTCTCGGTTTGGGTTTTACTCCGTGAGCTTTCATTAAAGAATCTTCGTCTTTCAGATAATCTCTCGGCGTAAGAATAATATTAGCTTCGCCGGCTAATAACTTCGCCATAGCTTCCCGCGCAGAGGTTCTTTTAAATTTTGACTCGATGTCCGGATAAGCCGAATCGTACTTCCTGAATACCGGTTGCAAAAAATCGAAAATAGCGTCGTCAACGTAAACGGTAATTGTGCCGGAGTTTATCGACTCGTAACCTCCGGTAGATTTGAGATTTTCTTGCTTTGCCAGGCGCTCTTTTTGTTTAGAGGATTGCTCTTTTTGCTTAGCCGATTGCTTTTCTTGTTTAGAAGATTCGCCGCAAGAAAAAGCTAAGAACATAGCTATAGCTAAAGAGATTATACTAATCTTCTTCATCGTCTTCTTCGTCGTCATTGTTTAACAATCTGTATTTTTTTACTTGCGCGCGATAAACGAATATACGATAGATTCCAAACAATATAAATACTCCCCCCATAACTCTTAAGAATACGGAGCTCCAATTAGGACTCGATATAACGCCGCTTACTAATAAAACGCCCACTAATATTATTATTATTCTTACGACGTAATTTATAATGTTTAGCCACACAGCGTTATCTAAATTATTATCTTAATCTGAAAGTAACCGGAATAGTAACCCAACACATAATCGGTCTATCGTTTTGAATAGCCGGCGTAAAAACCGAAGACATAACGGCGTCTTTAGCCGCGTCGTTTAAAACGTCGTTGTCGGTGTATTCTACCCTAGCCTTTTGCGGTTTCCCGTTTTTATCAACGAGAACTCTGATTAGCACTTTTCCTTCAATACCGGCTCTTCTGGCGATTTCGGGATATTTTATTTTCTTTTGCAATTCTTTAAGGTCAATAGACGGTTCTTTCTCTACCGGAACGAATTCGTCGATTCCGGGTTCTTTTTCCTTAACCTCGACTTTGACGTCTTCTTTCTTTGAGTCAAAATCAATATTAGAAGCAAAACCTCCTAAATCGACTCCGTCGCCGCCTTCGGAGGAAGCTCTGGAAAGAACGTCCACGTCGGCGAACTCGTCCAAATCGGCGGTTATCTCGGCGTCGGGCACCGCCACGGGCGTCCCCGCTCTTGCCGCCGGACCGGTGCTAATAACCGTTTGGGTCGGCGGCGGAGGAGGCAACTCTTCCGCGTCGGATGTAGGAGGCAAATTCTCAAGACGCAACTTTACTATAGGAGCCATCTTGGCTTTTTTACCTGTTTCCGCCGTGATTTCTCCCGCTAAATAATAGAGTATGAAAATTAAAGCGAATATGCCGATAGTAATAAGAAATCCTCTCAGCGTAGCCTTCCCTAGAAACTTTTTAAGTTCTAAGGCGCCGTAATCCGGTCTATTTATTTGTATAGCCATATTCTCAGTCATAACTACTTTTCACCTCCTTCTGTTTGGAGCGAATCTTTAGCTATCAATTCGGCGTCTTCTTCGGTGAACGGAGCAATCGTAAACTTTCGCTTACGTTTTATCGGCTTACCCGTCTCGTCTGTTTCCGAAGTAATCTCCTCGGTAATTTTAACCTCCGCTAAATTCAGTTGGTCGAGTATTTGCACCGCTTTTTCGTATGGAGCTTCCTCGGAAACTTTAAGCGAAGTGATTAATTTATTTCTTACAGGTTCCCTTAAATTCTCTCTAATAGCCAAATCATTTATCTTGTCAAGCTTAATCTTCTTCGGTTCTTCGTTTCCGATATTCCAAAAAATCGCTCCGTCGTGTCTTACTCTTATATTCATCAGATGACTTTGCTTTACTTCCACTTTTTCGTACATCTCCGGAGGTATTGACATTTCCATAACTTGCGGTTCAGCCATTGTCGTAGTGAACATAAAGAATGTTAACAATAAAAAGGTAATATCGACCAACGGCGTCATATCTATATGGACGCTAGGCTTTTTTTTCCTTTTTCTTTTGCCCGTATCGCCTCGTTTAGCTCTTTCTGGGGCTTCTAATCCGCCGCCTCCAGCCATATTTATCTCCCGTTAAATTTAGTTTACGAAATACTTATCCGCTTTTCTTCTTTGTTACGAAATTAAACACCGTAGCTCTATTCTTTCTAAATATGTCCATTACTTCCTGTATCCATTTAAACCTTAAATCTCTATCGGCGTCTATGGCGAACTTTGTTTTTTCGTTCGCCTGCCTTGTTTTTTTAACGAGCATATCCAGTTTATTCAGTCCCGACGAATCCATAGTTCCAACTTTAAGCAGGGCGTCGTCTGTGTTCAGATACTCGCTCATCTCAGACCACACCCTCATTCTGTCTTGCTCGTTAACCACTTCGTAATAATACAAAGTGTCGCTTTCGCCGGTAACTGTATCGGTTTGTATAGCAACCTTAACTACAGCTAAATCTTTCTGAGGAAGTTTGGACGTGTCCGCCGTAACTTGGGGTCTCTCTATGAAAAAATCTTGCTCGGCTTCCGCCTCGGTCTTGAATTTCGCCGTGAACATAAAGAATGTCAATAGCAAAAACGTAATATCGACCAAAGGCGTCATATCTATTACAAATCCTACCCGTTTCTTTTTTACTTTAGGCACTTTTACTCCCGTTTTCTTTAATTAGTTATATCTAATATTATAAACGAAACCTTAACTAAAATTATTTTTTAGTTCGAACCATAAATATTTGCGTAATGTTCAAGATAGCTTCGTCTATCATATAAACAAAATCATCGACTTTAGTCGTAAAGTAATTGAAGGAGATAATCGCTATAATTGCTCCTGCCAACCCGCTGGCGGTATTATATAAAGCTTCCGATATTCCTATTGAAAGCTGAATAGCCGAAACCGTTCCGGTCATAGCCAAAGCTCTAAAAGCTCTAATCATACCTATTGTAGTTCCCAAAAGACCGAACAACACGGAAACCGAAGCGATTGTCGAAAGAACAACTAGGTTCTTTTCCAGCAAAGGAGTTTCGAGATTCATCGCCTCGTCGATTGAACGTTGAGTCTCGGCGAGCTTTTTCTCCGGCGTGTAATCTGGGTCGTCTTCGACCTCTTTAAATCTTGTAATAGCCGCTCTCATTACGTTTGCGACGCTGCCGCGCTGTTTATCGCAAAGTTCGAGAGCCTCTTCGGTATCCCCGTTTTTAAGTTTATCTATTATATTCTTGATAAAAATAGATGGATTGCCTTTTCCTTTGGCTTTGTTAATAGAAAACCATCTTTCAAATGTAAAAGTAATAGCAATAATTACAAGCCCTATCAGGACTCCTACAACCGGTCCGCCAGTGTGAATCGTTCCCAATAAGTTTCCCGGTATAGGCTCTTTTCGCATCTCGCCGTCTTTAAAGTTAGCCGGGTCGCCCATAATCAACCACCAAATCACGTAGATGCCGATAAACATCGCTAAAACGATTACTATAATGTTAAACCAATTCTTCATACTAAACCCTCGTAATTAATATTATTTAGACATCAATTTAATTGCTTCTTCCAAAGTTTCCGCTATTTCAAAAACTAAAGCTAGTTTAGTAATAACGAAAACGTTCTTTATAGATTTATCCATATTGCACAAAATTATTTTCCCGTCTTTCTTCGCAAAATGAGCGTGAGCGGAAATCAAAGCTCCGAGAGCAGTTGAGTTAATATAATTCGCTTTCTTAAAATCAATGATTAACTTCCGCTTGCCTTCTTCTTCGGCGATTTTGTTGATTCCTTCTTTTAAAGCGTCGGTTTCATCGCCTCCTACAAAATCGCCTTTAAGCGATAAGACCGCTCCGCCGATTTGGTCTTCTCTTTTAACTTGCGCCATATTTTACCTTCTAACTAAAGTTAATTATCAACATTTCATTTTGCCAAAGAACAAACTTAAAAAATTTTTATTTAATTATTAAAAACAAATCCTTTTTTTATTTATGACACTTTCAAAGGCGAAAAAGTTACCGCGAATTTAAAAAACCTTTGTTAAGCGAGCGTTAATTTTGTAAAAATCCTATTATAATTCTTTTCTTTTTATTGAAATCCTCGACAAAAACAACGCTATATCCAACTGATTCAAACAAATCCTTCAATTCTTCGTCTTGCCCTTCCCCAATTTCTAAATAAAACTTTCCTTTCTCTTTAAGTAATTCGGGAAAAATCTCCGCGAAACGTTTGTAAAAAGTCAAGCCGTCTTTATCGTCGGTGACGGCGTCTTTCGGCTCGTACTTAACTATTTCGTCGCTCAATTCTTCGTATTCTTCCTTTGGCACGTAGGGCGGATTTGATACGATAATATCGAATTTCTTGTTTGTCGGAATCTCTTCGAGAGCGTTGCAGCTGTTGAATTGCGCGTTTTTAACCGCCAAATTTGAAGCGTTGTTTTTGGCGGTCATTAAAGCGAAATACGAATTATCGACAGCTAGAACTTTAGAGTTTGGAAACTTCTTTGCCAAAACCAAAGAAACGCAACCGGAACCGCAGCCGATATCGAGTATATCGATTTTTTTGTATTCGTTAGCTGTGTCTTTGATTACGGTATCCGTTAAAAGCTCGGTTTCCGGTCTTGGAATCATCACCGAATCGTTAACTAAAATCTCGTAGCCTAAAAAATTCGTTTTGCCGACAATGTATTGCAACGGCTCGCGATCGGCTCTTTTGAGAATCATATTGCGGAGAAGAGCTAATTCTTGCTTTTTTAGAGGCTTATCGAATTGAGTGTAAATATCGATTCTATCTAAATTCAACGCTTCGCAAATCATTAACTCTATATTAAGTCTAGGCGAATCGACGCCTTTTTTTTTCAAAAAGTCGGTCGTCCAGTTAACTACGTCAATTATAGTCCAAACTTCTTCGCTCAATTGCCAAAGCCTCCGCTATAACTATTTCAAATAATCGGAGAGTAGAGAAAGCAAAGCCATTCGGATGAAAACGCCGTGCTTTACCTGAGTTTGAATCAATATATTAGGATAAGAGCTAAGTTCGTAGTCCAATTCGATGCCGTAATTTACCGGACCCGGATGCAGAAGCACCAAACCAGGCTTCTTCTCAATTTGACTCAACGAGACGCCGTAATATTTAGCGTATTCCCTTATCGAAGGTAAGATTCCCGATTCCATTCTCTCACGCTGTAATCTGAGCATCATTACCGCGTCCGCCCACTCAATACACTTGTCGATTCTGTCGAGAATTTTCACGTCCCATTTGTCAAGCTCTCTCGGCATCAGAGTTCCCGGAGCGCAAAAAGCCGTTTCCACTCCTAAAGTCTTCAATATATTATAATTCGAGCGAGCCACCCTGCTGTGAAGAATATCGCCGACTATAGCGACCTTCAATCCGCTTAATTTGCCGAACTTTCTATATAAAGTAAACGCGTCTAATAACGCTTGCGTTGGATGCTCGTGCTTTCCGTCGCCGGCGTTAACAACTATGCCGTTAGTGTTTTTTTGTAAGAACGCCGGAGCGCCTGAAAAGCTATGACGAACGATGAAAATCTGGACGCCCATAGCCTCGATTGTTCTTAAGGTGTCTATTAAAGATTCGCCCTTAGATAGACTGCTCGAAGAAGATTGGAAAGAAAGGCAATCTGCCGAAAGCCTCTTAGCCGCTATATCGAAAGATAGCTTAGTCCTCGTAGAATTTTCAAAGAAAGCCAAAGCGACCGTAACGCCTTTCAAATACTCAAATTTCTTCTTTTCGCCCGTTTTCTCAAGGAAAAACTTAGCTCTTTCAAATATCAAATAAATGTCTTCCTTAGTTAAATCTTCGCTCTGAATCAAATAAGGCTTCGAAATACTCAAATCCGTTCCCATTAATTTTTTTTCAATTTCTAGTTAACAAATTATCGTAAAATACAAAAAAAGCCATTCATAACGAATGGCTTTTTTCAAAATCCTAATGAAAGGTTCGACTATTTTTTCTTACCTTTCTTCTTCGCGACTAACTCGCTAAGGGCTTTGCCGGCTTTAAATTTCGCGACTTTCTTAGCCGGAATCTTAATAGTTTCACCGGTTCTCGGATTTTTACCCTTTCGCGCGGTTCTCTGATAAACAGAGAATGTTCCAAAACCGATTAGCGTAACATTATCGCCTTTGCTTAACGATTTGGAAATTACGTCGAAAGTACTCTTTACAGCTTTTTCAGCTTCGACCTTCTTCAGTCCGGAGTCTTTAGCGACTTCGGAAATTAATTGGGCTTTGTTTAAACTCATAAAAGAACCCCCTATTTGTTATAAATAGAAAAAAATAAATCATTTGAAAGAACTACGAAAGTAAAGATATTAGATTTAAGCTAGCTTTGCAAGATTTTTTTTCTGAAAACCCGCGTTTTTTCTGATTTTTTTAACTTTTCTTGCATTTTTTACAACTTTTAACCGCTTTCAGGCTAACTTTCCACATTTTACCCCCAAAAATCAACGGATTTGACGCGGTTTTTCCGCTTTTCTAAATAATTCTTTGTTGTCGATTATGTATTCGATAATCGTCCAAACGGTGAATAGAGTAATAAACAGCATCGAAAAATAAACGTAATCCGACTTCAAAATCTCCTCGACAAAAGAAGGGTCAATGCCTATGCTATTCATAGTAAACGCCTTAGCTTCTTTTAAGAAAATTAAAACGACAACAATCGAAGTGAATATCATCTGAAAGGTAGTTTTCCATTTAGCCGTCACGGACGTTTTCATCAGTTTTTGGACGGAATCGGCGTATATTCTCATAGCTGTCGTTCCTATGTCTCTAAAGATAATTATAGCAACCATCCACAATTCCACTATGCCCATTATTACTAACGCTATAAAAGCGCAAGCCGTCAACGCTTTATCCGCCAATGGGTCGACAAATCTCCCCAAAGAAGTTTCTTTTGAGTACTTTCGAGCGTACCATCCGTCAATCGTATCAGTGAAAGAGGCGATAAAATAAAGTACGCAAGCGCTAAGAATTAAATATTTGTCGCCGCTTATCAATAGAAACAAGATAACCGGCGAAATTATTATTCTCGCTAAGCTAATAGCGTTCGGGAAGTTCACTATTAATTTATCGTTTTTGCTAAACACTATCTTTCTTTTAAAATTTCTTCGGCAATTTCAATTATAGCTAAAAAAGATTTGGCTTTTAAGGAAGCTCCTCCAATCAATCCCCCGTCCACGTTGTTAAGCGACAATAAATCGGCGGCGTTGCTCTCTTTCATACTTCCGCCGTATAAAATTCTAATTTTCTCGCCTTCTTCGCCGTATTTATCTAACAATTCTTTTCTTATCAATGAATGGGCGTCCTCTACTTGCTCGGGTTCCGCGGAAACCCCCGTTCCGATAGCCCATACCGGTTCGTACGCTATCGTTATATATCGCGAATACTCGTCGTCAATATTCTTTAAAGCTTCTTCCAATTGCTTCTTAATCACCTCTTTTGCTTCTCCGCCTTCTCTTTCTTTTAGCTTTTCTCCTATGCAAACTATTGCGTTCATTCTCGAATTGACGACTGCTCTCAACTTTTCGTTAACCGAATCGTCGGTTTCGTTAAAGTAGCGTCTTCTTTCCGAATGACCTAAAATGACGTAACCGCAATCTAAATATCTGAGCATAGGAATTGAAATTTCTCCCGTGTATGCGCCTTCCGGCTGGGAATGACAATTCTGGGCTCCCAACTTCACTTTGGTGTTTGAGACTACTTCCGAAACCGTTTGTAAACTAGTGTAAGGAGGACATAGCAAAACTTCCGATTGCGCCATAAGACTCATTACTTTTGTTGCTATTGATTCAGCCAACCTACCGGCTTCGAAAGCGGTAGTGTGCATTTTCCAATTACCGGCTATCAACTTTTGTTTCATTTCGTTTGTCCCCTTCTTTTTTATTTATACTTGTTTTCTGAGTTCCGCTTACTTTGAAAATTTTATAATTCGTTAAACTCAAATTCGATTCAAAACCGTAGCCCTCGATTGTCTCGCTCGGCGACGTTATTCGGACAAATTCCGTAGAATATAACTTGCGTTCTTCGTTGTTCCATTCCAAAACGGGGGTTTCCAGCTTCGTGTTAGTACTGTCGGCTATAACGACTACGTTCCCCGAAGCAAGCATATCCTTTGTTCGGTCGTCAATCTTAGCGCTGTCCGCCGTCAATTTGCTTTCTCTTTCTCCGGTTTTTTTTGTCAAAAAATCCACTTGGACTCCCCGGTCGAGAACGGTCTCCTGTCTGTCATTATATACTCTCGCTCTATTCGCTTTCAACACTGCTTTGGTATAAGAGGAATCTACAAAATAAACGGTCGCGTCCCAACTTATTTGGTCTGGCGCCACATCTACGTTTATGCTATCGTTTATCTTATTAGGCGCAACCTTGCTTTTTTGACAAGAGAACAAAACCAGCGCCGCTATGATTAGATAAATTTTCAAAAATTTCTTCATCGCTTTTAATTAATAAAATCGCCGAACTCTTCGCTAAAATAGAAAAAAAAATCAGTCTTCAAAACTAATTTTCGCTAAAGAGTTACATTTGAATCCATTTTGAAATCAATCTCATCGATTGATTTTATATCGCTTAGAAACGCCTCTACTATATTTAACGGGAGTTGAGTAGCGGAATCGCTCATAGCGTCCTTCGGGGAAGGATGCGTTTCGAAAAATATTCCGTCCGCGCCGGCGGCTACGGCGGCTCTCGCTAAGGCGGGAGCGTAAGACCTTAATCCGCCGGATTCTTTGCCGATTGAAGGCTTCTGCAAGGAATGCGTAGCGTCGTAAATAACGGGATAACCAAAATCTTTCATTATTAGAATAGAGCGAAAATCTACGACTAAATCGCGATAACCGAATGCGTAACCTCTCTCGGTTAACCAGATTTTATCGTTGCCTGTTGACGATACCTTACGCGCCGCTTTTTCCATATCGAAAGGAGCCATAAACTGACCTTTCTTAATATTCACGGGTTTGCCCGTTTTACCCGCGCTGATTAGCAAGTCCGTTTGACGGCAAAGGAACGCTGGAATTTGGAGAACGTCAACGTAATCGGCGGCTAATCGCGCTTCTTCAGGCGAGTGTACGTCGGTTAATACTTTAACGTTCAATTCCTCTCTTACTTCAGCCAAATAGCGCACAGCCTTTTCGTCGCCTATACCCGTGAAAGAGTCAACGCTCGTTCTGTTAGCTTTTTTGTAAGAAGCTTTAAAATAGAATTCAAATCCGCTTCTTTCGCATTGCTTTTTTAGTTCGCTTGCCGTTTCCAACAACATTTCTTTGTTTTCGACTACGCAAGGTCCAGCGATGATTATCATATTCAATCTCCAATAAGTAAATCCGCCTAACTACTTTTTATAACGTTATTAATTAGATTGTCCGTTTCTTCTTCGTCGCCCATAATGATTAATTGGTCGCCTTTCTTTATTTTGAAATCTCCGGAAGGATTCGACATTGGCTCGCCGTCGCGGACAATAGTTAAAACCGAAACGCCGTATTTGTTTCTTAAATCCAAATCTACCAACTTCTTGCCGTTCCAAGAGCATTTCTTAGGCAATTTTATATTTTCAATCTTGAATTTGCTGTTTCCCACGTTGAACCCCGTTTCAATAAAATCGACTACGTGAGGATTAATCATAAGATGCGCCATTCTTTCGCCCCCGATAGAATAAGGATTAATAACCCTATCGGCGCCCGCTCGTTTAATCTTTTCTATCGCTGTTTCTTCGTCCGCTCTAGCCACTATAAATACGTCTTGGTTTAATACTTTATATTTTTCTTCTGTTTTTGTTTTAAAAAGCATAATCTAAAATATAGAAATCCTAGTAATTTATCAATTGATTTTTACAAAGGTTTAACTGGATACCCTAATGTATTTTCAAATTAAAATGATATATTTGAAGTTTTAAAACATTTATTGAAACTTAATGAAAATTAGCGTAGTAATAATCACGAGAAATAGAAAAGAGGACTTGAAGGTCTCAATCGAGGGCTATTTAAAGCAAACTTACGAGAACAAAGAAATCATAGTTGTCGATAACGCCTCGAGCGACGGGACGAGGGAGATGATGGAAGAGAACTACCCCGATATTAAGTATCTATGGCTGCCTAACAACTTCGATATAAGGTCGATAAACATAGGAATCGAAATGTCCGACGGAGATATTATTTGGCGCACCGACGACGACTCTCACCCTGAAAGCTACAAAGCCTTCGAAAGAGCTATTGAAATATTCAACGAAAACCCGCATATAGACATAATAGCAACCGAAGATATCGAAGTTCGTCAGGGAAGCAAACCTTGGAACTGGTACCCGATTCCCATAGACAAAAGCAATCCGCCAAAAGACGGCTTCAAAGCCAATTTCTTTCCCGGAACAGGAGCGGCAATCAAAAGAAAAGTTTACGAAACCATAGGCGGCTTCTGGGAATTTGGATTCGAAGAATTGGACTTTTGCACCAGAGCAATAATAGCCGGATTCAATATAAGATATTTCCCAAACATTAGAACTCTTCACTACGCTTCGCCAAGAACTAGAAACAGTCCCAATAGATGGATAAAAATATCAAAGCAATTTATACGATACAACTGGCGTTACTTCCCTTTCTTCAGAGCTTTCTCAAGGTCTATAGTAATAATGGTTTCTCAGCTTTCAATCGCTATTCTCAATAGATTTTCATTCGGCGTTTTCGTCGAAGGTTTTTTCGGAATGCTCGAAGTGGCTATTCACACATACAGAAACGAACGCAACGTCGCCCCTAAAGATAAAATCGACGATATAACTTTAGGCGTTAGCGTAGTTAAAACCCAGTCAAGATTTTTCAAAAGAGTGGTATCGCAAAAAGTTAAAAAATGGCTGAAAAAATAAAGATTTTGCAAATAACTCCCCGATTGCCTTTCCCTCCCAACGACGGCGGAAAAATCGGCATAGCGAATATAACAAAACAGTTCAAAGCGCAAGACGCCGACGTTACGCTATTTTGCGTCTCCAACCAAGACATAACCGAAGAAGGCTTATCCGAAGCAAGAGAATACGCCGACGTAATACTATGCAAAAGCGATACGGAAAACTCACCGATAAAAATATTGAAATCTGCTGTAGGCGGCTACTCGCTTTACGTCGAGAAATTTTCCAACAAAAACGCCCTTAAGCTCCTCGAGCAAAGTCTTGAAGATAAGAAATTCGACATAATCCACGCCGACCATTCTTGCGTAGCTCCTCTAGGATTGTTTGCAAAGCGAAAACAAAATATACCTATGGGGCTGCGATTGCACAACATCGAGTGGCTCATTTGGAAAAGATACGCCCTAACTCTATCGAAATTTTCGCCGACTAGGTTTTATTTAGAAAAGCAAGCCGAGATTCTTAGAAAAAAAGAAAACGAGTTTTTCGAAAGCTGCGACGTTTGCTTCGCTATAACCGAAGAGGATAAAAAAAGAGCCGAGGAATTATCGCCCGACGCTAACGTTAAATTGGCGAGCGCAGGAGTTGATTTAAAGGAATGGAAGCCCAACGCGACAGCGGATAGAAATCCTAATGAAATGATTATAGCGACCAATTACAAATGGGTTCACAACGTTAACGGACTGGTCTGGTTGTTTGAAAACGTTCTTCCCGAAATCAAAAAGCAAATCCCAAACGCTAAGTTGAAACTGCTTGGCAAATCAATCCCAAACAAATTAAATAGCTACGGAGAATTTGGCGTCGAAGCGATAGGATTTGTAGATAAAGTCCAGCCCTACTTAAACGCCGCCTCGGTTTACGTCGCTCCGCTTTTTGTCGGCGGCGGAATAAGAATCAAGATTTTGGAAGCGATGGCTATGGAACTACCTGTAGTTGCTAGCCCTATTGCGGCGGAAGGCATACCCGGCGACGAAGAATCCGGTTTGTTTATAGCTAAAGACGTAAACGAATGGGTAAATTTCATATTAAAATTGTTACAAAATCCGGATTTCGCTAAAAAAACAGGAGAAAAAGCGCGCGAATACGTAAAAAAGAATTTCTCTTGGGAAAAGAACGTAGGCGTAATGACGGAAGAATACAGAAAACTTATCAAAAAGCGCTCTCGATAATTCCGCCTCCTATCAAGCGTTCTCCTTCGTATATTACCGCCGACTGACCGGGAGTAATAGCTCGACGTTTCTCGTAGAATTTTACTCGAATTCTTCCGTCGCCGAGAGTTTCGCATTTCGCCTTGGATCCTTTATCTTTATAGCGAATTTTAACAGTATAATCTATATCTCCGTCTAGAGAATCGCGACCGACTATATTAATTGAGCCGGCGAACAATCCGTCTCTGTAAAGCTGTTCTTCAAGACCGACTTCGATAACGTTATTCTCGGCGTCGATGTTGATTACGTAAAGCGGTTGTTTGTGAGACACTCCGAGTCCTCGTCTCTGCCCGACAGTATAAAAAGGATAGCCCGCGTGCTTCCCGATAACTTCGCCGCGAAACACAATATCCCCTTCGCTAATTTTTTTGATTCTATCGGGAACGGCTTTTTTTAAAAATCGTTTATAATCGCCGTCCGCTACGAAACAAACTTCTTGAGATTCAGATTTATCGTGAACTTTAAGTCCGAGATTCTTAGCGATTCTACGAGCTTCCTCTTTTACGTAAGCGCCTAAAGGAAAGATTGTCCTACTAATTTGCTCTTGATTTAACCTCCACAGGAAATAGCTTTGGTCTTTTCGGCTGTCCTTTGCCTTTGCGATTAATCTCTTGCTCGTATTCTCATCGTAAACTGTATTGACGTAATGTCCGGTAGCCAAATATTTAGCTCCGATTTCGTCGGCTTTTTCAAGCAATTTCCCCCATTTCAAAATTGGATTACACAATACGCAAGGATTAGGCGTATAGCCGCGCAAATAACTTTCGATAAAATAATCAATTACGTTTTCGCTAAAGAACTCAAAATAATCCTCCTCGATATGCGGAATTCCTAATTCGTCGCATACCGCTTTAGCGTCTTCAACCGCTTTATCCGGCTTAAATTCGGATTTATCGTAAACCGATTCTACGAAAAAAGGATTGAAAGTAACCCCTACAACCTCGTATCCTTTTTCTTTCATCAAAGCGGCGGAAGTTGAAGAATCAACGCCGCCCGACATCGCGACTAATACTTTATTGCTATCCATAACAAATACAAACTTACTTTTGACTAAAATATTTTTTTTATAATTGAAAAATATATATTATATTACTTACAAGTGTTAAAACTATAAAAAAGAGAGTGTATGAAAAGCTATAATTCATTTATGTCGTTGTTTTTAGCGTCAGTTATCATTGCCTTTTTATTTGTTTCCTGCGGCGAAAATAAAAAGGGGGAGTCAAAAAACAAACCCGAAAAACAAGAAATAACCGCCGTTAACTCAAAAATTTCAGGCGGCTCTTGGCACGACCCAAACACTTGGGTAGAAGGCGTTTGTCCGACCGAAAAAAGCGACGTTGTTATAAGCGGCAAAGTTACGGTTGAAAAAGACGCCAAGTGCTTGAATCTAATTGTAAGTCCCGAAGCTACATTGGAAATTTTGGAAGGCTCGAAGCTGGAAGTCTTGTACCATCTAATCCAAGAAGGCAGAATAATAAACAACGGCGAAGTTTTACTGGAGACAAACAAAAAATAATTATTTCTCAATTTTTTTGTCCCTCCGGCGCTCTGTCCCCGCGATGGCGGAAGCGACAGCCGCGTCTCCCGTAACGTTAGTAACCGTTCTACACATATCCAATATTCTATCTACTCCTAAAATCAGAGCGATTCCCTGAGGCGGCACGTTCACGGATTGCAATATTATAACTAACATAATTATTCCTACGCCCGGCACCGGAGCCGTTCCAATTGAAGCTAGAACGGCGGTAATAACGACCGTCAGCTGTTGCGCTATATTCAAATCGAAGCCGTAAACCTGCGCTATGAAAACCGCGGCTACCCCTTGATATAAAGCGGTGCCGTCCATATTTATAGTGGCGCCTAAGGGCAGAACAAAACCGCTTATTTGTTTTGGAACTCCCAAGTTCCTTTCCGCGCAATTGATAGTTACCGGAAGCGTGGCGGCGCTGGAACTCGCGCTAAAAGCTATAGCTTGCGCGTTTCGCATTCCCTTGAGAAAATCTATAGGATTTAAGCCGCCCAAAAACTTAGCCAAAAATGAATAAGTTATCAAAGTTTGGATAAGCAAGCCAATAAGAACGGCGATTATATACCAAAGGAGAGTATAAATTATCGAAAATCCGAACTGAGCTATAGTCGCGCCAATCAAAGCGAATACGCCTATAGGCGCGATTTTCATAATAAACTCGACCATTTTTATCATTACGTCGCTGACGCCGTCGAAAAATTGAACGACGTGTTTTGATTTTCTCTTTTCTATGAAAGTCAAAGTAATTCCGAACAAAACGGCGAAGAAGACAATTTGAAGCATATTGCCTTTAGCCATAGCCTTAATTGGATTTTTCGGCACGATTTCGACGAAGAAATTAACCACGTCAACTTCCAACTGCTCAACTATCTCCTCGGAACTATCGTCTTGGAATTCGCCGAGCAAGCGTTCCTTCGTTTGGCTATCTACTTTTTTTCCGGGCTTCAACAGATTCGCGGCGGTCAAACCTATTGTTATAGCAATCGATGTTGTAATTATATATATGATAAAGGTCTTCGCCCCTATTCTGCCAATTTTTTTAACGTCCTCCAAACTCGCCGCGCCAACTATTAGCGACGCGATAACCAGCGGAATAGCTAAAAAACTCAAAAGCCGGATGAACAAATCGCCGGCGGGCTTTATTTGAGTGGCAATAGTAGGCTCTTTAGTTAACTTAACCGCGTTTTCGAACTTTTTCGTCGCGGTCTTTCCTTTGTCGTTTACGTATGATATTTCGACGATTAATCTTCTCTTTGTCGCCGGTTTTAGCTTTTTGAAATACTTGACAATCTGTATTTGAGCGTCTTCGCCGTAATCTTTGACTTCGACGATTTCCTTTTGGGCTTTCGTTTCGTAAAAAATAAATCTGACTTCTTTAAATCTCTCGACTTTTTGTTTTTTTACTACCGCTTCGTCTTTATAACTTACGATTAAAGTTTGTGGGTCCACTTTAAGTATCGCTCCAAAAACGACTCCCAATCCAAGAGCGAGGAGTATCTGAATATGTAATGGCGGCATTTTTAATTTCATAATCTTATTCCGTAAAATTATATTTCCGCTTTAAATATCTCCGTTTGCAGTCTGACAAAATCGTAAAGATATAGATAAATTTTATATTTTCAATACAAGACCGTCGTATGCTAGGTAAAAACTTTCGGGAAGTCGCGCTTGGCATTCCGAATGTTTAATCTGGTGAGCGATATGAGTAAAATAAGTTTTGCCGGCGTTTATTTTCCCGCTTTCCGCGATAGCCTCGTCCAACGAAAAATGAGTGGGATGCTTAGTATATCGCAACGCGTCGAGAATTAGACAGTCCAAATTCTTCAAGAGCGAATAAGATTCTTCGGGAATTTGGTTTACGTCTGTGCAATAGGCGAAATCGTCGATTCTGAAACCGAGAACTTTCATTTTTCCGTGTAAAAGCGGGATAGGCGTAATGTCGATATCTCCTATTTTGAACGGTTTGTCCTCGATAAAAAAGGGCGCCACCGCCGGAACGCCTCCGCCTTCCTGCTCCAGCTCGCCAAACGCGTAATAAAACGTCCTTTTGATTTTCTCAAACGTTATAGGCATAAGATATATCGGAACGGGAGCGCCCGAAGTGTAATTGAAAGCTCTAATATCGTCGAAACCGCCGATATGGTCGAAATGGCAGTGAGTGAAAACGACGGCGTCTAATTTATCAACGTCGTATTTTAACATCTGCCGGCGGAAATCAGGCGAAGAATCAATTACTATTCTAGTGGTATCAGACTCAACTAAAACTGAAGAGCGAAGTCTTTTATCTTTAGGGTCTTTAGATGTGCAAACGGGGCATTTACAGCTAACGGTCGGAACTCCCGACGAAGTGCCGGTTCCCATAACTACTACTTTCTTAGACATAGTTCGCGGCGTTGTATGAACTACGGACAAGCGGCGCCGAAAGAACATATTCAATTTCAATGCTTTCGCCGAATTTTTTATATTCCGAAAATTCTTTCGGCGTAACGAATCTGTTCACGGGCAAATGTTTCTTGGTAGGCTGTAAATACTGCCCTATCGTTACTATATGAACGCCGTTTTCTTTTAAATCTTTCAGCGTTTTGTATATTTCCTCGTTAGTTTCACCTAAGCCTACCATAATCCCCGATTTAGTCCTGAAACCTAATTTCGCGCTATGTCGCAGAATGCGTAATGATGTATTGTAATCCGCTTTGGGTCTGACTTGAGAATATAATCTCGGAACCGTCTCGACGTTGTGGTTCAGGATATCCGGTTTAGTAGCCAAAACAGTTTCCAAATAGGCTTTATCGCCTTGAAAATCCGGTATGAGAACTTCTACGGTCGTATTCGGATTAAGCTCTCGAATTGATTTTACAGTTTTAGCCCAAATTTCGGCTCCGCCGTCTTCCAAATCGTCTCTAGTAACGGAAGTTATAACGGCGTGTTTCAAGTCCATTTTTTTAACGGCTTCGGCGACTTGGGCGGGTTCGCTCGGGTCTGGAGGCTTTGGTTTATCGGAGCGTATAGCGCAAAATCTGCAATTGCGAGTGCATACGTCGCCCAGTATAATAAAGGTAGCCGTACCTTTTCTCCAGCATTCGCCAATGTTGGGACAATGCGCTTCCTCGCAAACTGTATGCAGGGATTTCGAGCGCGTCAAAGTTCTAATTTCGGAGTATTTTTCTCCGCCCGGAGCTTTTACTTTCAACCAACTCGGGCGTCTCGCCCTATCGTCTCGCTCTATAGTGGGTTTCCGCATTATTAACTCAATTTTGGTTTTATTGGGATTGAGATTAGCGGCGCTTAAAACTATTATCCTAAATAAGCTCTTAGAGCTTTCGAACGGGAAGCGTGTCTCAATCTCCTAATAGCTTTTTCTTTAATCTGCCGCACGCGCTCTCTGGTTAAATTAAATTTATCGCCGATTTCTTCTAAGGTCAAGCATTGACCGTCCAATCCGAAGTAAAGCTTAATCACTTCGGATTCTCTTGTAGATAAAGTCGTTAAAACTTGTTTTACTTCTCTACGCAACGATTCCCTCATCAATTCGGAATCGGGCGGCGGTTGCATATCGTTGGGAAGAACGTCGAGCAATCTATTGTCCTCGCCTTGGACGAAAGGGGCGTCCACGGAAAGATGTCTGCCGGATATTTTAATCGTTTCGGCGATTTCCGGCACGGTCATCTCTAATTGGTCGGCTATTTCGCCCGCTGTAGGTTCGCGTTCGTATTTTTGCTCAAGCTCGCTAAACTTTTTTCCTATTTTGTTTAAAGCGCCAACTCTGTTAAGAGGAAGTCGCACTATTCTCGATTGCTCGGCTAACGCTTGCAATATAGACTGACGTATCCACCAAACGGCGTAAGAGATAAATTTAAATCCTCTGGTTTCGTCGAATCTCTTCGCGGCTTTAATCAATCCCAAATTGCCCTCGTTTATCAAGTCGCCGAGAGACAGTCCTTGGTTTTGATATTGTTTAGCTACGGATACGACGAAACGAAGATTAGCTTTCACCAGCTTTTCCAAAGCAAAACCCGCTTTTCTTCCGCCGTTTTTGATTTCTCGCGCCAGTTCTATCTCTTCGTCGGCGCTGAGCAAATCGACCTTGCCGATTTCTTGCAAGTATTTATCGAGCGATTGAGATTCTCTATTTGTGTACTGTTTTGTTATTCGCATTAACGACTCCCCTTTCTAATTTGAAAATTAGAACTCCTAAACGCTTTAGCAAAAATAAAACGAAAAAGCCGCTACAATATTGTCGCGACATATTGTCATCTAAAAAATACGAAAGTAATATGATTTTGTTGTTTAAAAAAATTAATTTCTTTCTCCTTTATCGTTATTGATTCCTAATAGCCCTCCGTATGATTCGCCGGAAAGCAGATTAGAAGCCGTTTTAACGTATATATCGTCCGTTAATTCTAATTTTATAAATTCTTCGCCGCTCAAAAGTCTTCTGGCGATTTTCCGCTCCAATATTTCCTTCATCTCTTTCTTGTGTTTGTGATATATATCTTTTTCTTCCCTTTGAATATTTTTTTTCAGTTCCTTAAGTTTTTTCTCTATTTCGCCGTCCAATTTTTCTTTCTTAGCCATAGCGACCATTTCGTCAATCTTGCTGTTAAGCGGCGTTTGATAATAATAATCGTTGTCTTCCAAGTATTTATAAAAATCTTCGACGGTTTTATCGTCGAGTGAAAAGTCAGACGGCAACTCGTCTAATTTAGAAGTGTAAATATTAGCGAATTTAAAGAACATACCTTTTAGCATTAAATCCCTGACAAAATAAGAAGGTTCGCTTTCCTCAACAGTAGAGTCGGGTTTAATACCCAGCGACTCTTCCACTAATCTCCCGTTTTTAGTTTTGTATAAGCTGGTGTCCGGAACGCCGTCGTCTTTACTTCCGTAATTTATCTTTTGTATGCATCTTCCTGAAGGAGTATAGTATTTAGAAGTAGTCATTTTAACAGCCGTATTGTGCGGCAGTTCGTAAATTGACTGCACCAATCCCTTGCCGAACGAGCGTTTTCCGACGATTAACCCGCGATCCAAATCCTGTATAGCCCCCGCTACAACTTCGGCGGCTGACGCGCTGGAGCCGTTAATTAGTATAGCCAGCTTCAAATTCGGAGCGGTGGGTTTCAAGAAAGTCTTGAATTCCCTCTCAACTTTATTTCTGCTTTTTGTCGTAACGACCAAACTGTTTTTGGGAACAAACATCTCGCACAAACCTACCGCCGAACCAAGCAAGCCGCCGGGGTTGTTTCTTAAATCGATTATCAATCCTTTTAAGTCGTTCAGTCTGTTCAAATTCCTATACGCCTCGCTTGTTTCTTCAACAGTATTGCGAGTAAATCTATCGATTTTTATATAAGCGACGGAGTCGTTTATCATTCCGTAATAAGATACGTTCTTGAGCTTTATCTCTTCTCTTTTCAAGCGAAATTCCAAAGTGTCCTTTAAGTTTCCGCGTAAGACGGTCAAATTCAGAAAACCGCCCGCTTCTCCTCTGGTGTATTGTCTCAATTCATTTGGGAGGGAGTTTAAAATCGTTACCGTATCGATTTTTAATATCCTATCTCCCACTCTGACGCCGGCTAAATCAGCTGGATAACCGTCGTGAACTTCGACTATGGTCATCATACTATCCCGGAAACCAACCGTTATTCCTATGCCGGTATAAGAACCGGTAGCGGCGATGTCTGCGTCCTCGATTTCTTCCTCGCCGAAATAAACGGTATAAGGGTCGAGATAGTTAAGCATACCGTAAACGCCCTGCTGTACCAAAACTTCAGGGTCAACTTCCTCGACGTAATTTCTGGATATTTGACGAAAAAGTTCGCCGAAAATGTCGAACGATTTGTTTATTTTATAATAGTAAGAGTTCGTAGCCCCGATTAATAGGAAAACGGCGACGAGAACCGGAATAGAAATCAATACATATTTATACTTCTTCATTTTCATTAATCGCTTAACTTCTCCAATAAATAACTCTTGATTTTGTCGGCGCCTACTCTAACTTGTTCCATTGAGTCCCTATCTCTAATGGTTACCGTATCGTCTTCAAAAGTTTGACCGTCCACGGTAACGCAAAAAGGCGTTCCAATTTCGTCCTGACGCCTGTAACGCCTTCCAATAGCTCCGCCTTCGTCGTATTGCGTCAGAAACGTTTTTTGTAGGTCTTTATATATCTTGTGCGCTCGTTCCGGCATTCCGTCTTTTTTAACCAATGGAAATACGGCTACTTTTATAGGAGCTAATTTTGGATTGAAGCCGAGAACGGTTCTTTTTTCCGTTTTACCTTTGTCGTTTTCAACCTCTTCTTCTCTGTAAGCCGAATACAAAAAAGCCATTAAAGAACGCGTTACGCCGCCGGAAGTTTCCACAACGTATGGCGTGTATCGCTCTTTATTAACGTTATCGACGTATTCCATTTTCTTGCCCGAATACTTCATATGTCGACTCAAATCGTAATCGGTTCGAGAGTGAATGCCTTCTATCTCGCCCCAGCCAAACGGAAAACGAAATTCAATATCGTCCGCTCTGGACGCGTAATGCGCTAACTTTTCGTGCGTTATCATTCTGAGGTTGTCTTCTTTCATTCCCATATTTACGAACCAATTCCATCTTTGTTCCTTCCAATAATCATACCAATCGTTTTCCTCGCCGGGCTTTACGAAATACTGCATCTCCATTTGCTCGAATTCTCTGGTTCGGAACAAGTAATACTTAGTGTTAATCTCGTTTCTGAAAGCTTTTCCTATTTGCGCTACGCCGAACGGTATCTTCTGTCTGGAAGTTTCCAGAGTGTTCTTAAAATTCATGTATATCCCCTGAGCCGACTCCGGTCTTAAAAACACCGTCGAGTTCTTGTCGGCTACCGGACCGACGTAAGTTTGGAACATCAAATTGAAGTTCCTTACTTCCGTCCATTCCTTGCTTCCGGAAACCGGGTCGGGTATTTCATATTCAGTAATAATATCATAATAGTCAACCGGCTCCTTTGCCTCGCTTAATTTCTTTTCTATGTCGTCCGCTTTTTCGTCCTTTTTTTTCTTTCTTAATCTTTGAACGTATTCTTCAATCAAGCTATCGGCTCTGTAACGCGCTTTGCTTTGCTTGTTGTCAATCATCGGGTCGTTGAACTTTTCCAAATGACCGCTCGCCTCCCAAGTTCTCGGATGCATCAATATAGCCGAATCTAATCCTACTATATCGTCGCGGTAAGTCATTTCCCTCCACCACTCTTCTTTAATATTCCTGAGCAATTCTACGCCCAAAGGACCGTAATCCCAACAACCGTTCAATCCTCCGTAAATTTCTGAAGATTGAAACACAAAACCTCTCCTCTTCGCCAATGAAATTATGTCGTCTAACTTTACCATACTAAACAAGTCCCGTTTTTTCCTAAAATTATTTCCTCAAAAGATTTCTTGTTATAGCCATTTTTTGATATTTTGCCAATAGAAATCGTAAACTTAATAATTTATCGACAAATAGTATAGAGTTTTATAGACTTAATTTATTTTAGAGTCGATGGCGAAAAAAGAAAGAAAAAAAAGCGAAAATCAAAAAAAAGAAAACGATTTTTTCGACCGATTTCCTTGGACGCCGTATATATTAATTATAGTATTAGTCGGCGCGTTATACTATCAAACCGTCGATTTTAATATAGTAGAGTGCGACGACCACGAAATCATCCTGAAAGACTACGAACGGATTTCCCAAATATCTGATTGGGATAAAGAATTCTTTCGCTCATATATGGACGCGAGCTATTACCGACCGCTCATAAATATCAGCTTTATGATAAACGCCCAAATCTCGGGCAAGGAACTTTGGTCTTATCACGCTTTTAACTTCCTATTTCACGCATTTGCCGCTTGTTTGATTTTCATTTTGCTTCGATTATTCGGCTTCGGACGCTCCGTCGCTTTCATCGGCGGGGCGTTATGGGCGGTTCATCCGATATTCGTCAATTCCGTAGCTTGGATAGTCGGCAGAAACGATATACTGTTCTCTTTCTTCTCGCTGGCGGCGTTTGTTTCCCTAATTAAATACTCAAGAAAAATCAAAATCCATTATCTCGTCCTTCATATACTCTTCTTCTTATTAGCCCTGTTTTCCAAAGAAACGGCAGCCATAATCCCCGCTCTGTTCGTAGCGTATTTAGTTTTACTCGATAAAAGCGAAACCTTTTCAAAAAGAAACGTTTCGTTATTTGTCATATGGATAGTTTGCGACCTGTTATGGCTCTATATTAGAAGTCTCGCAGATTTAGGCGAACCCGTCTATACTATAGGCTTAAGCGAATTAGTTTACAATTTGAGAACTGTCCCGGAGTTTTTCGCTAAGATATTTTTGCCTATTGATTTATCGACGCTCCCGACATATGGCGCTTTCAATACAATCGCCGGACTAATCATAATAGCTATACTTGTCGCGTCGCTTATCTTAACAAAGAAACACAAAAATCCATTGACCGTATTTTCTATCGTTTGGATATTTGCTCTATTGCTACCCGGAATGTTTATTTTGCTTAAAAACTATAACGTCTGGAACGAATACCTTGAGTGCCGCTTCTACCTTCCCACTTTCGGAGCTTTTTTGTTAATTTTCAGTATAATCCCTTGGGACAAACTAAAGAATCGCGGCAAGGAAGTCTTTTCAGTAACGTCGGTCGTTATTGTCGTTTTATTTATACTCGCTTTTAATGAAAGCGAAAATTACGAAAATCCAATAGCTTATTACGAAAGCGCGATAGCCGACGACCCGAGCAAAGCGAATTTTCATTTTGTATTAGGTCAGATATATTACAACGCTAAATACAAAGGACTTAAAGGGCAAAAGTATAAACGAAAAGCTACCGAAGAAGTTGAAAAAGCCATAGAACTCAGAACCGACAAACCGCTTTACTATAAAACGCTAGGAGCTATCTACTCGAGCCGAAAAATGTACGATTCGGCGATTAAGTACATAAAAATATCTTTAAAACTAGATTCTACCTTGGTCGATTCTTATAACGGTTTAGCTTTTAATTACTACGATCAAAAACAATATAAAAAAGCGATTGGAATATGGAAAAAAGCCGTTTCGATAAAGCCTGATCATTCGGACGTTTTATATAATATAACTTGTGCATATTTGATTATCGGGAAAGCGGACAGCGCGAAAATTTACGCTAATAAGACGATAGAAGCGGACAAATCGGAAAAAAACGTCAAATCCATTAGTTTTTTACTTAACGAATGGGGCGGCAAATACATTCAACAAGGGCGTTCGGAAATCGGAGCCGATTTGTTAAAGCAATCAATACAGCTATATCCAAAAAGCTACGCGCCATACGAGAACTTAATGAACTATTACTATATGATAAAGCCAAATCCCGATTCGGCGTCTTATTACGCTAGGAAACTCGCTAAATTCAACAGAAAAATAAATCCCAAGATTATACAATTCATTAAATCGAATCGAAAACAGAATGGACAAAGAGAACTCAAATAGTATAATTTCAAACAAATTAAGCAAATTCTTTTACATTGCTATTCCCGTATTCGTTTTCCTGATTTATTTCAATACGATTAGCTTCGACTTCGTTAACTGCGACGACTACGACATAATCGTAGCTAACTACGAGTTAATATCGGACATTGACAACTGGGCTACCGAAATATTCCGAAGCTATATGGATTCGCCATATTATAGGCCGGTCATAAATCTATCTTTTCTTATTGACGCGCAAATCGGCGGCAAAGACGCGTCATATTACAGATTCGTCAATATATTACTCCACGCTATTTGCTCGGTTCTAATATTTATCCTGCTGACAAAGCTGGACTTTTCGCGAAACAAATCCCTAATAGGCGCTTTCATTTTCGCCGCGCATCCATTGTTCGTAAACGCGGTCGTATGGATTCCCGGCAGAAATGATATTATATTCGCCCTTTTCGCTCTGCTATCGCTGATATTTTTCGACAGAACAATAAGCGGCAGAAAGACCTTGGATTCATTTCTATTCGCCCTGTTTTTTCTACTGGCTCTGCTCTCCAAAGAAACGGCTTTGGTTCTACCGCTAACTTTTATTTTCTACGCAGTTTTGGTTAAGCGGGAAAAATTTGGCAAGAAAAAGATAATAACTACTCTGCTCGTATGGGCGGCGGCTATCGTCTTTTGGTTTATAACGAGAAGCTCCGCCAAACTCGGCGAATCGTTCAACGAAATGGGCATAGACGTCTTTACTTTCAACTTACAAGCCTTGCTCGAATATATCGGCAAATTCTTCGTTCCATACAAAATCTCAGTTCTTCCGACATACGATTTGCTCGCAGAAATAGTCGGCGCTATCGTTATAGTCGTTTTAATTGCATTATTTTTTATTCGGAAAGAAAAGAACGCCGGCGTTTCCTTGTTCGGTTTTTTATGGTTCTTGATATTATCGGCGCCGGGATTATACGTTCGCAGACTGAACGCCGCCGACTGGAACGATTATTTGGAATGCCGCGCTTACGCGCCCGCCATAGGTTTATTAATAATACTGCTCGGGCTTATCCCCGCGAAATGGGAAAGAAAAAAGGCGTTCGCTACGATTTCCGTTTTGGTCGTTCTCGCGTTGTCGGCGCTTAGTATATATAACAGCCAAGACTATAAAAATCCTATAAGTTTTTACAAAAGCGCGGTAGAGGACGATTCATCGCGCGCGCAATTCCATTATCAGCTCGGCAAGAACTGTTTGGAAGCCGACAAAATGAAATTAGCCGAGGAAGCGTTCGTAAGCTCCGCCGCGCTCAAGCCCAATACCGCCAAATATCAATACAATCTCGGCGTTTTCTACGAGCGAAAAGGCGCTATCGACAGCGCGGTAAAATATCTGAACATAGCTATCAAATTAGATTCAAGCTACAAAAACGCTTACTTAGCTTTATCCAGCGTTCACCAAAACGAAAACCGGACGGGCGCGGCGGAAGCGGTCATAAAAAGCGCCGTCAATAAATTCGGCGATAAAGAGCTGTTCGTCAAATTGATTGGGTTACAAATCGAGAACGACGAGTTCGCCGCCGCAAAGAAAATCGCGCGCTCTTATTCTGCAAAATTCGCTCCCGACTCCAACTTAGCGGCTATCTTTCTTGAAAAAGGTCTCCAATCATACGACAAAGGCAAAAAAGAGAAAACGAAAAATTATTGGAAAATCGCTCTCGCTATCGACTCCGCTAATTCATACGCCGTCAGAAACCTGTTCCAATATTACCTATTAGTCGAACCTGACTATCGACAAGCGCAAAAATACGCCGACAAAGCCGCCGAAGCGGGCATAAAGTTAAAGCCGAAGCGACTGGAATATTTGGAAAGGAAGATGAGGTAGAGGATTTCTTAACTCGTCCGATGTCTTCAAGTCATCGGATGAGTCGCGCTCACAATTTCGGAACGAGACACGCGTTTAGGAATGAAAGAGTAAAAAATTCGGCGCCAATTAGTTTTTGTATTATACAAATTATATTCTTAATTTAGTTAAACATAGTGATAAAAAGGCTAAAAAGCTAATGAAATTAACAAATTATAGCATTAAAGGCAAAAATTTGCTTTTTTTAAAATATGGCTTAGTCATATCTTTCCTGTTTCTTATTTATTCATTCCGAGTTTCCTACTGCAATGATAACGTCATAGCTAGAAAAGAAATATGTTATGAAATTTTGGATTTAGAAAAAGAAGCCGGATTTTCTGTTCCCGATTCTCTTTACGTTCTTTTGGATTCAATTTTAAAAACGGCTGAAAGAAAAATTCAGCCGAAAGAAGATTACGCCGAAAAAGAGGCAATTGAAGTTCTTGAGCGAATAGTCGCCATACTCGAAGAATATGGCATAAAGACGCGATTGCATTATCACGGCGATTTGCTAAGCGTGGGTCTAAAAGAAAAAGAATTCGATTGCGGAAATTACGTTATTGTTTACGTAAGTATAGGGCAAAGATTAGGACTGCCTATATACGCAGTTTCAGCCCCTCGCCACATATTTATTCACTTCAACGCCGGAGACTCTTGCAGTTTCTTTTGGGAAACTCTATATCAAGAAAAATATCGAAGAGAACATTATATTGAAAGGCATAATATACCTAATGAATCGCTACAAAAAAATATTTATTTGAAGGATTTATCTTGGAACAATCTTATAGCCGATAGATTGATTACAACAGCTCATATTTTAAATAACGAAGGCAAATTTGAGAAATCAATTGATTATTATGAAAAATCTTTAAAAATAAATCCTTTATCTCCCGAAGCGTACTGCGGTCTGGGTTCTTGTTATATGGATTTGCGCGATTACGATAAAACTTTAGAATATCTCGACAAATCTTTAGAGTTAAATCCTAATTTCTCCGCCGCGATTAGTAATGAAGGAGCGGTTTACGTAAGTATGAAAAAATACGATAAAGCTCTAAAATACGTTAATAAGGCGCTCGACTTGAACGAGCTCGAGTTTGCAGCTTATGTTAATAAAGCCAAAATTCACTCCTCTAAAGAAGAATACGAGGAAGCTTTAGAAAGCATAAACAGAGCGATAGAACTTGATTCCACCGATAGTAATCTAAGGCGCCAAAAAGCTAACATTCTTTATAAAATGGATAATTACGGTAAAGCTATCGAAAATTACGATAAATCAATATCCTTAGACCCTTTAGACAAATATTCCTATAATAATAGAGGATTGGCGTACGCTAACGTAGATAGTTTAGAAAGAGCAGTTAAAGATTTTAAAGAAGCTTATAGAATTGATACAAGTTTTAAGTCGGCTGCGCTCAATATAGCCAAAGCCTATTATTTTCTTGAAAATTATGAGGACGCTATCGCTTATTTCAAAAAAACGCTTGAAATTGACTCTTCTAATAACTCTTTGCGTAAGCATATCGGTATTTCTTACAAAGAATTAGGTTCTTACAGAGAAAGCGTCAATTGGCTTTCAAAATACTTGAAAGAAAAACCGAACAACGAAAAAGCTTTGAGGAACAGAGCCGCGGCTTTTTTAAAATTAGACAAATGCGACAGCGCGTTAATCGATTACCGTAAAATAATCGAAGACGACGGGGAAATTACCGCGGACTACGAAGATTTTACGCGGGCTTTGTTACTATGTAAGAAATTCGGCGAAGCAACAAAATACATCGAAAAAGGATTAGAAACGGATTCGTCAAACGCCTATTTAAAAATCTGCAGAGCGCATTCGCTTTTGCTTCAGAATAAATTCCAACAAGCCGCCGAGACTTATCGGTCTATTATCGCGACAAACGAGGAATCCGCGAGGTCATCGATTTTATCTGACTTAGAAAGGTTTAAAAAATCGCTCAAAGGCAATGACAAAATTTTTGAAATGATGCTCATTATTAAAAAATAATTAACAAATAATTTTTCAAAACTTGTAATTTTTTAAAACAAAATCTATCATAAATTTCAGCTAAAAAATAAAATCTTAAAATTAGAACTGCTCTTTAAATAGAATTTATTTAAAGAGCAGTGTCTATTTTTCGTTAATTAAAAAGTCATATATTTATACAAATCAATACCGTTTTAATGGTGTAAATGCACTTGACGGAGGTGAAGTTTCACCTTCCGGTTCTTCTGTTGCTAATCCGCCAAATTTTGTTTTTTCTTTCTCCTTTTTATTTCCCTTTTCTTTTTCTTCTTTCTTTTCGCCTTTACCTTCTGTCTGTTCTAACGGAACAGGCTCGCCAAAATGAGGTTGGCTCTCAATATCAATATAAGGAAATATATTTTCGTCAGTAGTTGGCGGAAGCAATATAACTGGTGTATGCATAAGATAAGATTGCCCGCCGGTAGATTCAAAACGCCAACCTAAATCTATTTGTCCATAGACGCCGCCAAAAGTAAGGTAAAACGTGTTTTCGCCTGAATATGGTCCTACGCCAAAATCGAATACTTCAACTTGACCATATTCATCTCCCTGTCCTAACGCGTTAAGCGCTAAACTTAACTGTATTAAATTGAACGACGTGCCTCCGAAGTCCATAGGAATACGGAATTCATAATCTAATGTATTTGGGAAGTTCGATATTCCAAATAAATAATTTTTAAACGGTTCAGGCGCGTCAGAATTTGAAAATTTTATTTGAGAATTCATTGCAAGCGCCCAACGTTCGCAATTCTTAAAAGATGTGGCGTTTATAGGATTTACAGACGGTTCCCCGTTTAAATAATAAGGCGATGTTCCCCAACCTCCTTCTGTTGGGTCAAAATAATTGGAACTCTTTATTATTTCACCGTCAACAGTATTTGAACCGTCGTTTATTTGCGCTGAAGTGATGAATTCAGAAATCTTTTGTGGATATAAGCTTTTCTGAAAAACCCAACCTTTTGGAAAATTAGCCATTTTTTCTTCCGTTTTTTTGTTAAAAATTATAATAATATGTTATTAGATAAAAATTCGGTAAAGAATATTTCTCGTTGAACCGACGAAATCGCCTAATATCGCCGGTCGTTCATCTGTCGGGCGGCGAGTCAGTCATATCAACCTCTTTGGTTATTAAACAAAAAAAATTTAGCTGAGGCGATTTCTCGCCTCGCTAGATTAATCTATAATTCCAACGCCTTATTCAATCGCTATTCGTCAAAACCCCTGACTATAATCAATAAATTCACTTACCGTCGTTTTTTCCTTTGCTTCTTTTGCAAATATACCCCCTCAAAATGAAAAATCCAAATAAAATTTGAAACTTTTCGATTTTTTTTGGTAAAGAGATGACAAGTTCGCCGTCCTCATTCCGAAATTATAATTTCGGAATGAGGATAACGGAGGAGGAATTCTTACCAAAGTTCCAAAAAATTCATTCGCCGTTAAAATAAAAATCATATCTTAGTAGTTTGGTTTAAAATGTATGTTTTTTTAACTATGAATATCGGGATTTAGTTTTGGAAGAAAACGGCGAACTGTCGCAAATAATAGTAAAGGGAGCGCGAGAGCATAATCTCAAGGACGTGGACGTAAAGGTTCCGCGGGAGAAATTCGTCGTTATTACCGGCGTTTCTGGCTCCGGCAAGTCCAGCTTAGCTTTCGACACGCTTTACGCCGAAGGTCAACGGCGTTACGTCGAATGCCTTTCCGCTTACGCTCGGCAGTATCTCGGAATGATGAAAAAGCCGGAATTGGACAGCGTCGAAGGGCTGTCCCCTTCAATCAGCATAGAGCAAAAAACAATCAGCCGCAATCCCCGCTCGACGGTCGGAACGGCGACAGAAATATACGATTACATTCGCCTCCTATACGCCAGAGTAGGAACGCAATATTGCGTCGAGTGCCGAATCCCCGTCGAAAAGAAATCGCAAGACCAGATTGTAGAGGAAGTTCTCGAGCTTTATGAAAATAAGAGAATAATGATTCTGTCGCCGCTCGTGAAAGCGCGGAAAGGACATTACAGAGAACTATTCGAACGACTGCAAAGGCAGGGATTCACAAAAGCGAGAATCGACGGCGAAATTAAGAATTTGACGCCCGGGATGTCGCTTTCGCGCTATCAAACGCATTATATCGAATTGGTAGTCGATAGAACCGTAGCTAGTAAAGAGCAGGAAAGCCGCATATCCGAGTCAATCCAACTGGCTCTGAAAATGGGCGACGAAACTATAATGATAATGTATGAAACCGGCGACAAGAAATGGGAAGAAAAGCTGTTTAGCTCTAAATACTCCTGCCCATCTTGCGGCAAAGCATACAGAGAATTAGCCCCGAATATGTTTTCTTACAACTCCCCTTACGGCGCTTGCCCGGAATGCGACGGAATGGGAGAAATTACCGAATTCGACCTCAGACTCGTAATACCCGACGACAACGTTTCAATCAGAAAAGGCGGCGTCGCTCCCCTCGGCAAAGAAAGACCCACTTGGTTCTGGAATCAAGCCCTAGCCTTCGCCGAAAAAGAAAATATCGATTTAGACGCTCCTATCAAGGACATACCCGAACAAAAACTTAACCGTCTGTTATACGGAGGCGGCGAACAAGACGCGACAATCGAATATCAACCTCTCGGAGCGGGAAGAACGGCGTATAAGCATAAATTCATAGGCGTTCTGAACAGTTTGAAATATCACTACGACCACACCGGCTCCAGCGCGGTTCAAAAGAAATACGAGAAGTATATGTCGCCGGTAAAATGCGAGGGATGCGGCGGCGGCAGACTAAAAATTGAGAATCTGAACGTATTCATAGCCGACAAATCAATACAAGACGCCGTAGAGCTAGATATAACTCAGTCAAAAAGATTTTTTAAGTCTTTAAATAAGAAATTAAACAAACAACAAAAGAAAATAGCAGAAAACGTCGTTAAGGAAATAGTATCGAGGCTCTCCTTTATGGAACAAGTGGGGCTGTCGTATCTTACTTTGAACAGGTCGGCGAGGACGCTTTCCGGCGGCGAGTCGCAAAGGATAAAGCTGGCGGCGCAAATAGGCTCCGAGCTTACCGGAATTTTATACGTCCTAGACGAACCGAGCATCGGTTTGCACCAAAGAGACAACGATAAATTGATTAGTTCGCTAAAAAATCTCCGAGACTTAGGAAACAGCGTTATTGTTGTCGAACACGACAAAGCGATGATTGAGAAGTCGGATTATATAATAGACATAGGTCCCGGAGCTGGAGTAAACGGCGGCGAAATCATACTGTCAAATACTCCGGATAAAATCAAAAAATTATCCGACGCAAAAATCAACGGCTCGCTTACGGCAAAGTATTTAAAATCGAAAAAAGAAATTGAGGTTCCCGCAGTCAGAAGAAAAGGAAACGGCAAAATATTAAAATTGCTCGGAGCGGAAGGAAATAATCTGAAAAACGTCGATTTGGAGATGCCGCTGGGCGTTTTAATTTGCGTTACGGGAATGAGCGGCTCGGGTAAATCGACTTTATTGAACGAAACGCTTTATCCGGCGCTCGCCAGAAAACTGTATAACTCCACAGCCGCCCCTTTGCCTTACAAATCTCTCGAAGGATTAGAGAATATAAAGAAAGCTATAGAAATCAATCAAGCGCCAATCGGAAGAACGCCCCGTTCAAATCCGGCGACTTATACCGGCGTTTTTACTCTGATTAGAGAATTCTTTGCCAAACTGCCTGAATCGCAAGTCAGAGGTTACAAACCGGGGAGATTCTCTTTCAACGTTAAAGGCGGCAGATGCGAAGAATGCGAAGGAGCCGGATTAAAAAAATACGAGATGAACTTCCTACCCGACGTTTACGTAAGGTGCGGCGTATGCGACGGAAAGAGATACAACAATGAAACGCTACAAGTTAAATATAAAGGCAAATCTATAGCCGACGTACTGGATTTGACCGTCGTCGAGGCTTTGGACTTTTTCTCCGAAATACCGAAAATTAAAAGAAAAATGAAAGTTTTGAACGACGTCGGGCTGGGATATATAACATTAGGACAACAAGCGCCGACCCTATCCGGCGGCGAAGCGCAAAGAGTGAAGCTATCGAAAGAGCTGTCAAAACTCGGTATAGGCAAAACTCTCTATCTACTTGACGAACCGACGACGGGACTGCATTTCGAAGACGTAAGGATATTGTTAAAACTGCTGAATAAGCTGGTCGATAAAGGGAACACCGTAGTTATTATCGAACATAATTTGGAAGTAATCAAATGCGCCGACTGGATAATTGACTTAGGACCGGAAGGCGGCTCTAAAGGGGGCGAAATAATCGCTCAAGGAACGCCCGAACAGACAACTAAGAATCCACAGAGCTACACCGGCGAATACCTGAAAAAAGAACTAAATTAACGGAAGGCAAAAGCTAAATAGCTCGTCTCGGTCTCGACTTCGAAAATCATAAATTTGGATATATTTATCACAAAAAAGCCTAACAATTTTTAAAATAGGACACAATTTTTTATTTTAATTTAATTTTTATTACTTTTATTCTTAAAATGACAAAAGATAAGGGACAAAATGGCGACTAAATACTGCATCATAGAACCGAGCGATTACGCCGTTACCTTAGAGGTAGTCGTCGAACCTCATATAGTAGCCGGCGGGGACTTCCAGCTTATAAACGCAGAGGACAACTCCGAGATAAAGCGCTGGAAGATGTCGGTTGACTTCGACGACCCCGCGCAAAAGAGGATTCATTCCTCTCCGCAAGAATTGCATAAAACGATATTAACTTGGCAGATGCTATGTTGTTCCAAAGACAAAGATATATTCGAAGGAGCGATTAAATTTTCAATAAAACAAAACAAGAAGCAATGCAAGGTAACCGAGCCGCTAAAATTCACGAGAGTAAACATTCCGCCTTGTAAATTAAAACAGCCGGATTCTTTTAACGGTTCGTTAGTTTTCATAATTCACAAGCCTTTAAAGCAGCAGTAATATATAAATATGTTAGAGACATAAGGAGCAGAAGTAATGAAAGTTTTAGTTTGTATTTCGAGAGTTCCCGACACGGCGACAAAAATATCGGTCGGAAGCGACGGCAAAACAATCGACGCGCAAGGCGTTAAGTTCGTCGTCAACCCCTACGACGAATTCGCTATCGAAGAAGGATTGCAATTGCGCGAAAAGAACGGCGGAGAAGTAACCGCCGTTACGATTGGAACCGAAGATTCCAAAGACGTATTACGAACCGCATACGCTATGGGCGTAGATAAAGCGACCCTAATCAAAGGCAAACAGCCCGACGACTCGTTTTACGTAGCCGGCAACTTAGCTAAATACGCAAAAGAAATAAACCCGGATTTAATATTACTCGGCAGGCAAAGCGTCGATTACGATTCACGCCAAGTCCCTTCTTTGTTGGCGGAAGAGCTTAATTTGCCGGTAATCAACGTCGTTTCAAAACTAGAGATTGCCGACGGAAAAATTAAAGCCGAACGAGATATAGAGGGCGGAAAAGAAGTTCTGGAATCTCAAACTCCTTGCGTTATCAGCGCGCAAAAAGGATTAAACGAACCCAGATATCCCAAACTCCCCGATATTATGAAAGCAAAAAGAAAACCCATTGAAGAACTAGACGCCGAAGAGTTCGAAAGCTCAGTTTCGGTTCTCGAAATGTCGATACCGACAAAACAAAGACTCGGAAAGATTATGGGCAACGAAGAAAGCGACATAGACGAACTCGTAAAGCAGTTGCGCGACGAAGCGAAGGTTATATAAACAAAATTTCTTATTGAAAACAAATCAAGGGTTTGAAAATGAAAAAAATCTTAATATATCTCGAAGCTACTAACGGCGAATTAAAAAGAAACTCTAAAGAAGCCTGTTCGGCGGCGGCTAAAATCGGCGAACAAGCGTCCGTTCCAGCCGTCGGTTTATTAATAAACGGTAGCGAAGAAGCGGCAAAAAAAGCGGGAGAATTCGGAATTGAAAAAGTATTAATCGCTAAGCACGATTTATTCGATAAATTTTCCAATATGACCGCGGCGGCGACAATAGCGCAAGCCGCGAAAAAAGAGGAAGCGGACGTCGTCTTCTTCTCCGCCAACTCTACCGGAATAGAGACGTCTCCCAGAGTAGCTGTCAAGCTCGGCGGCGGTTATATCGCGGATTGCGTCGATTTAGAATTTGCCGACGGAAATATTGTAGCCTTAAAACCGGTTTACGCCGGTAAAGCGCAAATAAAAACGAAAATCGACAAAGACGTTCAGGTATTTTCTCTCAGACCAAACGTATTTACGCCGGAGAAGTTAGATTCGCCCAAAGAAGTATCGGTGGAAGATTTTGCTCCGGAGTTGAGCGAAGACGGCAGAAAAGTAGTCGTAACCGAGGTTTCGAAAACCGAGGGTAAATTGGACGTTTTGGAAGCCGACAAAATAGTATCCGGCGGCAGAGGCGTAAAAGGACCTGAAAACTTCAATTTAATAGAAGATTTAGCCGACGCGTTAGAGGCGGCTGTGGGGGCTTCTAGAGCCGTAGTGGACGCCGGCTGGAGACCGCATTCGGAGCAAGTCGGACAAACAGGCAAAACTGTTTCGCCGAATTTATACTTAGCTTGCGGCATTTCGGGCGCAATTCAACATTTAGCCGGTATGTCCAGCTCAAAGATTATTGTAGCTATTAACAAGGACAAAGACGCTCCGATATTCAACGTATGCGATTACGGGATTGTCGGCGACTTATTTGAAGTCGTTCCAAAATTAACGGAAAAAATAAAAGCCTCCGACTGATAATCGCAGTCTGTTTTTAAAAACGTTTAAATTCTTATAAATCGCGCCTCTAATATTATTTTTAGAGGCGCGAATGCAATAAATGATATTGCTATAAGTCTTTTTTGTAGTTAAAAAATTTGTAACAAAACGTTGATATAGCAAATGGAAAAAATTCAAGTGTCGGTGCTGGGACTCTCCGCGAGTCCGGCAAGCAATAACGCTTACGCCTTAATATTGAAAGAATTAGAAGGCAACAGAAGATTGCCTATTATAATAGGAGCGTTTGAAGCTCAAGCTATAGCCTTGGAAATGGAAGGCGTAACGCCGCCGCGACCGATGACCCACGACTTGTTGAAATCGGTTATTGATTCTTTCGGCGGTTTTTTAAACGAAATTTATATTAACGATTTGAAAGAAGGCACTTTCTACGCTAAGCTTATCTTTGAAGACACCGATATAGAAATAGACGCCAGACCTAGCGACGCTATCGCTATAGCCGTTAGAGCCGGCGCGCCCATTTTTGTCGATAACGAAGTTTTAGACGAAACTGGAATACTGCCGCAAAGCGACGAAGAAACAGCGGAAAAAGACGACCAAATTTCTTTCGACAAACAAGAACAAGAAGCGACAGAGGAGACTCAACAAAAACCAAAATCGAAAATCGAACGTTTACAAATGCTATTAGATAAGGCTATCAACGAAGAAAACTACGAAAAAGCCGCCGATTTGCGCGACGAAATAAAAAGAACTTTAGAATCTTCATAATATTTTTTATTTTTGTGTTTTGTTTTTCTGCCGGAGTAGCTCAGTTGGTTAGAGCAACGGAATCATAATCCGTGTGTCGGGGGTTCGAATCCCTCCTCCGGTACCATTCCTTTTTAATCCCATCATAACGTTGGTTAGAACGCTTCCCGATTCTTAATCGGGAGTGGCGGAAAGCCGTTTCCCGTCGTTTAATACTACGGTCTATTTGTTCATTTTGTTGATTTTTGTTCCGGCACTGCAAATTCAAACTAAAACAATATATAAAAACCCGCAAAACCGCAGAATCGAATATGGCTTTTTCGCCAAAACAAATCTACGCGTTCGCTTATTTTAGTAAATATATAAATAGAATAAAGTACAGAATAGAATCAAAACGCTTTTAATAAATCAGAGGCTCCGAGTACGCCTGGAGAGAGTCGAACTCCCAACCTTCTGATCCGTAGTCAGACGCTCTATCCAATTGAGCTACAGGCGCTAAACTTAATTTTCTCTATCCTTTAACGAATTGACGAGCTTCGACAATTTAGATTTTTTGTTGGCGGCTTTGTTTCTGTGAATTACGCCGCGAGTCGAAACTTTGTCCAATATCCTTTGAGCGTCGCGAAACTTCTCAGTCGCTTCGTCGTAGGTTTTCGCCTCTTCTACGGCTTTAATAGCCTTCTTCATATTTTGTTTATACTGCTTGTTGTGCAATCTTCTTCTTTTGGATTGCCTTACTCTCTTTTTCGCCGACTTATGATGCGCCATATATTCCTTCTATTTTTTGTTTTGTAAAAATTACGAAACTCAAATATATATGTTTTTAGCTTTTTATCAAAATTATCGAATAAATAAAATAAAAAAGCCGCCCTCGCTAAAGGACGGCTCGCGAAAATACCGCTCGCCAAAAGACGAGCGATAAGGTCCCTAATTTTAATATTCAAATTCAAAAATCGCTTGAAACTGCTTAGTTTCGTAGTCGAGTTTCCTATTCAAATTGATAAGTATATATCCGGCGATAAAACCTTCTCTGGATTCTTTTGTCTCGAAAAACAAGTTGAAATCTTCGTTATCGTGGTAATACACTTTGTCGGCGTTAACGTCTTTAACGTATAATTCAGCCTTCAAAACCGGGTTTTGGTTATTGCCGGAACCGGGCATATATACACTTCCGATTTTTAGCGAATCGGCTTTTATTCTAAAGGAACTAACAAAATCGCTTCTATTGGCGTTGACTTCTTCCGGCAAGTCGTTTTCGACCGTCATATCAATCCACAATCTTTTCTTTCCGTCCGATGTGTCCATTTTAACAACTTCGCTAGCAATATTAGCGTATGCTCCCCACTCGGTAAATCCGTACTCGCTTACTTTAACGAATCCTTCGCTAAAATCCCATCTTACGTCTCGTATATCAAATTTTGTCGAGGCGCTGTCTTCTCCCGAACCGCCCTCTTCGTCAACGTAAGTTTTCAGGTGTTTGTCGTCCAGACTTACCGGGTCTTTGCAGCCGTATCCGAGTATTTGCGCTATGATTATCGCCAGTATTATTAATATCTTTTTCATCTTAACTAACCTTATTGATTATAAATTGAACAAAAATCCGTAAATGAAACCAATCTTACCCGTATAGGATCTATTGTTCTGATGTTCGAAAGAAAGAACGCTGCCTTCTACTCCCAAAGTAAAGCTATAATCTACGCTGGGCGAAATCTCCGTTCCGAGAGCCAATCTAGCGTAAGGACCGGAAACGTTGCCGCCGAGCGATAATTGACCGAAAGCCGCCGCGTTCTTATATCTGAAAAACTTGTATCTTCCGAATAAACCGTAACTATCGTAATGCGTGTTTTGTTCGATTCTGTATTTTCCTTCCCCGTCGGAACCGGTGTAATTTTGGAAGAAGAATTCTCTCCTCAAATCCGCTCCAAGATAAAACTTGTCGTTTACTTTGTATATCAAAGCTATGTAATTGTTTTCGAATAGCGGTTCCGACGAATGCGGCAGAGTAGCTTGCGGCAAATCTTTAAATTCAGTCCCCGCTACTTCTAAAGATATTCCAATTTTACCCAAATCAATACTTTCCGAAGAATAACTAGTTAGCGTCGGAGACGTAACTATATTATTATTAAATTGCCTTCCGCCGACGTTTACCGGAATAATCCTTAAATTATTTCTCGCTATTTCCGTTTCTTTCACCGCCGCTAAATCTAAGTCTTCGTTAATCTCCTTTGCAACGTTATTTTCCGTTTTTTCTTCCTCCTCAGAAGCGGCTAGAACTCGTTCCTCGCTGTTGCTTGTTCTTTTTTCTTCAGCTGAAGCGGTTTTTTCGAATGAACTAACTGTCGGAACTTCCTTAACGCTTGTTTCCTTACTTGTCTTTTGCGCTTTTCTCTCAATTTTCGTCTTTTCGGCTACCCCTTGGCTAACTTGCGTTTGCGAGGCGTCGTCGTTCATAGCGAAGAACATTATTACGGCGGTTATAACGCCGGCTCCCAAAGCGCCGACGACGCCTTGCGCGTATTTCGACCAAAAAGACTTTATTGAGAAACCGCCGATAGTCGTTTTTGGAGGCTTCAAGGAGAAATCTTTAATGCCGACTCTACTAAATACGCTCGCGGTAGATTCCGGCGTCGGAGCAAACGACTCGACGTCGTACTTAGGAGTCCGCTCTATATCTATAAATTGCTTCAGCTCGCTTCGCAACGACTCGTTGTTAGACAGAGCGTAGAAAAGCTCTTGTTCCTTTTCCGGGGATATTTCTCCCTCGACGAAGCTGTTTATTAATTCTGAATATTTCATAATCATACCATATTTATATTATTAGTTTCTTTCGTAATATTCTTTAAAGTTCGGCTCTAAAATCTTCCTAATTTTTTGCTTAGCTCTAAAAACTCTCTTTCTCGCGTTTTCAACCGATATTTCGCAAATCTCGGCTATTTCTTCGTATTTCAATCCGTCGTATAGTTTCAATATTAACGGCTCTCGATATTCAAATTCCAAAAGCTCAATCGCCGCTCTTATCAGTTTTAAATTCTCTTTTTGGTCGTAAGCCTTATCTCCGTCAACATAATGTCTAAAATCCTCGAATTCCACTTTCGTTTTCTTATCTCTTTTGTAATTCAAGCACAAATTCCTCGCGATCGTTATTAGAAATCCTTGTATCGACGAACCGCGCTTCTTTTTCTCAAATCTTTCGTAAAATTTTACGAACGTTTCTTGAAAAACGTCTTCCGCGTCTTCTCGGTTGTTCAACACTTTCATACAATAAGCGTGAACTCGCGGCGCGTATTTCGTATAAGCTATCTTGAAAGCAAAGTCAAATTCTTTCTTGCCCTTCTCGCTTAACTCGACCAGTTCCTTGTCCGTATATTTCGTGTAATCCTTTTTCATTACGCTTTCTAATTTAACTCAACCAGATATACACATTATAATAAAAAACGTTCCAAAATATTTTTCAAATAATACCAAAAAAAATTAAAATGTTTGTCCCGTTTTTAAAATTGAAGTGTAGTTGCCTATAAATACGAAGCGAGGTCCCATAAACATATAAGTTATTTGTTAATTTAATTATTGGAGGATTTATGATACGCAATAGCAAACTGAGTTTATCGGCGGTAATAACCATATTAGCCGCTATTTTGCTAGGATTTACGGCTGAAAGAGCCGACGCTCAAACTCAAAAAACAGAGTTTCAAGTTTACGCCAGATATTCGCCTATGGACGAGGCAATCGATTTGAATTGGACTTTCTCATTGGAATACGGCGAACAGGACATTTTTGAAGTCTGGTACGCGGAAGGAACTTATTCCGACGTGGCCGAGGCGGAATTCGAACTTTTAACCGAACTCGGCGAAGACGATTGGGAATATAACGAAAACGGACGACAAAATATTGGTATGTATAGAGCCTTAGTGAAAACCGATTTGGGAGAGGGCGTATATACATTATATATGAAAACCGCCGTCGGCGAAGAAACATTCCAGTCTAAAACGACTTTACTTAGAATTGGCGACAATAACGGCAATAAACCGCGACTGAGATTCACTTCAGAACCTGAAACCAAAGGATACGTCGGTAAAGCATACGAATATCAGGCGACTGCGGAAGACCCGAACGACGAAGACGCTGAAATTGTTTACTCTTTGACCAGAGCGCCGGATGGAATGGAAATAAACGAAGAAACAGGATTAATCGCTTGGACTCCGGAAGAAAAAGGTCAATATAATATTCATATCCAAGCGCAACTAAAAAACGATTCTAAAGTCAAAGGCTTTCAGAATTTCCAATTACAGGTTTTTTCTTGCGAAAACCCAGCGACCATCAGGGGCGTAGTCAGTTTCGAAAATGGAAAGGACTTAAAGCAAGGACACGTAACAATTTTGCCGGAAGACTATGAAAGACAAGAAGGCGAGCAAAAAAACGTTTATCATACGTATATTGAAGACGGAAAGTTTTCATTAGAAGTTGACAAAGGCTCGTATTATCTGTTGATTCAAGGTCAATACGGATTACAATATTGGTACGAAAACGCCGAAGGTCCCGAAAGCGCTACTTTAATTGCAATAGAATGCGGAAAGCCCTGGAATCCAAAGATTACTTTGAGCGACGAAAACGATTACAATTTATACAACGTATCGGGTAAAGTAACTATGGGCGAAAGCGGCGAGCCAATCGGCAGAACGCATATAACATTCTACAAATACGGAGAGGAACATATATCGCCGTTTAAATCTACTTTCACCAACGAGGACGGAGAATATAACATACAACTTCCCGACAAATTTTCTTATATAGCTATGGCTAGAATAATGAACAATGGAGAAACGCAATGGAAAACGCTTTATTATAACCAAACGACCGTTCGAGACGAAGCGGAAGTATTAGAATTAAGCGAAGATTTGGAAAATATCGATTTTACGTTTACAGAAGAAATGAAAGTTCAAAGATACACAGTTTCGGGGAAGGTTGAAAACGACGAGGGCGAACCGGTCAGCGGCGCTATGGTTCACTTTATTCCGATTTCAGA
>CAZDXB010000001.1:0-84603 GCA_964509335.1 uncultured Hyphomicrobiales bacterium | reverse complement strand
GAAATGATACACGGCGTTAAAACTGACGAAGAAGGAAAATACTCGACAGAACTGCCGGACGTTTTCAAATATTACGCTTACGTAATGAATCAAAATATGCTTCAACCGCTGTATTACGAGCAAACATACGACAAGGAAGAAGCCGACGAAATCGAATTGACCGGCGATAGAGACGATATTAACTTCGTAATAGAATCGCCCGACTACGAAGAATACACGGTCAGCGGCAACGTTTCTTGGGAAAACGGCGACCCGATTGCGGGAGCCACGGTGTCTTTCCAAGGCTTTAGCGAGGACGAACAAAATCGCTACGGACAAAGAGAATTTAGAACGAAAACCGACGAAGACGGGAATTACGAATTAGAACTGCCGGAGATATTTAATTATATCGCTTCCGCGCATTATCCGCAGCAAGACAGATACGGAATGGAAATAATATTCTACGACCAAGCGAGAACGCCCGAAGAAGCGGATATAATCGAACTTGATTCCGACTTAAGCGGCATCGACTTCGTTTTCGACCAGCCGCAAGAAAGGAATTCGTCGATATCAGGCGTAGTTGAAAACTCCGACGGCGAACCGATTGGAAACGTTCTCTTAAGAGCTTATAATTTGACTAGTTCTAAAGATTACGAAAAGATGTATAACAATATGAAATTCGCAAACAACGAAGGCGAATTCAGGCTCAGCGGATTAACGCCCGGCGAATATATTATTTTCGCTCTTCCGGCTAGAATGGAATATATGCCCGGATTTTATAAAGAGAGCGACTTCGCGACGATGGATTGGAACGAAGCGACCAAAGTGGAAGTCGAAGAAAACGAGAACGTTAGCATTGCAATTAAGTTAGAAGCCGTAGAAGAGAACTTCGGGCTTTGCGAATTAAACGGAAGAGTAAAAAAGCGCGAGCGCAGCTCTATGAATACTGAGAACGCCTCCAGCGCTACGGTTTACTTGAAAAATCAAAACGGCAAAGTCTGCAAATACAAACAAACCGCGGCGGACGGCTCTTTTGCAATTCAAAACATAGCCGCGGGCGAATATACTTTGGTCGTCGAAAAAGTGGGCTATGAAAAACACGAAAGCGCCGTTAACGTAACTGAAAAAGAAACCAGAGATTACGGCGAGATAGTATTAGAAGAAAAAACGATGTCGGTCGGCGAGCCTATTGGGATTGAAAATAACGTTAAAGTATATCCTAATCCATCGACCGACGTATTGAATATAGAGTTTCTCGGAAACGAAATAGAAACTCAAATCCAATTAATTAACGCTTACGGCGAAGTTGTCGCTACTAAAACAATAAATCCTATTAACGGTACAAACGTAACTGAATTAGATATTAGCGACGTAGCTTCGGGAGCTTATTATTTAATAATACAAGGCGCTGGACATAAAGAAGTCGAGCAGGTCAGAATACTCAAATAATAACCGTTAAGCGTTTTTTATAGATAAAGAAGTCATTTCGGGCGTTACGCTCGGAATGACTTTTTTTATTATTTTCGCGCCTTGAAGAATATTGCTATATATGATGTCAAAAATAGAAAATAAAAAAAAGCTAAATCTAAAAAAAATTGTTTTTATCATTCTCGGCGCTATATTTCTCGGACTGGGAGTCGTCGGGATTTTTCTTCCCGTCTTGCCCACCACCCCTTTCCTATTGCTTACGGCTTACCTTTGGGCGAAAAGTTCGGATAGATTATATCATTGGCTTTTAATTAACAAATACTTCGGCGAATACATAAAAAGATACAGAGAAGGACTCGGAATTCCGCTAAAAACAAAAATCTTATCAGTTTCGACGCTTTGGTTTACTATCGTAACGTCGGTTATTTTCTTTATTCCTTTTTTAGCAGTCGATATTCTTGTTCTAGTCGTCGCGGTAGCGGTAACTTACCATATACTTAGCAAGCCTACTTACAAAAAATCGCAAAACGAGAAATCCTTTTAACAATATTCATATTGCTATAACGTAATGTAATATTTTAGCTAACTTTTTCAAATTACATTATTAGTTATGAAAAAAACATTTGTTCTATTAATAATTCTATTATTTGCAGTTATTTTCCATAGCTCTGTCGCTAAAGACAGAGGAATGGGAAAGGTAATGGGCAAAGTCTTGGACAAAAACACATTAAAACCATTGCCGAGCGTTACCGTTAGAATAGTCGGAACGAAAAAGGGAGCTTACACAAATTCGAACGGCAGATTCTCTATTGACAACATAAAACCGGCTATATATTCGCTACAATTTACGACTGTGGGTTACAAAAGCTATACTCAAAGCGACGTGGTTATAACTTCGGGCGTACCCAAAACGGTAAACGTCGAATTACAGCAAACGTCGATTCAATTAGAAGGAGCCGAGGTTAAATCAAGCTATTTTATTAAAAACGCCGAAATGGCTACTAGTTCTTCCCGATTAAGCGCCGAAGACGTTAAAAGAGCGCCCGGGGTCCAAGAAGACGTCGTCAGAGCCACGGCTTTGCTTCCCGGCGTCGCGGTTACTTCAGCCGGAAGAAACGATTTGATTGTCAGAGGCGGCGCGCCATTCGAAAACCTTTTCATTGTCGATAACATAGAAATACCGAACATCAATCATTTTGGCTCGCAAGGAGCTACGGGCGGTCCATTGTCTATAATTAACATCGACTTCGTCGATAAAGTAGATTTTTCGTCGGGAGGCTTCGGAGCGAAATTCGGAAATAAGCTTTCGTCAATAACTAATATAAAACTAAGAAGCGGAAACCGCGAAGAATACGGCGGCAAAATAAATCTTTCCGCCACGGGATTCGGAGCTAACTTCGAAGGACCTATCGATGAATCCGGTTCGTTCTTTGTAAGCGTTCGCAGAAGTTACTTGGACTTAATTTTCAAAGCCGCGGGATTCTCTTTCATACCCGAATATTGGGACTTCCAAGGCAAAGCGGAATATCAACTAGACAAAAACAATTCTCTTTCTTTTATAGCGATAGGAGCTATCGACGAAGTAACGCTAAACAACAAAACTTCGGACGATAAATACGAGAACAGTCGGGTCGTTACTCCGCTTCAAAATCAATATTTTTCCGGCTTCACTTGGCAAACGCTTTTCGAAGACGGCTTCGCTCGCTTTACTTTGGGTAGAAACTACACGAATTACAACACGTCCCAAAAGGATTCCAACTTGAACCAAATATTCAAGAACGTCTCCGAAGAAGGCGGCGTTTGTTTTAAATCAGACTTCGACGTTCAATTAAGCAAAAAATTTAACCTTGTCTTCGGCAATCAGACGAAATACGGTTCGCAAATGAAATACGACGTTTATATTCCGGGCTTTTTAAGAACCGACCAGAACGGACAACCTCAAGAGCTGGAAGTTGACGAAGATTTCAACGTTTGGACGAACTCGACATACGCGAGCGTAACAGCCAATCTGCAGCGCCATCAAATCGCTTTAGGCGGTAGAATGACCTACTACAACTTTCTTAATAAGAAATTTCATTTCGCCCCTCGCGCTTCTTACACTTACATTATCAATGATATTTCTTCAATATCGGCGAGCGCGGGCAGATATTACCAATCCCCTTCTTACGTATGGGTTGTCGGCGGAACTGACGAAGAGGATTTTAAAGCGATGCAAGCCGACCAAGTTGTATTAAGCTACGAACAAAGACCGAGAACCGATTTGCAAGTTCGAGTGGAAGGATACTACAAATGGTATTCTCAATATCCGGGGAGAGTTTACAGACCGCAAGCGGTATTATCGCCCGCCGGATTCACCGACGTTTCCTCCGATATACCGTTTGGTTTAGAACCATTGCTGTTCGAGGCAAACGGTTTTTCCAGAGGCTTGGAACTTTTTATTCAGAAAAAATTGAGCGAAATACCAATTTATGGATTGACCAGCTTGACCTTAAGCGAAACAAAGTTTGAATCGCTCGACGACGTCGAAAGAACCGGCTCTTTCGATTCGAGATTAATATTCAACATTGCAGTCGGTTACGTAATTACCTCGGAGTGGGAAATCTCCGCCAAGTTCAGAGCCTCTACGGGCTTGCCCACAACCCCCTATCTACCGAACGGAACTAAAGATTTCTCTAGATACAACGATGGCGAACGCCTTCCCGCCTTTCACGCACTCGACCTAAGACTCGACAAAAGATGGAACTTTGAAAACACCGCGTTAGTTACTTATCTGGATATTCAAAACCTTTACGGTCAAGAAAACGTCTCAAGAGTAACTTGGAACCAAAGAACTCAAAGCGTCGAATACTCAAAGTCTATAGGAATTTTGCCGAGTATCGGAGTTCACTTCGAATTTTAAACGAATTTCCAAAACCAAAATATAGAATAACAAAATACAATGAAAGATAAACAAGAAATTCAAAAACTAATAGAAGAGCTAAACGAATCTTGGATGAGCGGCGATTTTGAACGTATTGGAGAATTGCTGGACGAAGAAGTAATTTTCGTAATCCCCGATTTCTCGCAAGATATCGAAGGAAAGCCTGATTGCGTCGAAACGTACAAACAATTTCACAAAACGGCGAATACAATATATTTCCGTTCGGAAAGCGAAAAAGTTTGGGTTTGGGACGATTTCGCCGTAGCTCATCAGGAATACGAAATAAAATACGAGATTGACGGCGAGCTAGTCAAAGAAAAAGGAACGGAAATCCTTAACTTCAAGAAAACAAGAGGCGAATGGAAGATTATTTGGCGCTCGATGGGGAATAATAAAAAAATAAACTGAATTAGCGAGCCAAGGCGCCAACCAAATATTTATAGATTTTTGTATCGCCCTATTTTTCTCCTTCGATGATTTTCTTCATCAAATAATATTTAACTATGCCTTCTTCAATATCTTGGGAATCAAAAAACCCCATTTCTTTCATCATCAGAAAGTCGAAGATATCGTCGGTAGGCAATTTATCTATAAGATTAGTTTTGTAAGAAACGGACTCCTTCATTGAAAGAGATAAATCTTCTTTATCAAAATCCAAAGGCTCAGAAGGAAATTCACAATTGCACGCTTTTAAAGCGGCTTCAATGGCGTAATCGCTTCCGAAATACTGGTCGATAATCTCGTCGTATATGATTTTCGACATACTGAAATAAGAGCAAGCTTTCTCGCATTTGCCCCTGTCTTTGTAATAGTAACCTATAGATTCAAGCAAAGCCGCTTTCCAATACCTGTTCCCCGATTTATTGATAAATTTATAAGCTTTAAGTAGATAGTATTTAGCGCCTTTGAAATTTTCCGTTTCTCTATAGGTATTGGCTAACTTCAAATATCTCCTGCCCAAATCCAAATCGTTCATTGAAGATTTAACGCTTCTTTTGGGAACTGGCAATGAACTGGGAGTCTCTTGAGAATAGCTTGCCATAGAAGCGCTAAATATAAAAATAGTAAAAACTATGATTATCCGTTTCATAAATCCTCCTGCATCCTATATTTAATTCATTTCTTGATTTACTGTTTTTTAAATTGCCTATGAAAACACTATAAAAATATCAATTATTTCTTAATTATTTCAACAAAACTCCAAAATTTTACGCTTAAAATTCCATAAAAATATAAAATTTTAAAAATTATCATTTAGTAATCGAAGCCGATTTAGAAATATCAAAATCCCTTTCCGCTTTTCCTAAATCGCCGAAAGAATATCCAACGCCGCCCCACAAATCATAGCCTCCGAACGACTTCTTAGTTCTTCCCGGGCGCCTGTTAGACGAAACTATGACCGTCCCGTTTATTTTTACGTATCCAATCTCGTTGAACTTCGTATTAATCGGCGACGCCAACGGCTTCGGAGACGACCACTCGCCCGATGAATTAGCGACCTTTGCCCTAATAATATCGTAATTTAAATTTTCAGCGCTGGACGTGGACGCTTTAGAGAAACCGGCGGACGAATAATAAAGGTCGCCTTCTTCGCCGATAAACGGCGCTATTTCGTTGAACTTAGTGTTAATCGGCGCGCCGAGATTTTGCGCTTGAGTCCAAGAGCCGTCTTCCCTTCTAAAAATAATATACAAATCGGTATTCGCTCCGCCTTCGGCGTTATCAATGCCTCCCGGTCTGTCCGAAGCGAAAACTATGAAAGCTCCGTCCGGCGAAACAGCCGGATGCAACTCGTTATATTCCGAATTAATAGCCTTATGAACGTCCTTGGGCTTATTAATAAAACCCTTTCCGGAGTACACGTACTTATAACTATATTCCGGCAAATCATTATAGGATAAGAAATCTGATAAATTAATATCGCCGTTGACTTTCTTTTCAGTTTTTAATAACTTAGGATTTGTTGACTCTTTTTCTAACTCTGTAAATTTTGTGGAATATACCTCGTATCCCTCGTTGAATCCGGGTAAAGCTCTACGGAAAAACAAATCGTTTTTATATACGCGCGGCAGGAACTCGTCTCGCTCGGTATTCACGCCTCCGCGAAGGTTAATCATTGACGCTTGACTAAACGCCGACACTGAGCAAAACGCTAAAAAACAAATTGAAACTACAACGCTTTTCATAATAATTTCGCGTTTTTTATATAAAATTTCTACTTTTTTTATCGACTATTTCTATAGAAACTTGAAAGCCAAGACAATTTTTTTTATGAAGATTACTGATTATTTTTGTAGGCGTTTGTTTAACGTAGCGTTTAAGATATAGAAAACTCAAGAGATATTTCGCGGTTACAAAAAACGGGAATGAATTGAAATGAACGGAAAGAAACAAATAAAGATATACTTTACGGACTTTTGGCCCAACTTCGAGCCGAAAAACAATATATTCTACAATTTGTTAAAGGAACGCTACGACGTCGAAATAACGCCCGATAATCCCGATTATCTTTTCTTTTCGGTTTTTGGAACTAAGTTTAATTATTTCAAATGCGTGAGAATATTTTTCACCGGCGAGAACATCCGTCCGGATTTCAACGTTTGCGATTACGCTTTTTGTTTCGATATGCCGCGAAACAATCCCCGGCTCTATCGCCTCCCTCAATATTATCAATACGGCGATATGGAAGAACTGACCGACAGACCGTCGCCGGAAGATATTCTCAAAACTAAAACTAAGTTCTGCAATTTTGTATATTCAAATCCAAACTGCAAAAAGAGAAACGACTTTTTCAAAAAGCTGAACAAATACAAAAAAGTAGATTCTGCGGGCAGGTATATGAACAATATCGGGCGAAATATCGGAATGACAGTAGAAGATAAATGGGAATTTCTTAAACCTTATAAATTTACGATAGCGTTCGAAAACGAAGAACGGAACTATTATACGTCGGAAAAGATTTTCGAGGCTATGAAAGTCGATAGTTTGCCAATTTATTGGGGCAATCCAAAAGTAGATTTGGACTTTAATCCAAAGAGCTTTTTGAACTATTACGATTACGGCTCCGATGAAGCGTTAATCGAAAGAATTATTGAAATAGACCGAAACGACGATTTATATTTAGACTATCTAAGACAGCCTTATTTTTATAATAACGAACCAAACGAATTCGTTAAAAAAGAAAACATACTCAATCAATTAGACTATATACTTTCCAACGATATAGAGCCGACAGCTTATAAATCGCCGATATTCTCCGACAATCCCATAATAAGAAATATTTCTAAAGCCAAAATCGAAGCGAAATATAAAATGAGCAGATTTTCTCGACGAGCAAGTCGTTTTAATTTCAATAAAATAAAGCTAAAACTTCACAAAATCAAACACAAGCAAGAATGGTAGTTTTCCTACTATTCGCCCGGGATATCTAACGATTTAAACAATTCAATCATATCGTCGAGATTTTTCTCTCCTTGGTCGCCTTCGCCGTGTTTTCTTACCGAAACTGTTTTGTTCTCCATTTCTCTGTTGCCGACAATCAAGGCGTAAGGGATTTTTTGAGTTTCGGACTCGGCAATTTTTTTGTTAACTTTTTCGTTGCGTAAATCCAAATTGACTCTAAAGCCTTCAGACTCTAATTTGTCGGCTATTTCCTTAGCGTAATCTTGATGCGCTCCGCCTATCGGCATAACGCTGACTTGAACGGGCGAAAGCCAAAACGGAAAGTTGCCGGCGTAATGCTCAATCAATATAGAAATGAATCTTTCGAAAGAACCTAAGGGCGCCCTGTGGATAATAACAGGTCTATGCGGTTCGTTGTCGGCGCCTATATATTCTAAATTAAACCGTTCGGGCATTACGTAATCAACTTGCACCGTTCCGAGCTGCCATTTTCTCCCCAACGCGTCTTTAATAATAAAGTCGATTTTCGGACCGTAAAACGCCGCTTCGCCTTCCTCAATCTTATAATCCAAATCCATTTCGTCTGACGCTTCTTTTATCTCTTTTTGCGCTCTGTCCCATAGCTCCATCTCGCCGCCGTACTTCGACTCGTCTTCGTCTCTGAACGATAGCTCGGCGTTGTATTCCAAGTTAAACACCTCGAACAACCTTTGAATGAAACGCACAACGCCTTTTACTTCGTCCTTGAGTTGCTCGACTGTGCAGTATATATGAGCGTCGTCTTGGGTGAAACCGCGGGCTCGAACTAATCCGTTAAGCTCGCCGGATTGCTCGTATCTGTAAACCGTGCCAAATTCAAATATCCTAAGCGGCAAGTCCCTGTAACTTCTCGGTTTGTTCAAATATATTTGGTGATGATGCGGGCAATTCATCGGCTTCATCAAGAATTCGTCGTCCTCAATTTTTAATGGAGGAAATTGGGAATCTTTATAATACGGATAATGCCCTGAAGTTTTGAACAAATCCAAATTGCCTATGTGCGGCGTAGTTACTTCGACATAACCGCGTTCAACGTGTTCTTTTCTTAAAAAGTCCTCGATTTTTCTCCTAATAATAGTTCCTTTGGGAAGCCACAACGGCAAACCTATTCCAGCTTCAGGAGTTATTGAAAACAACTCCAATTCCTTGCCTAGCTTTCTGTGATCGCGTTTTTTTGCTTCCTCCAGCATTTCCAGATGCTTTTCCAAATCTTTTTTCTTAGGAAAAGAAACGCCGTAAATTCTCGTCATCATCTTGTTTCTATAGTCGCCTCTCCAGTAAGCTCCCGCAACGCTCAACAGCTTGAAACGCTTAATAGCTCCGGTATCGGGAACGTGCGTTCCTCTGCATAAGTCTATAAAATCGCCTTGCTTATAAAAACTTATTTGCTCGCCTTTCAAATCCTCGAGAAGTTCCAACTTATACTCGTCGCCCACTTCCTTGTAATGTTCTACAGCTTCCTGCCAAGAAAGCTCCATTCTTTTATAACCGGATTTCTCTTTAGAAAGTTCCCGCATCTTTTCTTCAATTTTTGGCAAATCTTCGTTTGTTATAGTTTGACCCTCCGGCAAATCAACGTCGTAATAAAAACCGTTCTCAATAGCGGGTCCAACTCCGAATTTTACTCCGGGATACAACTTCTGAATAGCTTCAGCCATTAAATGCGCGGAAGAATGCCAATATATCTCTTTTCCCTCGGGGTCTTTAAATGTTACGATTTTTATTTCCCCGTCTTCGTGTATAGGAGTCGATAAATCATATTTTCTACCGTTGACGAATACCCCTAAAGCCTCTCTGACTAATCCTTTTGAAATAGATTCCGCTATTTCGTATCCTGTCGTCCCCTTGGGATATTCCTTTACGTTTCCGTCCGGAAATGTTATCTTCATTTATTTTCCTCTTTATATCATTAAAACAAAAGTCAAATCTAAATATTATTTACGAATTATCCTGATAAAACGTAAAAGACTTTTCGATATTGACGGAATTTGTTATTATATTATATCTTTGTAAAATGATAATTTTTAGCGGAGAACTAATGAAACTACTAAAATTAATATCGCTCGCTTTTCTGCTAACCGCATTTATTACTTGCAATTCAATCGCTCAAGAAGACGCTTTCGAAGGCTCGGGGTTCGAAGAATCGCCCAATTTCCAGGAAAAATCTAAAACGTATTTCATTATAGGTGGCGGACCTATCCTCAATATGCTAAAGTTCAACTACGACCCGCTTAACGATTTGCCGTTAAGCGATATGGGCTTCAATAAGCAATTTGACGGGTTCCTATATCAATTTGGCGCGGAGGGATTGATAACGGTGGGAGTCATCCCTAAACTTAGATTCGGCGTCATAGGCTTAAGCGGCTCTAAAACAATCGACGAAGCGCCAATTAGTGGGGAAATCGCTGGAATTAAAGTGGAAAGAGACTTCGAAGTTCGTACACATTCGACTGGCTTCGCATTTGATTACGCTTTTATTCCTTTTGACAACTTCAAATTTGCTATTCTACCGTCCTTAACGATTGGCAGAGGCGGAATGGACGTAAAATATTTTCAAGCCGCAAAAAACTCCAGTTGGAACGATTTTTCAAACGGTTCCGACTCTATTTCCTTTTATAATAAAATCGAATCGTCGTTTTGGTTCGCGTCTCCGGCTTTAAACTTAGAATACTCGCCGAATTTAGTATCGCTATTCAGAGCTAGCGTCGGCTATAAACTTGTTAATATGGGCGACATTTATTTCAATAAAGAATGGACACGCAACGAGTTAACGGAAGTTAAAAAAGTTCCCGACGGATTAAGCGCAAGCGGTTTCTATCTACAATTCGGCGTGTTTTTAGGCTTATTTAATTACTAAAAGTATTTGGGAAAAAAATAGAAATACCTTATATTTGTAAGCTCTGAAAGACAATTTTTTGGGCCTGTAGCTCAGTTGGTTAGAGCATCGGACTCATAATCCGCAGGTCGGGGGTTCAAGTCCCTCCGGGCCCACTGCAAACTTTTTCTTCTTCATTTTCTACTCCTTTCCCTCCTTCCAAAGAAACTTACGAAGGGGGGCGTATGATATTAGCCTCGCTTTCTACTAATAGCTTATTTTCAAATTATTTGCGGAGTTTTTTTTAAAAGACTATAAAGGATTTAAGCGCAAAACATTTAACTAAATCTTATCTTTGAATTTTTACGACTATATCCCCTAAAATAGGGTCCACTGAATTGTGAGAAATGATTTTCTTCAAAACGCTTTCAGTTATTTCTTTTCCGTCTCCAACTAGCTTAAACCCTGAACGAGTCGTAATATCCCTGGCGAGAGTCATCCCAACTTCTAACTCGTAAACCTTTACCAGCCGCTCTTGCAATTCGCCTTTGTCAATTGGTTTAGCGGCAATATATTGTTCTAAATACGCTACGGCTCTATGGTCGTATAAGCGCTTTCTTTCGTTGGCTATCCTCTCAAACGCTTCTTTCTGACTCATTCCTTGTATGTATATAAATTCAAAGAAATCCAAAGCCGAGCGAATTATCCTAGAGCCGATTGGGATTTGCCAAGCTTGTAATTGGTCGGGACAGCCCGTTCCGTCGTAATTTTCATACAAATGATAAAGTATTATCGCGGCGTTTTGAAGCCTATCCACCGACGACAAAATATCTTTAGCGGAAACGGGAACGGTTTTCATTATCTCGTTTACTACGATGCCGGAACTCATAACGGGAATTTTGAGCAAATCGTCCGGAAGGAACATCCTACCGGCGTAACAAAGCGATGCCGCAAACTCAATATCCTTTAATTTCTTCTCGTTAATTTCGTTAAAATTCTTAGCCATTTCTACGGAAGCGTCGGCTACCTTTTCAATCATTGGAGCGGCGAAAGGCAAGCGAGAATGCATAAAACGGGCGGCGAGCTTTTTCATATTATCTAAATCGCTTTCCAAGCGCTCTGCCATTTCTTTCAATCTTAAATTTTCTTTATGGCTTTTTATTTGAGATTTTATTATTCTTATAGCCGCTCTAATCCGAGCTACTAAAACCTCGGAAGAAAACGGCTTTCTGATAAAATCGTCCGCTCCGCTATCCAAGGCGTCAACTTGCTGTTCGCCCTCGTCTCCTCCAGTAAACAAAATCACGTATAATTCCGACAAATCCTTTCTGACTTTAAATCTTCTGCATAACTCGTAGCCGTCCATTTTAGGCATAAAAATATCCGAAAGGACAATAGTAGGTTTGTCTGGTTTAACGGAATTTAAAGCCTCCTCCCCGTCTCGAGCGGTATTAACCTCGTAATTTGAAAATTTATTCGCGAAAATCATTGATAGTGTGTCTAATGTTTCGTAATCGTCGTCCACTATCAATATCATTATATTTTCGTCCATTGGGATTCCTCTTATTGTGACGTTTCAACAGCTTTAACTTTGTCTTCTTGCGAGCTAAGAAAAGCTTTGCTTTTTAAATTCCTGACTAAAATGCTTATTCTTCTATTCGTAATATCGAACGGATTTTCCGGTTTTCTTAATTTTCTGTCGGCGTAGCCTGTTATCTTAATAACTTGACCTTCCCACAAACCGTATTTCTCCATAGCCTTTCTGGTCGCGTTCGCCCTGTCAGCCGACAGTTCCCAATTTGTATAAGAAGAATTGGGACTATACTTTCTGCTGTCTGTATGGCCTTCTATTTCAACGGGATTAGGAAGTTTGCCGATTTCTTTAGAAAGTTTCTTCAAAATATCTTTAGCGTCTTTAGTTATTTCCGCGCTGCCGATTTTGAAAAAGACGGACCCTTTGGTTTCAATAAGCTCAATCCTCATTCCTTCCTTAGTAATTTCAATCCGCAAAGAGCTAATGATTTCTTTCAGCTCAGGTCTTTCGGCAAGCATTTCTTTAAATTCTTCTTTCAATTTTGAAGCGGCTCGTTCTACTCTTTTCGCGGCGCGAGCGCTATCCTTCATAGCTTGGAATTTCGACTTGTTGCGAGTTGAATCGCCCCAATCGACCCAAAAAGTGAACTCGTGTTTTTCATCGTCTTTGCCGGCAACTTCAGCTTTGTCTTCGCCCCAACCCTTTCCTTTTTGAATTCCTTTTCCTTCTCCTAGTTGGGAAGGCTTTAGCCCTAAATCAACCAAAATATTGCCGCGTTTTCCGGTAAAAATGCTGTATTCTTCAGTGTGAGAAAAATAATGTTCGACTGATTCCTTGATTTCTTCGCTTTGACCCAATATCCACAAAACGATAAAGAGCGCCATCATAGCCGTAACGAAATCGGCGTAAGCCACCTTCCAAGAACCGCCGTGGTGTCCGCCGCCGCCGCCGCCTTTTTTCTTTTTTATTATAATCGGCTCTTCTTTGCCTTCTTGCTGTCTATTTTCTTCGTCTGCCATAATTTAAATTAATTATAAAAAAATTGAAACGTAAAGTCAAGAAAAATTATCTAGTGGCTCTCATCGCCTCTTCGGTTTCGCTAAATGACGGTCTGTTTTCTGGGTCAATCGCTCTTCTAGCGTATTCAACGGCTATTGATGCTGGCGTTCCTTTAGCAAAAGCTAAGATAGCTTCTTTAATGCATTGAAGATAAACGCCCTCTTTATAAAATATATTCTCCATATTTTTCCCAATCGGTCCGACCAATCCGTAACATAAGAGAACGCCTAAAAAAGTTCCCACTAAAGCGGCGGCTACCGCTTGACCTACCACTTCTGGACCTTCGCTAATCGATTGCATCGAAATAATAACCCCTAAAACAGCCGCCACAATACCTAATCCGGGAAACGCGTCGGCTAAATTTGTGATGGCTTCGTGAGGAAGCTCATCCTCCTTATGAATCGCTTCCAAGTCAAGTTCCATTAGCTCCTCCAAATCGTGAGCGGGAACTCCGCCGCTAAGAATTACTTTCATCGTATCCGAGAAAAACTCAACCGCTTCGGGATGCTCCAAAAATGTTGGATACTTTGAAAGAATATCGCTGGATTCGGGATTTTCAACGTGAGGCTCCAACGCTATTAAGCCCTCTTTCTTCGCAAATTGAAATAGCTCATACAACAATTGCATTAACTGAATGTATTGCTCTTTGCTTACGTTAGGTCCCTTTAAGGTTTGCTTCATTTTTGCGAAAATCCTTTTCAAAGCCGGCAAGGAATTTCCAATTATTAAAGAGCCTACCCCCGCTCCCCCTATAATAATGAACTCGTTAATCTGAAGCAAAGTCATCAAATTGCCGTGATGCATCGTGTAACCGATGATTAAGCACGCAAAAACGATAACCGCTCCTATTATTACAAACATCTTATCCCTCTATTTTTGTGATTCTTTCATTTTTTTAATTTTTTTCCATAACGCTTCGTTATCGGGATTAATTTCTACTGATTCCTCGAAAGCTTTCAAGGCTTTTTCTTTATTTTCAAACTTTAAGTAAATACAACCCAAATGCTCTAGTGCTTCGGCTTTATTTCCTCCGATTTCAACGGCTTTTTTTATATGTTCCAACGCCTTATCGTAATTTCCCAATTTATAGTGTATCCAACCGTAAGTATCTAAATAAGAAGCGTTTTCCGGTTCTTTCTCAATAGCTAAAGAAATCATTTCCATCGCTTTTTTTAAACAAGTGTCTCTTTCCGCGAGAGAATAAGCGTAATTATTGTTTATCAACGGGTCTTCAGGATTTATTTCGAGAGCTCGTTCATAAGCGTAATCGCTGCTATCGTATTTCGACATTCTATCGTATATCAATCCCAATTGCGACCACACATCTACGTTGTTTGAGTCCAATCTCAAAGCTTTCAAAAACGCGCCGGAAGCTTTATTTAAGCTGTCAACCTCTAAATACATCCATCCTTGATATAAAGGGAATTCATATCTATCCGGATGTTTCGGTTCGCGTTCTTTTAGTATTTCCAGAGCGCTTAGATACTCTTCCTCGCTCATATAATAATTCGCAATAGCGAGAGGTATGGCGGTCAAAGTGTCGGCTTTTAAAGCGTAATCAAAATAGTTGTCCCTTCTCGAAGAGTCTCCGACTTTATCGGACAAATACCCGGAAATCATATTCAAACGCCAATTTGATTTGAAATTCCCGTTAACGATGTCTAAGAATTCCGTTATTAAGTTTTCAGCTTTTTTTGAACTGTCTTCCAAAAGTTTATTCCCCGTTAAACTCAAAAAGTAAGCCGTTTCTTCTTTTGGATTTGAAGCTTTGAACTTATCAATTAATTTGAAGGATTCTTCGTAATCGCCCTTATCTAAATATATTTTTATCAAATCGTCCGAAGCCGAAAAGTCCCTCTCGGAATAATCCGTCAGCTTCTTTAGAATTTTTATCCTATCTTTTTCTCTATCAAGTTTTTTATATAGATTAGCCAACCGGTATAAAATCTCGGGTTCGTCCCTCTTACTTACTAAATGCTCATATAAATCAACCGCTTGAGATGGATTTTGATATTCTTGCAAAATAGCGTAATTATATTTTCGCTCGAAAGACGAATCCAACTTTAAGATTTGTCTGTAAATCGTTAAAGCTTTTGGGACTTCTTTTTTGACTATATAAATCTCCGTTAGAATTTCCATTGAAGGAATAAAAACAGAATCTTTCCGCAGGGACTTCTTTGCAAATTCTTCGGCTAAGTTAAATTTGCCTAATTCCTTATAGCTTTCGGCTATAGCATAATGAATAGAAGACGCGGAATCGTAACGCAAAGCTTGCTGAAATTCTAATATCGACTCGGCAAATTGTCCTTTTTGCTGCAATTTCGAACCCTCGATAACGTAATCAACGGCGAGATTCTCTTTAGCGGCGGAATCTAAATTGTAAAAATCCCGTTCGACTATAATCTCGCGATATTCATCGTCTATCTGAGAAGACGTTGAACCGCAACCAGTTAATATATAAATAGCAAAAAACGATATACTTATCATAACGCATTTTCTTAACTTTGCATTCTTCATTAGTATTTTCGACAATTTCATTAAAAACATTAAAATTTCGCTTCTTTTGTTGATTAATAACTAGATTTATTTTTTAAAAAAACCCTTAATTCAATTAAGGCGTGATAGTTTAATCTATCTTTTCATTATTCTCAATTTTTTGGATAGCGGTCAAAACCTCCGCCCAACTATGACATATCGCGTCGGCTATAGTTGAATCGGGATTCTTTTCGGCGACTATAGAAGTCGAATCTCCGGCGAATCTTATAGCCTTCATCCCAATATTCTTAGCTCCTATAACGTCGGTTCCTTCAATATCGCCAATATGTAAAGCTTCTTCAGGATTCGCTTCCAAAGGTTGAAGAACCGCTTCAAAAGCTTTGTTATGCGGCTTGGAAACGCCTGTCTCGTCGCTAAAGCTAAACGCTTCAAAATAATCGTAAACGCCCTGTTCTTTCATCAATCTTCTGACTACCTTGCCCGGAGAAAAGCCCGTATCGGAAACTATAGCTAATTTATATTTTTTCTTCAATTTAGGCAAAATTGATTTTGCTCCGTCCATAATCGAAGGAGGATAGCTTAATATTGTTTCAGAGAAATTCTCAATTATCTTTTCGACGTAATCGGGTCGGTCCGGAGCGTCCAGACGCTTCCAAAAAAACTCGACCAACTCTCTCGGCGTTGGAGTCCTTCGCTCGTCTTCCCAAATACGATTGAAATAGAACCAAGTCGCTTTCATTCCGGCTTCTATGTCGTCTCTTTTTACGTAATGACCGACTTTATCCAGATAATAAAGCAAGGTCTTGATTCTTTGGTTGTTGCGCTCTTCACCGTTTGAAGAATCAAATAAAGTATTCCAGAAGTCAATCGTTATTAATTTTAGCTTCATAATTTAGTTTAGTATTACCTCAAAAAAATTAAAATACTCATTTACGATTAAGAAAAAAAATTAAAAATATTTTTGAAATATTTTGAAACTTTTTTTATGTTATTATCGTTAATAACATTATTAACGATACAAAAGAGGCTTATATGAATAACGTTTATAATAACGGCAAAAGTTTTGACGGAGTAGAACGCGCTAAGCAATATCTAATCGACGAAATGGGGAACTTCGTCGACGCGCTAGGCGGCAGAGCGCTTCTAGGAAGGATTTGGGGATTGGCTTTATCCTCTTTGCGTCCTCTATCCTTAAAAGAAATAGCGCGAAAGCTTGACGTCTCTAAGCCTGCGGCTAGCTCCGCTCTAAATATTGGGTTGCAGCGCGAAGTTTTCAAAAAGATATACAATCCCGACTTTCCAAGAGAAAATTTCTATGAAATGCGCTTGCATTCGTTAGATATGATTATTAATCCGGGAACGATTAAACTATATAGAATATATACTATTACCGACGATGCGCTTTCTTTAATCGAGGAATCGGAGATCTTTAAAGAAAACAACAAAGACGTTATAAAGTTGCATAAGCATTTGTCGTATATAAGAAAATGCTTTAAAATCTTTTTAGAAGAATACGATAAATTCACGGAAAAAGTCAAAGAAAGAATAGAAAAAATTGAAAAAGAATTTAAAACGGGAGTAGAAAAATGAAGAAAATATTCTTTATAGCTTTAGCTTTTTTATACTCTATAGCTAATGAAACGTTCGGAGAAACGCCGAGAGAAATAGTAAATAAAGCGGAGAATATTTACAAAGGCGAAACTTCGGTCGGAACGTTCAAAATGATAATCGTAACGCCCGATTACACTCGAGAACTCAAGATGAAAGCGTGGAACGACGGACACGAAAAAGCTTTGATTAAAACGCTCGCGCCGAATAAAGAGCGGGGCAATAAGCTTTTGAAAATCGGCAACGAACTTTGGAATTATCTCAAGAACACCGAAACCACTATGAAACTTCCCTCCTCTATGATGCTTCAATCTTGGAACGGCTCGGATTTGACCTACGACGATTTAGTAAGAGAATCGGATATGGCGGAGGATTACGAAATATCTAAAATAAAAGAAGAAAAAATCGCCGGCGAAATGTGTTGGAAATTCAAACTAAAACCCAAACCCGAAGCCGCCGTCGTCTGGAGCAGAATATATTATTGGGTTAGAAAGAAAGACAATCTGCCGGCTTATATGCAGTTCTTTAACGAAAGAGGCGAAAAAGTCCGAACTATAAAATTCACCGACATAAAAATGATGGACGATAGAAAACTACCTACCGTCTGGACCGTTATAGACGACACAAAGAAAGGCAACTACACAAAATTCATCTACGAAGACGTGGAGTTCAACGTGGACATACCGGATAGGATATTTTCATTCAGGCAATTAGAAAGATAATGGACAACTAAAGTGAAATCAGCTGAGAGGAAGCAATGTTAACTATAAAAATGGCTTGGAGAAATATATGGCGCAACTCGAGAAGAGCCTTTATAACCGTTTTGGCGATACTATTCGCGGCTATGCTAACGGTCGTTATGAGGGGTATACAAGTGGGAACATACGACAAAAATATAATACGAGCCTTGGAAATGTATAGCGGTTATATGCAGATACAAGTAGAAGGTTACAAAGACAACCCTTCGCTTCAGAAATCATTTAATTACTCAGACAAAATTAAACAAATCTTGAACGAAAACGAAAACGTCGAAGGATACTGTCCCAGAATAATGGGCAACGGGCTAATAGGCAACGAAAAGAACTCTTTCGGAGCTATGCTGTTCGGTATCGACCCAAGGCAAGAAGTTACGAAAATAGCGGACAGAGTGAACAGAGGCGAATTTTTGAAAGTTAACCGGAAACACGGAATCGTTCTCGGTTATAAACTAATAAAAAATCTGAACGCTAAAATCGGAGATAACATCGTTATTCTCGCAAACGGATACGACGGCTCAATGGGGAATAGAGAATTCACGATAATCGGAACTTCCAAAATGGGCAAAAGCGAATTCGATAGAATGTCCGTCTTTATGACTCTCGACGCCGCGCAGGAACTTTTGGCGATGGGCAATCGAGTTAACGCTATTTCAATCATACTCGACGACGTTGAACATATACCGGAAACTAAAAATACTATTGATAAAAAATTTGGCGAACTTAATACAGATAAAAAGCTTACCTCGCTGGGCTGGCAACAATTGCTTCCAGACTTGAACCAATCTATTCAACTGGATAACATTAGCGGAATAATATATTTAGCTATACTATTAACAATAGTTGGATTCGGGATATTAAACACGGTAACTATGTCGGTTACCGAGAGGTTCAACGAATTTGGAATAATGCTCGCGCTCGGCGTCAAGAATGCAAAATTAGCCCTCATAGTCTTTTTGGAAACTTTGACGCTCACTTTAATCGGCGTTTTCGCCGGAATGCTTTTAGGATTCTTTGTTAACTACTATTTCGTTCTTAATCCACTTAGATTCGGCGGCGAGATAGCGGAATTAACGGAGCAGTTCGGATTCGAAGCCGCTATGTATTCGACAGTCGAACCCGGAATTTTTATAACTACTCTAATTTCAATAATGTCTATCGCTGTTTTCGTCTATATTTTCCCTTGTTTTAAACTTTTAAAGCTCAAGCCGCTTAAAGGAATAAGATACACGTAATCGAAACTATTTGAAGGATATAAAAGATGCTTTTTAAAATAGCTTGGAGAAATTTACTTAGAAATAAACGTCGCTCATTAATAGTACTGACTTCTATAGTCGTAGGAGCCGCCGCATTGGTAATGACGGATAGCATCGGACGCGGCTTTTCCAAACAAATGCTTCACACTCAAATACAGTCGCACGTCTCCCATATCCAAATACATAAAAAAGGATTCAATGAAAACGCCAACGTTCATAAATTTATACCGAACGCCGAGGAAGTAGAAAAGACGCTGAAAGAGACCAATTTCGTCGAGCGTTACTCGAAAAGAACTAAATGTTTCGGCTTGCTTAGCAGCGCGAACGCTTCCGCTGGAACCGCCATTATCGGCGTTCAACCCAAAAAGGAATCCCAAATTACCAATATCAATCAATCTATCGTCAAAGGCTCGTATTTAACCGGAGGCGAAAGAGAAATTGTTATCGGTTGCAAAATGGCTGAAAAGCTTGAAGTTAGAGTCGGCGATAAAGTAGTCGCCATAGCTTCGGACATCGACGGCAACGTTAGCAACGCCCTGTTTAAAGTAACTGGAATTTTTAAAACGGGAAACGGAGAATTCGACAGGGCGTATATATACTCTTCGCTCGAAACCGCTCAAGAAATGCTCGGAATTAAAAACAAAGTCCACGAATTCGCTATTATTACGAACGACGAAAATAAAACGCTCGATTACAAACGCGAATTAGCGGAGAAAAACGGCGAAGACAAGGAAGTATTAGCTTACCAAGAACTATTGCCGATAGCCGTAAGTTATCTAAAAATTTACGACCAGACTATAATAATCATTTACGTTTTAATAGCAATCGCCGTTATGTTCGGCGTAATAAACACTATGCTTATGTCCGTATTCGAAAGAGTTCAGGAATTTGGCGTTATAATGTCGATTGGTATGAATACTAAGAAAGTGTTCTTAATGGTATTGGAAGAGGCGTTAGTTTTAGGCTCTTTTGGAACTCTGATTGGATTTGCGATAGGATTGGTTTTATATTTTATAATCGCTCAAACGGGATTAGACTTAAGCGTTTTCTCTGAAGGCTTAAGCGCCTTCGGAATGTCGAGCGTCATATATCCCGAAATGAGTCTATCGGTAGTTCTAAACTCAATTTTAGTTATACCCGTAGTTACAGTTTTAGCGTCAATCTATCCAGCTCTAAAGGCAATTAAACTTCAACCGACGGACGCGATGAGGTACGTATAAAATTTAAATAATACAAATAACTCGGAGATGGAAAAAATGGAAATACTAAAAGCGGAAAAAGTAGAGAAAGTATATCAAGACAACGGAGTGCCGGTTCACGCTCTCAGAGGCGTCGATTTGACAATAGGCAAGGGAGAATTTACGGTTATAGCCGGTCCCTCCGGCTCAGGCAAAACTACGTTGCTAAATTTGCTCGGCAGTTTGGATAAACCCACAAAAGGCAAGGTATATATTCACGGCGAAGATTTAAGCGAAAAAGAAAAAAACGAACTTTCCAACTTACGCCTTAATCACTTAGGATTTGTATTCCAAGCTTACAACTTAATACCCGTGCTTACGGCTATGGAAAACATCGAATTCGCTATGACGCTTAAAGGAATTCCGGCGAATGAAAGAAGAGAAAAAGGACTCGAAGCTATGGAAGAACTCGAAATAGCCGGGCTAGCGGACAAATTCCCAAATCAAATGAGCGGCGGGCAGCAGCAGAGAGTCGCCGTAGCTCGCGCAATCGTCAATTCGCCCGACGTTGTCTTAGCCGACGAACCAACGGCAAATTTAGACTCGAAAACCGGCGCGAAACTTCTCGATTTAATGCAGAAAATGAACGAAGAAAAGAAAATCACTTTCCTTTTTTCTTCTCACGATAAACAAGTAATCGAAAGAGCTAAAAGACTAATCGAATTAAAGGACGGATTAATAGAAGAAAGGAAAAATGAGAGCGCTTAAATACCTAATAATATTTCTGGCGGGATTTATCGTTCTCAACGCCAAAGTAAAATTCGAATTCGACGGCTACGTTTTCGATATGCCGTCGTATCAGAAGTTTCCCCCCGCTTTTAAGAACGATTTTTTCAAAGAATTAATCGCGCCGGACTTGGTTCAAGACGATTTCTATATGAATTTAACTAGAATTCGCGCTAGACCGTCAGTCGAATTCGGTAAAAACTCTAGAATAACTATGCAATACGAATTCGACGCACTAATTTCTAAAGTATATCTGCCCTATTTAGGAAGCACGGATAAAACCAATAGACAGCTTTTCGATTTAAATTGGAACATATCCGACGACAAAGTTTACCAAGACGTAAAATTAATCGCCAATCATTATATAGATATGCTTTACTATAAACATTTCTTCGACTTCGGGGAATTCGTTCTAGGTCGGCAGGTTATCTCTTGGGGCGTAGGTAGAGTTTGGCAACCGACGGATATGTTCAATCCGATAAATCCCGCCAACTTCGCTAAATTAGAACGAGACGGCGCCGACGCCCTATCGAGTAAAATATATCTAGGCGCTTTTACGGATTTGGAATTGGTAGTCAATTTCAGGGATAAGTTCGGCGATTACAATTACGGCGGCAGATTCCGCACAAATTACGGCGAATACGATTTAGCTTTAACCGCCGGATATTTCGACAAGAACGCAGTCGTAGGCGGCAGTTTTCAAGGCAATTTGTTCGAAGCGGGCTTGCGCGGCGAAGGAATATTCTCTTATAACGACCGAGCGCCGGGCTCTAATTACGCCAGAATCATTCTCGGAATGGATTATCAATTCAATCCGGAGCTTTACGCTCTCGCCGAATACCAATACAACGGCAGAGGAACGACCGACAAAGATGAGTACATTTACTATTTTGAAAAGCTATCTCGCGGCGAAATTCAAAACATCGGAAAGAATTATTTAGCTCTTATGTCTAACTACCAGTTCCATCCGTTAGTTACCGGAACTTTGACTTCAATATCCAACCTAAACGACGAGAGCGGCTTGGTTGGTTTCGAAGGCTCCTACAACGTCTTGCAGAACCTAAACGCCGGCTTGGGAGCTATGTTCTTTTACGGCGACAAAGGTTCGGAATATAGTTATTACTCTACGGCTCTCTATCTCACGGGGCAATATTATTTCTGATTTGATACAAACGCTTTGTTTCATCCCATTTGATTTGTTTTGAATTCTTCCTTAACCAAATATTTTCAAAGCCTAAGTCAACTCGAACGTAATCGCCTTTCATTATATTTACGGCTTTATCCCTATTTTCCCATAACTGCAAAACGGCGTCCGGTTTTAGCTTTCCTATTGAATAAGAATAGTTCCACTTCATATGTCCGGGATTGTAACTGAGTAATCCGCCTTCCTCTTTACGAGCGAGCATAAGAGCTATAGCTTTGTCGTTCTTTCCCAAAATATCGACGCAATTTCTCTCCCAAAAATACGGCAGAACGCCGGCTGTAACTACGGCGGCGGTCGCGTCTTTTTTGAGTATTTTCTTTGAAGCTAAGGCTAATCGCGTATTATATAAATTATCTTTCTTTGTAAAAGTCCTATCAAGTAAAAGCTCTCCCGTCAAATACTCCCAACTGTTGTAATTCAAACAGACTAACGACGCTAAGCTAAGAAGGAAAAAAGCCGGTAAGTATCTCATTCTCTTTATTATAGAAGCTATCTTTCCCAAAGAAAGCGTTAAGACAATGATAAAAAGCGGCATAGCCGTAGAAATAAAACGGTTCGCCGGCATCCACCATTCCCAAGAATCTCCGCCTACCCAAACGCTATAAGCGATTAGAACGACGAATATCGACAGAGGCAGAAGCAAAACGCGCCGCCTTGATTTATAGTAAAACCAAAACGGAAGAGCGAAGATTATCGGCGTCAGATAAATAATAAATTTCAGCAAAGCGTATCCGCCTTTGGTTATTCTATGTAATAAAGAGTAACCGGACATTTTTAAGAAATAAGTGTTTGGAAGCCATTCGCCGAAATATACCTGTCTCCAAATAAAAAGCGCGCCTAAAAAGAACGCTAAAGTCGCCAAGCTAACAGCGAGAATTTTACGTCGGTTTTTCTTATCGTAAAAATACAGGAACGCCGCAAAGCACACAAATATTAAAAGCGCGTCCATTCTGACCCAAATCATAATTCCGGGCAGAACAATTTGCCAAGAGTTAAAATTTCCGCTCTTTAAACTTCTGATATTGATATAAAAGGCAGCCGTCGTTATCGCGGCGAGCAGTATGATTTCAACGCCTTGAAGCGCCCAGTTTATTAGCGGCAAATACAAGCCGCCCAGAACAACGGCTGAAACTTGAACGGACGAACGCTCGCTCAACGTCTCTACGCTCCTTTTGATAAAATATAAATTGACGATAAGCAATAAGAAGCAAAAAATTTGAATAACGAGAGAAGTTTTGGCTTTGGGGATAGGAAATAAGTGAACGGCGGACATAACATAAACCCACAGCGGATTAGAAAAACCTTCGACTCTTTCGCCGTCGGGATTCCAAACGAGCCCTTCGCCGTTCGCCAGATTATCGGCGTAACGCATTGAAATCATCTCGTCGTCGAACAAGGAATAATACCTAAGGTCCTCGACGACGTAAGAGTTTTTAAAGATATATCCCGCCGAATAAGCGAGAAGTATTACAGCTACTATGGCGAACGTCCAATTAACGGCTCTGTCGCGTTTATCGTTCATAATATTTATCGGTAAACAACAATATTTGCGATTTTTAATATACAAAAAAAAGGGAGCAAAATCTTGCCCCCTACTCAAAATCAGATTTTTAGCCATTAAATTTCCGCTCGAATTTAGAGCTAAGGCGCTTATATCATTCCTTTTTTATGCTTCTGTTCCAACTTCTCGAGCATATCTTTGGTCATTTCGTCTAAATTATAAGCGGGATTCCAATTCCAATCTTCTCTCGCGGGAGCGTCGTCCACTTCGTTGGGCCAAGAGTCGGCAATTTCTTGGCGGAAATCGTGTTCGTACTCGATTGTAAAATCCGGCATATACTTTTTGATGGAATCGGCTAAAGTTTTCACGTCGAAGCTCATAGAACCAACGTTATAGTCGTTATGGCGATTCAAAGAATCAAAAGGAGCTTCCATCAAGTCGATTGTAGCTTTAATGCAATCGGGCATATACATCATTGGAAGTCTCGTGTCTTCTTTGACGAAACATTTATAATGATTGTTTTTTACGGCTTCGTAATAAATAGCTACGGCGTAGTCGGTAGTTCCGCCGCCTGGGAAAGTTTCGGAGGATATTATACCGGGAAACCGTAAACCTCTGCAGTCTAAACCGTATTTCTGAACGTAATAATCAGCCAATACTTCCCCCGCTACCTTAGTTACGCCGTACATACTAGTCGGATGCAAAGCCGTATCTTGCGGAGCTTTCTTAGGACAATCGGGACCCCAAACTGCGATTGAACTGGGAATGACAACTCTAGCCATATCGTATTTAACGGCTAAATTCAAAACGTTTAAGGCTCCGTTCATATTTACGTCCCAGCATAGGTTGGGCTTATTTTCTCCAACGCCCGACAAAATAGCCGCCATATGAACTATAGTGTCGATTTCGTATTTTTCTATTAGCTCTTCTATTGTTTCAATTTTTGTTACGTCAACATAATGAAAAGGTCCTGAGTTTTTTAATGTTTCGCTTGGTTTAGTATTAATATCCGCCGCAATAACGTTTTCCGCGCCGTATTGTTCGCGTAGTTCTAAAGTTAATTCCGAACCGATTTGTCCTACCGAACCGGTAACTAAAATCTTCTTGATTTCCTTTTCCATAATACTTCTCTTTTATGATTTATTATAAAAATGACTTTGATTCCGATAAAAACCATTACTAAATTAATCAAAAAAAAACTTTGTTAAAATATTTTAAATAGATTAAAAAAAGCGGCCGCTCAAGCGACCGCTTTTTTCTTATCGCCTCTAAGTATATTCTTATTATATCATATTCAATTCTTTGCCGACTTTTACGAAAGCGTCGATAGCTTTGTCAACTTGCTCTTCGGAATGCCCCGCCGAAAGTTGAACTCTGATTCTATCCTTTCCTCTCGGAACTACCGGGAATGAAAAAGCGATTACGTAAACGCCTTCTTCAAGCATCTTGTCGGCAAAATCTACCGCTAACTGAGAGCAGTTATCGTATTTACCGAACATAATCGGAACAATAGGATGGTCGCCGGGAATAATATCAAAACCGGCGTCGGTCATTGCTTTACGGAATTTTATTGTATTTCTTTCCAGCTTATCGCGCAATTCGGTGCTTTCTGAAAGAAGGTCAATAGCTTTAATAGAAGCTCCGACAGTCGCGGGCGGCACAGTATTAGAGAATAAATACGGTCTCCCTTTGTTTCTTAACCAATCTACGATTTCCTTTCGAGCCGAAACGCACCCGCCGGAGGCTCCGCCGAGAGCCTTGCCGAATGTAGTAGTAATGATATCGACCTTATCCATACAATTATAATACTCGTGAGTTCCGCGTCCGGTCTTGCCCATAAAGCCGGTGGCGTGGCTGTCGTCCACCATAACCAAAGCTTCATATTTATCGGCTAAATTGCAAATTTCGTCTAATTTAGCGATGTCGCCGTCCATCGAGAAACAGCCGTCTGTAACAATCATCTTAAAACGGCAACCTTTTTCGTCGGCTTCTTTTAAACAGCGTTCCAGTCCTTTTAGCTTCTTGCCAGTCGCAGGGTCTTCTTTCTCTTCGTCGCTCATATCCGAATGGGCGTAAATGAAACGCTGAGCTTTACAAAGACGAATTCCGTCAATAATCGAAGCGTGGTTTAACGCGTCGGTAATAACGGCGTCTTCTTTGCCTAATAGCGGCTCGAACAAAGCTCCGTTAGCGTCGAAGCAAGAAGAGAACAAGATTGTGGCTTCCATACCGAGAAATTTTGACGCTTTGTCCTCGAGTTCTTTGTGAATGTCCTGAGTTCCGCAAATGAAACGCACCGAAGACAAGCCAAATCCGCGTTTATCCATTTCGTCGTGCGCGGCTTTTACCAAATCGGGATGAGAAGATAAGCCCAAATAGTTGTTAGCGCAAAAGTTAAGGACTTTTTTGCCCCCAACTTCTATTTCAGCGCCTTGAGGGCTTTCAATAACTCTCTCGCTTTTATAAAGCTTTTGTTCGTGCAGCTTTTGGATTTCTTTCTGTAAATAATCTTTCATTTTACCAAACATTTTATATCTCCCTTTTTATAATATTACAATTTAAAAACTGTTGATTACAATAAGCTTATTATTATCTATGTCCGTTATGAATTTTAAAATTAAATAAGATTTACGTCCCTAACAAACGATTAATTTGACAAACTAAGAAAATCCGCATCAATAAAACATTTAACCTTATATATTTCAATAAATAACAAAAGATTCCTAGTGTTGAAAATTGTCTCTATATTTGTTCTCCGACATACATCTTTAGTATAATGTTATTTACTTTAACACTTTTAGACAGCCTTTTAAAAAGCGACTTCTTAATTTCCGTTTTTTTATTTCGGTAAATAGATATAAATTTGTAGTTCTATTATTTGAAGCAAATAATTTTAATTGATGATATAGAATGGAGGTTTTTCATTGAAAGGGCTTATTGGTAAAATACTGACAATAGTAATCCCGATAATAGCGGCGATAATTCTACTATATCCTACTTACGAAGCGAATCAGCTTCAAGATAAAAAGGACAAAGTATTGCAGCGCGCCGAACAAGACTCTACGTCAGCTGACTCTTTAGCCAGAATAGAGCGTTTCGAGAAGGTTTACGGCGAGGATTTGGAAGACGCAAAGGATAATCGCTTGAAACTCGGCTTAGACTTAAAAGGCGGTATGTACGTTACTCTGGAAGTGAACGTCGTAAAAATGATAGAGGAATCGGCTCAGCGGGAAGCGAAAGACAAAATATTCAATCAAGTCATCCAAGCGACTAAGGAAGAAGCGAAAATAAGCGACGAAAACGTAATCGATATTTTCCTATCGAAATTTAACGAAATCGCTCGACCAAAAGGCAAATCGCTTCTTAACTACTTTAGCGTTACCGACTTCAAAGATGCGTCGGAAGAAAAAATAATAGAGCGTCTTCGCGAAAACGCCAACGACGCTATCGACCAAGCTCTCGAGGTCATCCGGCAAAGAATAGACAAATACGGCGTCGCCGAACCCAATATACAAAAGCAAGGCGAAAGAAGAATCTTACTGGAGCTTCCCGGCGTAAGCGACGAGGAACAAGTGCTACAACTGCTAAAAACAACGGCTCGTTTGGAATTCAATTTGGTTAAAAACAATCACAGAATAGTAAAGTCTTTCTATAAAATTGACAAGTTATTAGTCGAACAAGCCAAACGAAGAAAGAAACAAAAACAAGACACAAGCGAAAGCGCTATTAGCGGACTCTCGACAACAGCGACTCCCGAAAGCGATACGCTTGCCGCCGCCGACAGTTCACAAACAGTCGAAGAAAGCTCGTCGATAAGCGACACTACAGCGGCGCAAGCAGACACAGCCGACCCTTACGCCGGAATGTCCGAAGAGGAAGCGCAAAAACAATATCTCGAAGACCATCCCTTCACCACGCTTTTTATGACGTATTATATTCCCGAGGCGGAAGACCAGCAATCAATGCCCGTAAACTATACTACCGACCAGTTTCCTAAACAAGGAACTTACAGCTTCACGATTTACGAGCAAACAATAGATAAATTTAACGAAATCTTATCAAGACCGGAAGTTAAAGCCTTATTGCCCGCCGATATTAAAATAGCGATGGAAGCTAATCCTATTCAAAGGATATTAAAGGAAAACAACGTAAAAGCATACAACTTTTACGCTTTAAAAGCCGAGCCTGAATTAACGGGCGAGGTAATAACAGACGCGCGGGCTACTTTCGACCCAACAACAAATCAGCCTATTGTAACGATGGGGATGAACGCCGAAGGATCCGAAAGATGGGCTCGAATAACCGGCGCCAATATTGGCAAACGCATAGCCATCATTTTGGACGGAAGAGTCTATTCCGCCCCAGTAGTGCAAGTCAAAATCACGGGCGGCAGGTCCCAAATAACGGGAATGGCTGACGCCGAAGAAGCTCACTTACTTCAAATAGTTCTCAAAGCAGGCGCTTTGAAAGCTCCCGTTAAAATCATTCAAGAAAGAATAGTCGGACCTTCGCTTGGCGAGGATTCCATTCGTTCCGGGGTAACTTCCTTAGCTTTAGCCGCCGGGCTTATTATTTTATATATGATTTTCTACTATTCCATAGGCGGTATAATTGCAGACTTCGCAGTATCCTTAAACATTATACTTATCGTTTCGGTTTTGGCGGCGTTCAAAGGAACTTTGACGCTTCCGGGTATCGCCGGTTTGATATTAACCTTGGGTATGGCGGTTGACGCCAACATTCTTATATTTGAAAGAATTAGGGAGGAACTTAGAAAAGGACGTTCTTTCCGCTCGGCGATAGACGAAGGATTTGGTAAAGCGTATAGCGCTATTATAGATACAAACATTACGACTGGAATAACGGCGATGATACTTTATTTCCTTGGAGCCGGTCCTATTCAGGGTTTCGCTTTAACTCTACTAATCGGTATTTTCGGAACTCTGTTTACCGGTATAATGGTATCAAGAGCAGTTATAGAAATAGCTTTAGCGAAAGGAGCGGACAGTTTTAGTTTCGGCCAACCAAAAGTTGTAGAAAGTAAATAAAGAAAGGCAAAAAATGCGTTTTTTCATCGATCCAAATATTAACTTCGTAGGAAAAAGAAATATATTCTTTATAGTCTCGACTGTCATAATCGTCTTCGGGATTCTATTCGCTATTATATTTAAACCGGAATTCGGTATCGACTTCACAGGCGGGACCGAAGTGGCGGTAGATTTTAAGAAACCTATCAAAACGGAAAAAATCAGGGACGCTTTTGAATCCGCTGGCTTAACCGGCAGCGAAATAAAATCATACGGACAAGAAAGTCAATATCTTATTCGCGTAAAAGGAGTGGGACAAGCCAAAGAGCAGATTAAAAGCGTTTTAAACAAGGAATTCCCCAATTATAACACCGAAATATTGAAAGTCGATCAAATAGGACCAAAAATTGGTAAAGAACTGGGGTACGAAGCTCTGTTCGCGGTTCTACTCGCGGTTGTCGCTATTCTATTGTATATAGCGTTCCGATTTGAGTTCACTTTCGGTTTGGGAGCAGTCGTCGCCTTAGCGCACGACGTAATAGTTACGTTTACTTTTATTGTTATATTTCACCATTTGGGCGTTCTCGATTTACAAATAGACCAAACAATCGTAGCGGCGCTCCTTACCGTCGTAGGTTTCTCGATTAACGACACGGTTATTATTTTCGATAGAATAAGAGAAAATCGCGAAAGATTTAAAGGATTCGACTACATAAGAATGGTAAACCAAAGCATCAACGAAACGCTCAGCAGAACCGTAAATACCGTAGGAACGGTTCTACTCGTATTAACGCCGTTGGTGGCTTTCGGCGGTCCGGTTCTCGAAGGATTCGCTTTAACAATGCTAATAGGAATTATTTCAGGAACCTACTCTTCTATTTACATCGCCAGTTCGTTCGTGATTTGGTACACCCAAAAAGTAAGGAAACAAGAGATGCGCGAAATGCCCGTTAAAGGCGACGCCGACGTAGCGAAAGCGTAGTTATATTATACGATAGATTTTGAGACTATGGCAAATTTTGAAATAGCTCAGATAGAAAATCGCCCGGAGGCGATATTAATCGTCCTCGGCGAGAAAGCCCAAGGCGGAGAGGAAGCCGTGGAGTTTTCGTCGGCTCTAAACGAACTTGTCGAAAAAGGCGTCGAATTCGTAATTCTCGATTTAGGCAAAGTAAAAGTTATGAATAGCTCAGGCTTGGGGATGATTGTCGGCGGACTTAACTCTCTGAAAAAGAACAAAGCAAATATGGCGCTAATTAGCGTCCCCGATAAGATTATGGAATTGCTCAAAACAACGCGGCTCGACAAAGTATTAAAGACTTTCAACGATAAGGAACAAGCGTTAAAGAGCTTTTCAAATACGTAGAAATAAACAAATCTGAATAAATTACTCTTTTAACGTAGGGGCTGAAGATTTTCAGCCCCTGCTTTTTTACCGATAGAACATTGAATAATGACTTTTAAAAAATCGATTATGAAAAATTACGAGCAATTTTCGCTTATTTTTTAATATTTCTTGAATTCAATCAATAAATGTCTTATATTCATACGTTCGACAAATTTATTTTTAGGATAATTAAATGAGCGTAAAAGTAATCGTAGGCGCCCAGTGGGGCGACGAAGGTAAAGGAAAAATCGTCAATCTTTTAAGCGACGAAGCTGACTACGTGGCAAGATATCAAGGCGGAGCCAACGCCGGACATACAATAGTTATAGACAAAGAGCGAATCATTTTGCATCTTATACCGTCTGGTATTCTGTCAAAAAACGCTAAATGCGTAATCGGAAACGGAGTTGTAATAGACCCCATCGCTTTGACCGATGAAATAAAAATGCTTCAGGAACGCGGAATAGACGTAAAAGGAAGGCTGTTTATCAGCCAGAAAGCGCATTTGATTATGCCTTACCATAAAGCCCTCGACCAAATGAGAGAGCGCTCCAAAAACGGCAAGCCAATCGGAACGACAGGAAGAGGAATCGGTCCGGCTTATATAGACAAAGCGGCGAGAATCGGCATCAGAATAGTCGATTTACTCGACAGAAAAACTTTGGAAAGAAAACTGCGCGCTAACTTCGAAGAGAAAAACGAAATCTTAAAGAAAATATACGGCTACGAAGAATTTGGCACAGAGGAGATAATAGAAAAATATTTGCAATTCGACAAAATAATCGACCCTTATATAACGGACATTAGTTTTCTACTAAACGAAGCGATTAAAAGCGATAAAAAAATATTCGTAGAAGGCGCTCAAGGAGCGCTATTGGATTTAGACCACGGCACTTATCCTTATGTTACTAGCTCGAATCCCACTTCGGGAGGCGCTTGCATAGGATTAGGCATCCCTCCCGCTTCTATTGACAATATTATTGGAGTGGTAAAAGCTTATTGCACCCGCGTCGGAAACGGACCATTCCCAACGGAGCAAAAAGGCGAAGCGGGCGAAAATCTTCGAGCCGTCGGAGCTGAATTCGGAGCGACTACAGGACGCCCGCGACGTTGCGGCTGGCTTGACTTAGTCTCTCTTAAATATTCGACAATGGTTAACGGAGTCAACGAAATAGCTTTAACCAAACTAGACGTGTTGGATAATTTATCTGAAATCAAATTATGCGTGGCTTACGAAATAGACGGCAAGGAAACGACTCATTTCCCGGCGGATTACCCGACTTTGGAAAAAGTCAAACCCATTTACAAGACTTACCCCGGCTGGCGAACTAGCATAGGAGAATGCAAAAGCTTCGACGAACTACCAAAAGAAGCTATGAATTACATAGAAGCAATCGAAAATTACGTAGGAGCCGAAGTGAAAATTGTTTCTCTTAGCCCAGACAGGGTTGACACTATAATAAGAGATTAACGAAAACGCTTATCTTTCGTCTTTGCGTTCCTTTTTATAGTCGCCGACTTCGATTGTTCCGTTATTTTCGATATCGCCTTCTCCGACATCTTCTTTTTCTAGGGACAAAAAACTAGTCTTAAGCGTTACGTCGTCATTAATTACAAGCGTCCCGCCTATTTTTACGATTAAAGTATCGCAAAAAGAATTTTCGGCGACTGTTACTTTCCCTACAATTGTAACGTTGTCGTCTTCAAAAGGAACCGAGCCCGACTCCCAAGTTTCTTTATCGCGCCAAAGACCGCCTTCTTCAGTGGAAGTTATTTCTTTGGCGGCAATAGCGGACAGCGTAAACGCTAAGAGCGCTAAAACAAGAACTAGTTTTGTTTTCATCGTTTTTCCTAGACAAGTGAATAAAAACACCTCTAATTTACTTACAATAATTAAGATAATTAAATTTCGCGAATAAAGCAACGGAAAAGTTCTCGCGCTAATCCAGATGTCCGATATTTTTAAGTTCTCTCACATCTTCACGAAATTTAAGGATATTAACTGAAGTCGATAAATAAATAAAATATAGTAGAATATACTACGACGTAATAATTTTGTTAATTTTAGCTAAAAAAATACTTAATTAAGCAAAATACTTTTTAAAAAACAAATCATTTACATATATTTGAGTTCTGTTAAATTTCATTTTGGCTTATTTGCAATCTGTAAGCAAAGTGTGGTATTTTTTATTTAAATTATAAATATCAAGGAATAACTTATGAACGTAATAGTATTTAATTGCGGTAGTTCTTCGCTTAAATTCCAAATTATCGACACGGATATGGAAAAAATAGAAAATGGCGAAGATAAACAATTAGCTAAAGGAATATTCGAGCGGATAGGAAGTCAATCATTAATTACGCTTTCGTGCGCTAAGAACAAAACGATTAAAGACGCGTTACCATTAAGAGACCACAGGTCGGCTATTAATTATATTGTTAAGTGGATTGGCTCGCCCGACACAAGCATACCCGGAATAAACGGATTGGAAGACATTCATTCTATCGGACACAGAGTCGTGCACGGCGGCGAGAAATTCACTGGTTCGGTAAGGATAGACAACGACGTAATTCAAGGCATAGAGGATTGCATCGAGCTTGCGCCGTTACACAATCCCGCTAATTTAAAAGGTATTTACGCGGCTCGCGAGATTTTCGGTCCCAGCATTCCGCAAGTGGCGATATTCGATACGGCTTTCCACGCCACTATGCCGGAAACCACTTACTTATACGGCATCCCCTATCAATTGTATCGCCGTTATAAAATCAGAAAATACGGTTTCCACGGAACTTCTCATAGATACATAGCTTATAGATACAGAGCTTTGACCAATACCGATAGAGAAAAAACCAATATTATTACTTTACACTTAGGAAACGGGGCTTCTACTTGCGCTATAAAGAATGGAAATTCGATAGCCACTTCTATGGGTTTCACCCCTCTCGAAGGTTTAATGATGGGAACCCGCTGCGGCGACATCGACCCGACGGTTATTGAATATATATCGCACAAAGAAGGCGCCACGATCGACGAAGTATTCGCCATTTTAAACAAGCGTTCCGGCTTGCTAGGAATATCGGGCTTAACAAACGATATGAGAGATTTAATAGAAGAAACCGAAGAACACAAAGACAGAAGAGCGCAATTGGCGATTGATATGTTCTGCGGTAGAGTAAAGAAATACATTGGGGCTTATCTCGCCGATATGAATGGCACAGACGCGATTTGCTTCTCCGCCGGAATCGGCGAAAACTGCGCCTTAGTTCGCTCAAAAGTTTGCAAAGGCTTAAACAGTTTGGGAATTGAAATAGACGAAAAATTAAACGAAAAAGCCGTCGGCGGAAAAGAAATGAAAATTAGCTCAAAGAATAGCAAAATCGACGTCTTAGTCATACCCACTAACGAAGAACTTGTTTTCGCTAGAGACACAGTTAGAGTAGTAATGAATTTACCAAAACCTTGGAAATAATCGGAGGATATAATAATGGCTGATAATTTTATAGAAAGCGTAAGAAGCAAAGCTAAAGAAAAGAATTACAAAGTCGCGTTTCCGGACGCCGAAGACGAAAGAACGCTGAAAGCGTCGCTATTTCTCTCGGAGAACGGAATAGGACGTCCGATACTAGTCGGCTCGCCGGACAAAATTAATAACGTCGCTAAAGAAAACAACTTGGATATATCCAATATAGAAATAGCGAATCCCGAAGATTCTGATTTAAGCGAGAAATTTGCGCAGACTTTATACGAAAGAAGAAAACACAAAGGAATGACTTTGGAAGAAGCCGCCGAGACGATTAAAAATCCATTATACTTCGCCGGATTAATGCTTAACAGCGACGAAGTTAAAGCCTGCGTCGGCGGAAACGTTTCGGCTACCGGCGACGTAATGCGTTCGGCTATATACACAGTCGGCGTCGCCGAGGGGATTTCCATAGTCAGCAGTTTTTTTGTGATGGTGTTTCCCGATAGAATGTTCTGCTTCGCCGACTGCGCGGTGAATCCGAATCCCGACTCTAAGCAATTAGCCGACATCGCTATCGCCTCGGCTAAGAATTACGAAGTAATCGCCGGAGAGGACTCTAAAGTCGCTATGCTTTCGTTCTCCACCAACGGAAGCGCGTCTCATCCCGACGCGGACAAAGTAATCGAGGCGACGAAATTAGTCAAAGAAAAGTCTCCGAGCGTTGAAATCGACGGCGAAATGCAATTAGACGCGGCAATTATTCCTTCAATCGGCGAAAGAAAATTCCCCGATTCGAAAATAGCCGGCAACGCCAACGTATTAATATTCCCCGATTTGGACGCCGGAAACATCGGCTACAAGCTAACCCAAAGATTAGCCGGCGCCGAAGCGGTCGGTCCAATCGTTCAGGGCTTGAAAAAGCCATATTGCGACCTTTCGAGAGGCTGCAGCGTGGACGATATGGTAAACGTCGCCGCTATTTGCGAACTTATGGCTGATTAATTGTCAATTTAATTTTTAGGAAATAGATTATGAGTCTGATATTAGACGGCGAAAGCCTGAATATAGATAAAATCGTCAAAATCGCCAGAGAGAAAGAAAAAGTAGAGCTAGCGCAAAGTTCGCTCGATAAAATCGTAGCTTGCCGGGAAATGCTCGAAAATAAAATCGAGAAGAAAGAGATAATGTACGGCGTCAACACCGGCATTGGAGAATTTTCTGAAATAGTATTGTCCGACGAGCAAGTAAAAGAATTCCAGAAGTATCTTATATATAATCACTCGGCGGGAATCGGCGAACCTATGCCGGAAGAATACGTTCGAGGAGCTATGACATCCAGAGCGAACGTTCACGCTCACGGTAATTCTGGTTGCAGACCGGTTATCACTCAAACTTTGATAGAAATGCTGAACAAGGGCGTCGTCCCCGTCGTTTGTAGAAAAGGCTCGGTCGGCGCTTGCGGCGATTTGGCGCCGATGTCGCAAATAGCTCTATTAATGATGGGCGAAGGCGAAGCTTTTTACGAAGGACAAAGAATGCCCGGAGCCGAAGCTTTCAAAAAAGCGGAAATAGAAATCCCCGGCTTAAAAGCTAGAGACGGCTTGGCTTGCATAAACGGTTCCAATTTTATTACGGCTATTAGCTCAATCCAATTAAACGATTACTTCAAACTAATTAAACAAGCGGAAATCGCCGCGGCTATGTCTTTGGAAGCTTTGTTGGCAAATATGAAGCCGTACGACATTAGAATACATAAGTTGCGCGGTTTCATAGGCGCTCAAAAATCCGCAGTCGCTATTAAAAAATGTCTCGAAGGAAGCGATTTGCTGACGGGCAAAGTAAAAACTAAGGTGCAAGACGCTTATTCTATGCGCTCTACCCCGCAGGTTATCGGCGCCGCTCGCGACGCCTTAAAGCACGCTCAGCGCCAAGTGGAAATAGAGCTGAACGGCGTCGGCGACAACCCGATATTCATTCCCGAAGACGACGTAGCTCTTTCGGGAGCGAATTTCCAAGGGACGCCCGTTTCGCTGCCGATGGATATGGCTGGCGCGTCGGTAACGATGATTTCCGTTTTGTCAGAGCGCAGGCTTAACAGATTGCTTAATCCGGCTCTTAGTCAAGGTCTCCCCTCTTTCCTTACGAAAGGAGCGGGAATGTTTTCCGGTATGATGCTGAGCCAATACACTGCGGATTCTTTAATTGTCGAACAGAGGATATTATCGAATCCCGCGTCGATACAATCAATTCCAGCCGCCGCGGACCAAGAGGATTTTGTGTCGATGGGAATGAACACCGCAATAAAAAACGAACAAATCCTCGACAACGCTTACGCCGTTATCGGAATAGAATTTATGGCGGCGGCGCAAGCTCTCGACTTGAGAGATTTCAACTACGGCAAAGGCGTAACCAAAGCGAAAGAGACAATCAGAAAACGCGTCGAATTTCTCGACGAAGACCGCCCGCTTTACAAAGACCACAACGTAATGAAAGAGCTAGTTAAATCGGGAGAAATACTCGACGCCGTAGAAAACGAAATCGGCGGTTTGGATTAAGCTTCAATCATCGATTAAAGTAAGTTGAAAAAAACAGGCGAACAAATGGAATTAAAATCATTAGACAAGTTCATCGAGATAGCGAAAAGCAAAGGAAAGAAGAAGATAGCGATAGCCGCCGCGGAAGACGCGCCGGTATTGACGGCTGTGAAATCCGCCGCGGAAAACAACATTTGCGAGCCCGTAATGATAGGCGACAAATCTAAAATAGAAGAAATCGCCGGCTCGATTGATTTCGACTGTTCCCCTTACGAAATAATCGAGGAGAAAAATCCGCCCGAAGCGGCGAGAAAAGCGGTTCGACTCGTAAAAGAAGGCGAAGCGCAGATATTAATGAAAGGACTAGTGGGAACCGCCGATTTCCTGAGAGCGATTTTGAATAAAGAAATCGGTTTGAGAACCGGCAAGTTGCTAAGCCATATCGGTTTTTTCGAGACCCCGCGCTACCGCAAGCTAATAGCTTTAACCGACGTCGCGCAAAACATAGCGCCCGATTTACAAGAAAAAACGGCTATATTAAATAACGCGATAGAAGCGTTTCATCGCGTTGGAATAGAGAATCCCAAGATCGCGTTATTGGCGGCGGTGGAAACAGTGTCCCCCAAGATGCCGTCAACAATTGAAGCGGCGGCTCTAACGACTATGAATCACCGCAATCAAATTAAAGGATGCGTTATAGACGGTCCTTTGGCTTTTGACAACGCCGTTTCAAAGGAAGCGGCTAAACACAAAAAAATCGAGAGCGAAGTCGCGGGCGACGCCGATTTGCTTTTCGTTCCCAATATCGAAGTCGGCAACGTATTATACAAAAGCTTTACGTATTTCGGCGATGCTACGGTGGCGGCGATTATTCTCGGAGCGAAAGCGCCGATAGTGCTAACTTCGAGAGCGGATTCCGACAAAAGCAAGTTAATGTCGATAGCTCTGGCAGCTTCGTATTAATATTTTTGAATAAAGAAAAAAGACTACTATGAGAATATTAGCGATAAATCCCGGTTCAACTTCTACGAAATTTGCGATTTTCGACGACGAAAACGTTCTATTCGCTAAGACGATTAGGCATAGCGTAGATAAATTAGCCGAGTATGAAAAGATAATCGACCAATACGATTTCCGCAAAGGACTAATAATCGACGCGTTAGAGGAAGCGGAAATTCCGATTAACTCTATCGACGCCGCTGTCGGAAGAGGCGGCTTGCTAAAGCCGATTCCCGGCGGAGTATATAAAGTAAACGACGCTATGCTCAAGGACATAAGAGCGGAGCTGATTGGCGAACACGCTTCCAATTTGGGCGCGATTTTGGCGAACGAAATGGCGAAAGAAGCCGGCGACGGAGTGAACGCTTTTATAGTTGACCCAGTCGTCGTCGATGAAATGCACGATTTAGCGCGCTATTCCGGTTGCCCCGAATTGCCGAGAATTAGCATATTCCACGCTTTGAATCAGAAAGCCGTAGCGAGAAGGTTCGCCAGAGAGAATAACAAAAACTACGAGGATTTGAATTTAGTTATCGTTCATCTCGGCGGCGGTATTACGGTCGGAGTTCACAACAAAGGGAAAGTAATCGACGTAAACAACGGATTGGACGGCGAAGGTCCCTTCACGCCCGAAAGAACCGGTTCGCTACCGGTGGGCGCGCTGGTTAAACTGTGCTTCTCGCGCAAATATCAATATCACGAGATGAAAAAGCTTATAAAGGGAAACGGCGGTTTGGTGGCTTATCTAAACACAAACGACGCAAAAGAAATAGAAGAACGCGCCGAGAATGGAGACGAAAAATCCAAGCAAGTTTACGAGGCTATGGCGTATCAAATTTCAAAAGAAATAGGCGCCTGCTCGACCGTATTGAAGGGCAAGCTCGACGTTATTATTATTACCGGCGGTCTCGCTAATTCGGAAATGGTTACAAATTGGATAAAAGAGCGAACTTCGTTCATAGCGCCCGTTCACGTTTACGCCGGCGAAGACGAAATGCAGGCTTTGGCGGAGAGCGTTTATTTCGCGCACAAAGGCGAGCAACCGATAAAGGAATACGAGTAATTAAAATTCATAAATTTACTTCCAACTTTTTGCCGTTACCAATCCCTTTTTTATTTTGCTTAATTATTTTTAAGCAAACGAATATTAGATGGGAAACGAAAACAACGGACCGATTGAAAAGGCTAAGAGCTACTTTGATTATCTATACGAAATCGAAGGCGATTATTTGCCTTTGAAGCTGGCTAGCGAGAAGTCTCAAAAATCTTACTTTAAGAAAAAGAAGAAAATCAAAACGGATTTAGTTTCCGAGCCGGCGGGCATTTTCGACGGCAAAAACAGCAAAGGAGTCGATAGCGACTGGATTAACGCCAAAACGCTAAAAGAACTATACGATAAAATCAAGAACTGTGAGCAATGCGAACTACATAAAGGCAGAACGAACTTGGTTTTCGGAGCGGGCAATCCGAACGCGGATATAGTAATAATAGGCGAAGCGCCCGGCAGAGACGAGGATAAGCAAGGCGTCCCATTCGTCGGCAGAGCCGGCAAATTGCTAACAGAACTGCTTGCTTCTATTAATTTTTCAAGAGACGAAATTTATATCGCGAACATACTTAAATGCCGCCCGCCGCAAAACCGCAAGCCCCTACCCAGCGAAGAAGAGAAATGCGAGCCGTTTTTAAAGAAACAACTTGAAATAATGCAACCGGAATTCATTCTCGCTTTAGGATTGACCGCCATAGACAAACTAATGAACAAGAAACATCGAATGGCGGATATTAGAGGCTCCGTTTTAGATTATTTCGGCGTCAAAACTTTCGTAACATACCATCCGGCGGCTATACTGCGCAATCCAAATTTAAAGCCGGCTATACTGGAAGACTTTAAGATGCTTAAAAAACTTTTCGACGAATATATTGAAAATCAAAAAAAAGGAACGGGACTTTAAATGAAAGTAGGAGTATTATTCGGCGGCGTATCGACGGAAAGAAACGTATCGATTACCGGAGGCAAAGCGATTGTAAAAGCTCTCGAGCAAAAAGACTATGAAGTTATACCAATCGACCCGGCTTTCGGCGCGGACGGCAAAAAAGTAGGAGCGGAAGAAATATCCAACGAAGAGCTTCCCCCTATCGACCAATACAAGGAACTGGAAACGAAAAAATACATCGAATGCGTTAATTCGGAAATCTTCGACGATATCGACGTTGTCTTCATCGTTCTTCACGGCTCGAACGGCGAAGACGGAAAAATTCAATCCTTGCTCGAACTCAAGGACGTCCCCTACACTGGCAGTAAAATTAAGGCGAGCGCGTTAAGCATAGACAAAAACATATCGAAAATGCTTTTTATGGCTTTAGGAGTGATTACGCCCGAATGGACTAACGTTACGCCAAAAGATTTCGACAACTTCGACTTCCTCGAGGAAGTTCGCTCGCGACTAGGTTCGCATATAGTAGTTAAGCCAAACAATCAAGGCTCGACTTTCGGAATCACAATATTAGATTCGGGCAACTTAGACGATATGAAGGACGCCGTAAACAAAGCGGGCGAGTATTCCGACTTAGTTATGATTGAACAATACATACCCGGCAGGGAAATCACGGTCGGCATTGTTGGCGAGGATATTTTGCCGGTAATCGAAATCATTCCTAAAGAAGGCTTTTACGATTACGAACATAAATACGTCAAAGGCAGAACCGAATACGTCTGCCCCGCGGAAATCGACGAGAACTTAACGGAATTTATCCAAGACGCCGCGCACGTAGCATTCCAAAGTTTGGGGTGCGAGGGCTTCGGCAGAGCGGACTTCCGCTTAAACGAAGAAGGACAGCCGTTCTTGCTGGAAATCAACACTATACCGGGTTTCACCGACGTTAGCTTAGTGCCGATGGCGGCTAAGGAAATCGGTTTAGAATTTCCCGAACTCTGCGACAAAATAATTCAACTCGCTTTGAACAAACAATAGAAAACATATGAAAAAATACAACTTATTGGGAATAGGAAACGCTCTAATAGACATTCAAATAGACGCTACGGAAAAGGAACTGGCAAATAGCGGATTAAACAAAAGCGAAATGCAACTCGTAGATATCGAGCGTCAGGACAATTTAATAAAATCTTTTGGCGACAAGGAACTGAAAATGAGCGGCGGAGGCTCGGCGGCTAACACTATAATAGCTTTCGCGCAATTCGGCGGAAAAGCCGCGTATCAAACCTCCATCGGCAAAGACAAGCTGGGCGATTATTATTCAAAAGAGTTTACCAACTTGGGGATAGATTTGTTCGCTAGCAAACTGGACGCTTACCCCACTGGCTCCTGCTTGACTTTAATTACTCCGGACGCCGAAAGAACTATGGCTACCGCTTTGGGCGCGAGCGCGTGGTTTAAGCCCGAAGACGTTTCCGAAGAAGCTATCAAAAATTCCGAATGGATTTACATAGAAGGCTACGAATTTTCGCAAGTCAACAGTTTAAAAGCGGTCTTCAAAGCAATCGAATTCGCGAAAAAGAACGGCGTTAAAATCGCGTTGGCTTTTTCCGACGTGTTTATAATAGAAAACTTCAGAAAAGATATCGAGCTGGCGGTCGAGCAAAGCGACCTTGTCTGCTGCAACGAGCAAGAAGCGAAGAATTTCGCTAAGATGGAAGATTTAGACGAAATCCTAAAATCCAGTTCCTTAAAAGACGTCGATTGCGCCGTGACTTTAGGCAAGAACGGCTCGATAATAAAACGAGACGGCGATATTCACAACGTTACAGCTTACGAAACAAAAGCTATTGACACCACCGGCGCCGGAGATATGTTCGCCGCGGGTTTTCTCTACGGCTTGATAAACGAAAACGACGCCGTAAAAGGCGCTCAATTAGGCTCTCTCGCCGCCGCTCGCGTCGTTTCCCAATACGGAGCGAGGTTAAGCGAAGAAGAGACGGAAATACAAAACGAAATATTTAAACCTTAAACTAATTATAGTATTTTTGAAAGGTCTTAGAAGATGAAAAATATTTTTTTGAAAGTAGCTATCGGATTAATTTCGTTGTCTTTATTAACGAATTACGGTTGCGATAAAGAAAACGGAGGAGATAAAATGAGCGAGAAAAAATCGGCTGAAAAGACAAAAGAAAGAAAAAATATCGACGACAAATACAAATGGGACTTAACTCAAGTCTATCCCAGCGACGAAGACTGGCAAAAAAGCTTCGACGCTTTAAAAAACGAGATAAAATCCTTAAAAGAATACGAAGGCAAGCTCGGTTCCTCTCCCGAAACGCTATTAAAAGCTTTAAAATTAAACGACGAACTTTTCGCCGAATACGAAAAGCTGTATCAATACGCCAGCCTATCCAAAGATTTGGATTTGACCAAAACAAAATATCAGGCGACGTATGAAAAGATACAATCGCTCGGCGCGAACCTCAGAGAAACGGCGTCCTTTATAGCTCCCGAACTTTTGTCAATCGACAAAAGCAAATTGAATTCATTTATGGCTTCAAACGAAGAGCTAAAGGTTTACGAACATAAATTCGACGAGCTTTTCCGTATGAAAGAGCATACTTTGCCAAAAGAGCAAGAGCGACTGCTAGCTCTCGCCTCTCCTATCGACCAAAACTTTATGACGACTTATAAAATGCTAGTCAGCGCGGACGTGAAATTCCCGAAAGTTAAAAACGACAAAGGCGAAGAAATACAAATGTCGCCGGTAAACTATTACGCCGCCTTGGAATCTACCGACAGAGGCTTCAGAGAAAGAGGTTACAAAGCGTTTCTGAAACCGTTTATGAATTATAAAAATTGCCTTTCTTCTATGTATTACGGCAGCGTAAAATCGAACGTGTTTCAATCAAAAGCCAGAAATTACTCTTCTACTTTGGAATGGTCGCTCGACGAAAACAACATACCCGTAGAAGTATATACTAATCTGATAAAATCGGTAAACGATAATTTAAAGCCGCTTCAGCGTTGGATTAAAATAAAAAAAGAAAGGCTCGGCTTAGAAACTGCTCACCCCTACGACGCATACGTAACGCTATTTCCAGAAGCAAAAAAGAGCTATACATTCGAGCAAGCCAAGGAAATCGTATTGGACGCTCTAAAGCCTCTCGGCGAGGACTATATAAGTAAATTGAAACTAGCGTTCGACAGCCGCTGGATAGACGTTTACGAAACGCCGCATAAACGCAACGGAGCTTATTCGTCCAGCGCGAAGAAGTCGAAGCCGTTCGTATTGTTAAACTGGGGCGGAGAATTAGGCGACGTCTTCACATTAGCTCACGAACTCGGGCATAGCCTGCATTCGCTTTACAGCGAAGAAACTCAGCCGTATCCCTACGCCGACTATCCGATATTTTTAGCCGAAGTGGCTTCCACCGTAAACGAAGCTCTTCTACTTGATTATATGATAGAAAAAGCCGAATCGAAAGAAGAGAAACTCGCTTTGCTCGAACGATATATCAATAATATAAAAAGCACGTTTTACCGTCAAACGCGATTCGCCGAGTTCGAATGGAAAGTCCAAAAAATGGCGGAAAACGGCGAGCCGCTCACGGCTGAAAAGCTAAAGAACATTTTCGGCGATATGTATCAGAAATATTGGGGCGAGGCTATGACGGTTGACGAGGAAGAAAAATACTCTTGGTCGAGAGTTCATCACTTCTTTTACGATTATTACGTTTACTCTTACGCCACTAGCTTCTCCGCCGCTCAAGTAATAGCGGAGAATATAAAGAAACAAGGCGCGCCGGCGATTGAGAAACATCTGGAATTCCTCAAATCGGGAAGCTCCGACTTCCCTATTCCGACTCTTAAAAGAAACGGAGTCGATTTAACTTCGCCCAAACCCATAGAAGCGGTAGCAATGAAAATGAATGAGCTTTTGGACGAAATGGAAAAATTATTAAATTAGAAAACTATGATATGAGAAAATTAATCGCAATATCGTTTTTGCTGACAATACTATTCGCGCCTAATATCAAGGCGCAATCGGGAATGCTATTCTCCGAGTTGGCTAAGAGAATGGAGCCGTATTTCGGCAAAGAGATGATAAACGACGTTGAACGGCAACTGCCGCAGGGCAGCGATTATAGAATATGGGGCTGGGACGTCGGAGACTTCTCCGGAGACGATTATCCCGACTTCGCCGTTACTATCAAAATCGCAGACGAAAAAAAGAAAGTGTCGAGAGTTTATCTATTTGTTGACGTTGACGGCTACTTAACAAAAGTCTCCAGCTTCGCGGAGGAATTCGTCGAGTTGCCGCTCGAAATTGGCGTCGTAATACGTTACAAAATATGCTATATAACCAGAAAAATCGAGAGATTCAATTGGGTTATGACCGGCTATAAATTCGACAACGGAGCGCTGATATTATACGAAACGTTCGAAACGGAAAAAATCGGCAGATACACCCACGAACAAAGAACCAATTATTATACGCTAAGAAACTCGGAAAAATACATCGTAACCAGCAACGATAACATAAAATTTCACGCCGATTATTTAACTATCCCCTCTTTCAATCGCAGGAGGATGGTCTATAAAGGCTATCAGGACGAAGCGTTTTGCAACTACGTCGATTACGTAAGCAAAGGGGCTTATTACTGGGAAGGCGATAAGGATTGCTCCTTCAGCGTAGGTTCCGCCTATAACGAAAAGTATATATATATGACCGTCGAGATTAACGACGATAAAATTGTAGAACAACGTTGCGACACCTGCCCGGGAGACCATATTACAGTTTGGTTCGACGCGAGCCCCAAAGCGAAAGAAGGCAATCGACTGGTCGAATATAAAAACGGCTCTTTGATATTCAGAAAACGCCCGAAACGCGGCATTTTCTCTTTTAAAATCTATCCCGGCAATTTCAAAACCGAAAAAGCTTATCTAAAAGACGTAGGCACAACCGACAATCTTTACGATTTTCAGACAAAGGAAGTATATAATATTAAAGCAGTTTCGACTTTAAAAGACGGCGGCTACGTTATCAAATTCAAAATACCGTTTTTGGTTTTCGCCTGTTTAGGACCGCCAATAAAAGGAGGCGAAATAGCGGAGTTCGGTTGCACCGTCGTTGTTCACGACATCGACAACGGCTACAGACCCGAAGAGGAAACGCGTATGGCTACTTCTAAATTCAATCCGTCGGACCCGTCAACTTACGGCAATATGTTAATAATACCTAAAGACAAATGGTACGGAAAGACCGTTAACATCTATAGGGACAAAATTGTAAACTTCATTCGGGGATACGGTTTCTAAGCCGCTTTCGGCGTTTCCACAATTTTGATTACAAAATTTAAATTATTGTTAAAATTAAGTCAAATAGTTTGTTTATTGCTTTTAAATAAACTATGTTTGTATTTAATTCTTTGAAATGGTTAAGTTTAGTTCTAAAGATAAAAACGGCGAAGACAAATTGGAAAGAAGGCGTCGAATCATAAAAGAGTTGGCGCCGTATGCATCGCTTGGAATACAGATGGTTTTAACGATTGGGTTGTGCGGTTATATTGGATGGTTAATTGACGAAAAGACTGACTCTTCGCCCGTTTTTTTAATTATAGGAACATTCTTTGGCGCAATCGCCGGAATGGTTTACTTTATAAAAACGGTTTTAAAGAAAAAATAGTATGACTGAAGCTATAATAACGGCGCTCGCTTTAACGACGGCAAATTTGATTTTCTCGCTCGTCGTAGTTTTCTATTCTTTCAATAAAAAATGGAAAACGTTCGCTAAACTAGTATTCGGCTCTATGACTATAAGATTCTTTTTTAGCGCCGCGGCGGTATGGATTTGCATAGCTTATTTTAACTTAGACGCGATAGCGTTCAGCTTGACCTTCATAATCGCCACCTTCGCTCTTTTGTTTGTGGAGATTTTGTTAATTCATAATAGAACTAAATCAATAAATTTGAATAAAAATCAAATTTAAAAAATAGGATTAATTTATGGCGGAAAGCTCAAAACATAACGAAACGGCGCATACGAACGAAACGAACGGACACGGCGCGGACGGCGGCGGACATATAACTCCCGACAATCTTTTCCCCACTCTGCTCGGCAATAATTTAGGCAACCACAGAGATTTGAGCTGGCTTGGGCAGCATATTACCGAACTCCCAGTTATCGTTTACGATAGCGAAACAGGGTTGAGCGCCTACGCCACACCGAGCGAAATGGTAAAAGACGGCGAGTTTACTATGAAGGCGACCGACGAGCATCATAATTATAAATTCGCCGGCGCCGAAGACCTTCGCGAAGGAGCGATGCACTGGAAACCCCCTATCGTTAAAACTAGCACGATTCAACCCGACCCAAAAACCAACAAGATGGTCGGCGAGCCGGTTGATTTCGATATGTCAGTCAGCTCGCTTACCGTTTTTCAATGGATAGCTATGGCGATTCTTATTATTATTTTCTTTATAGCCGGTAGAAAATATAAGAAACGCCCAAAGAAGGCGCCCAGCGGCCTTCAGAATTTGGTAGAAACTATGGTGGTTTTCGTAAGAGACGAAATTGTCAGCCCCAACTGCGGAAGCGATAAAGCCGCTAAAAACCTACTATCCTATTTCATAGGATTGTTTTTCTTTATTTTGATTATGAACTTGCTGGGATTGATACCCGGCGGACATACGGCGACCAGTTCGATAGCGGTAACCGGAGCTTTAGCGGTAGTCGCTTATTTTGTCATCAATATTACGGCGATGATAGAATCCGGCGTTGGGACTTGGTTTAAGCATCTTTTGGGCGGAGCCCCTATCGCGCTCGCTCCAATAATGATTCCCATAGAAATTATATCGATGTTCGTAAAGCCTTTCGCACTTGCTATACGTTTGTTTGCTAATATGACGGCGGGACACGTTGTATTATTCTCGTTAGTCGGACTGATATTCTTCTTCAAATTATCGATGGGAATAACATACGGAGCGATAATAGCGCCCGTTTCCGTCGCTTTTTCGGTATTTATTTACTTTGTAGAGCTTTTGGTCGCTTTCATTCAAGCGTATATCTTTACGATATTAACGGCGGTCTTTGTGGGCTTGGCTATTGGCGAGCATCCTGTCGAGGAAGATTTGGAGATAGAAGAAGAATTAGAAACGGAAACTGAATAATTAATAAATTTTGTTAATATATAGATTAACGGTTTGTTAAGTTTACTTTAATCATAATACTTGGAGGATTTAATGGATTTCGCAAGTCTTGCAGCGGGTTTAGGAGCAGGCATCACGGTTATCGGAGCCGGCGTCGGCATCGGTAAATTAGCGGCGGCGGCGTTAGAAGCCGGAGCTAGACAGCCTGAGATAGCGGGCGATTCGAGAACTACTATGATTATCGCCGCGGCGCTAATCGAAGGTATAGCTCTTTTCTCCTGCGTTATTTGTATGCTTTTAGTCGTTATGAAATAAGAATCTTACGACGGCGCGTCCCTTAACGGGGACGCGTCTTTCTAAAATCAAAAACAATTTTTGTAAATAAAACTGAATTGGCGATATGGAAAACATAATGGATATCGACCCGGGTCTGGTAGTATGGACGCTAATCAATTTCGGCATTTTTCTGGCTATTTTAATTAAAATCGGCGCTAAGCCTATTACAAAAGGGCTTAACTCGAGAGAGCAGTCTATTCAGGACGCTATCGACAACGCGGAAAAAGCCAACGAGCAAGCGAAAAAATTCTTGGAAGAGAGCGAGGATAAGCTTTCCACGGCTCAAAAAGAAATGAGAGAAATCATCGACAAGGGCAAAGAACAAGCTGAAAATATCATTAGCAAAGCTTCCGAAGAATCCGAGGAAGTGAAAAAGAAAAAAGTCGAAGAAGCTCAAAGAGAGATTGAGCAAAGTAAGAACGCGGCAATCGACCAGTTAAGAAAAGAAGTAGCCGACTTGGTCGTCGACGCGACGGAGAAAATTATCGACGAAAAACTCGATAAAGACAAGCATTACAAGATAATCGAAGAACACATTAAAAAACTTCCAAAAAATTAAACTGATTGAGATATGAAAGAACAAAAAGTTTCGTATCGTTACGCCAGAGCTTTGCTTGAATCGGCGAAAAAGGAGCGAGTTCTCGATAAAATTAACAATGAGCTTCTGAAAGTAAGAGATGTTTTCGAAGGCTCTAGAGAACTCCAAAATCTCGCCGCGAGCCCAATAATTCAAACTCTAAAGAAAAAGAAAATACTAAGGGCGATATTCGAAAAAGCCGATATTTCAACCTTATCTTTGGAATTTCTGATTTTATTAATCGAAAAAAGCCGCGGCGGTATTATTATCGATATTACTTACAAATTTGAAGAATTATACAACATAGAAAACAACAGGCTTCCAATTACTATAACTTCCGCCGTGAAGTTGGACGACAAACGCAAAGAAGAAATATTGAACAAAGTTAGCGAATGGACTGATAAAAAGATGATTCCCGAGTATCGAATCGACGAGTCGGTAAAAGGCGGAGTTCTTATTAAAATAGCCGATATGGTTTACGACGCTACAATCAAAAATCAATTAGACTCTTTACGAAAGAAATTAGCCGGTTAGTAAATAAATAGATTGACAAGAACATTATTACAAATATAATTAAGGATTGATTATGACAGAAGTTAGACCAGAAGAGATTTCGGCGATACTTCGTCGTCAACTGTCCGGATTTAAAAAGGAAACGGACATTTACGAAGTAGGAACGGTATTGCAAGTCGGCGATGGCGTAGCTCGCGTTTACGGTTTAACAAAAGTGCAAGCTTCAGAGTTGGTGGAATTTCCAAACGAAGTTTACGGAATGGTGCTAAACCTCGAAGAAGACAACGTAGGCGTTATGTTGTTCGGCGAGGATACATACGTAAAAGAAGGCGACACTGTTCGAAGAACGGGAAAAATCGCGTCCGTTCCCGTAGGCGATGGACTGTTAGGTAGAGTGGTAAACCCATTGGGAATACCAATAGACGATAAAGGGCCAATTGACGCCGAAAAATTGCTTCCTATAGAGCGAAAAGCTCCGGGCGTAATTCCAAGACAACCGGTAAAAGAGCCGTTACAAACCGGTATCAAATTTATCGACGCCTTAATTCCAATCGGAAGAGGTCAGAGAGAGTTAATTATCGGCGATAGACAGACCGGTAAAACAGCTATAGCTCTCGACACGATAATCAATCAAAAATTCACCCATACCAAAGAAGCCAAAGAACTTGGCATTGAGCCGGTTTACTGTATTTACGTAGCGGTTGGACAAAAAGCTTCTACCGTAGCGCAATTCGTAAGCTCGCTGGAAGAATACGGAGCTATGGACTACACAACCGTCGTAGCCGCCAACGCTTCCGACCCCGCGCCAATGGAATTTATCGCTCCCTACTGCGGCTGTTCTATGGGCGAATACTTTAGAGACAACGGCAAGCATTCGCTTTTGATTTACGACGACCTTTCGAAACAAGCCGCCGCATACAGACAAGTCTCGTTGCTTCTAAGACGTCCTCCGGGACGCGAGGCTTATCCGGGCGATATATTCTATCTGCACAGCAGATTGCTTGAAAGAGCCTGTAAATACTCCGACGAAAAAGGCGGCGGTTCGTTAACCGCGTTGCCTATAATTGAAACTCAAGCCGGCGACGTTGCCGCTTACATACCGACTAACGTGATTTCTATTACCGACGGTCAGATTTATTTGGAGCCTAACTTATTTAACGCCGGCGTCCGACCGGCTATTAACGTCGGTATTTCGGTATCCCGAGTCGGCGGAAACGCTCAAATAAAAGCTATGAAGAAAATCGCCGGACCGTTGAAGCTCGGTCTCGCCCAATACAGAGAGCTAGAAGCTTTCGCAAAGTTCGGTTCGGATTTGGATAGATCGACTCAACAGCAATTGAGAAGAGGCGCGAGGCTTTCGGAAATGTTAAAACAAAAGCAATTCGCCCCTATCTCAGTAGAAAAACAAATAACTTTAATTTGGACGGCGACCGAAGGTTATTTGGACGAGTTGCCCGTAGAAACGCTGAATAGATTCGAACGCGAATTATACGAACACTTAGATACTCAACATTCGGACCTATTGCGCGAAATTATTGAGAAGAAACAAATGACGGACGAGCTTTCCGAAAAACTTAAGAAAGCAATCGATCCGTTCTACGAAGATTTCAAGAAAACGTTGAATTAAATTTGGGACTTTAAATGATTGCCTTAACTGGCGGAGCCGGTTTTATAGGGTCTTGTTTACTCAAGAAATTGAACGACGAGGATATCTCGGATATCTTTGTCGTCGATTATCTAGGCTCCTCCAACAAGTGGAAAAATCTTGTGGGCAAAAAGTTCCTTAGGTTTTTCGACCCCAAAGAGTTTCTCGAGAGCATCCCGTCGAAACAAGCGGCGGAAGATATCGACGTTATTATTCACCTCGGCGCTTGCTCGGATACAACCGAAAAAGACGCCGACTACGTTTTCCAAAACAATCTCAACTATAGCATTAAGCTCGCTGAATTCGCCGCTTACTACGGAATCAAATTTATTTACGCAAGCAGCGCCGCAACTTACGGCAACGGCTCTAACGGATACAGCGACGAGGTATTCGACGAGCTTCGTCCGTTAAACGTTTACGGGCTGTCCAAGCACCTTTTCGACCAATGGATAATCGAAAACGAACTGGACGATTCGTTCACGGGACTGAAGCTTTTCAACGTTTACGGACCGAACGAATACCACAAGGGCGAAATGGCGAGTATGATTTATAAATCGTTTTTGCAAATCCAGAATTCAGACAAAGTCAAATTATTTAAATCAAATCATCCCAACTACAAAGACGGGGAACAAAAACGAGACTTCGTTTACGTAAAAGACGCCGTTGAAATAATTTGGAAGATTCTAAATTCGGAGACTATAAACGGTATATTCAATTTGGGTAGCGGCAAAGCTAGAGAGTGGAACGATTTAGCAAAATCGGTTTTTCGGGCTTTGGGCAAAGAGCCGAATATTGAATATATAGAAATGCCCAACGCTCTTGCCGGTCAATATCAGAATTTTACTCAAGCGGATATGACAAAGTTATCGAAGACCGATTGCATTATCGATTTCACGGATTTGGAAGACGGCGTGGAAGATTACGTAAAAAACTATTTAACGCAACAATGGCAGTATATGTAAAGCAAAACAAAAAGGAACCGCGATGGCGACTTTAAGATTAATTAAAAGACGAATAGGCGCCGTAAAAAGCACGGCAAAAATCACTCAAGCAATGAGAATGATATCGGCGGCTAGATTAAAAAGAGCGCAGAGAAATATTGAATCGGCGCGTCCTTACGTGCTTAAGCTCGGCGATATTTTAACTAATCTTATCGATTCGATTGGCGAGGACTATTCGCATCCTTTAATAGAAAAACGTAAGGAAGTCCAAAATTACGTCTTTATCACAATCGCCTCCGACAGAGGGCTTTGCGGCAGTTTTAACAATAATCTTTTCCGCGACGTCGTTAATTATATCGACAAAAAAATCCTTAAAGATTCGCCGGACGCGAACGTATATCATATAGCCGTGGGAAAAAGAACCTTCAAGTATTTCCAGAAAAGAGAAGATAATATCATAGGCGATTACTCCGGTTTCTTTTCCGATATGAATTTCGAAACGGCTAAAGAAATGGTTGAAACCGCTAAAAATTATTTTAACTCAGGCAAAGCGGACAAAGTTTACCTAGCTTTCAATAAATTCAAAAACGTAATAACGCAAGAGCCGACTATTATTCCCCTATTGCCGGTAGAATCTTTAGAAGAGGACAAGACTTCCGAGGAGGAAAAACCGGCGGAAGCCGCGGAAGAAAGCAAAATTAACTTAGATTATATATTTGAACCTCAAAGAGAAGCCATTCTCGACGACTTGCTACCAAAATACGTCGATATTCAGCTGTGGCGAGCGTTGCTAGAATCGTTTGCCGCCGAGCAAGCCGCGAGAATGATGGCTATGGAAAACGCCACCAACAATGCCAACGAGCTTATGGAACACCTACAGCTTATTTATAATAAAGCTCGCCAGATGGCTATCACTACGGAAATGCTCGATATCGTCAGCGGCGCCAACGCTTTGAGGGGCGAGTAACAAGGTCTTTTAAAAATGTAGGGGCTGAAAATCTTCAGCCCCTACTAATATACAATTCCTGAAAAAAATTTTATATCTTCCTATGCGAGCCGTCGCAGAACGGCTGATTTTTAGTTCTTTTGCATCCGCAGAGCCATACTTTCTTTTTTTCCTCTACGGTAAACTTCACGGGCGTGAATTCTGTGTCTTGATGGCTGCCGTCGCAAAACGGTTGGTTTTTAGACTTGCCGCAAGCGCACCAATAATATTCGTTGGGTTCTAATTCTACCTCGTAAGGCGATTTTTTCGCTATTTCCGGTTTAGCCATAATTTGCCTCCTTTATTAGTTTATTTTTCTATTTTTCCAATTATGCCACTTCAAAAGTTCCGGTTCGGGATTCTTTTCGCGAGCGAAATAAACGGCGCATCTAAATACGTAAAGGACGCATCGGTCTATCTTTTCGCCGCGCAAATCGTTCAGTCTCTCGTATATTGATTCTGGTTTTTCACTCTTTAGTTCGCTAACCGAACGATATCCTAAATCCCATAAATCTTCCGAGATGGATTTTCCAACTCCCGGTATCCTTTGTATCTCTTTCAATATGTCTTTCTTAGGTTTCATTAGCTTACATCTTTTCAGGCGCGCTAACGCCCAACAAAGAAAGTCCGTCTTTTAATACGTATTTAACGGTTCTCGCTAACTCAGCCCTTGCCGTAAATAACGTTTTTTCCGCTCCGATTATTTTACAGTCCCTATAGAAAGTGTGGAACTTCGACGCTAGCTCCCTCAGATATTCCGGCAGAATTTGCGGCTCGTATTTCTCGGCGGCGTTCTTAATCGTTTCGGGATAAGTCAAAAGCGCTTTGATTAGCTTTATTTCGGACGGATGATTAAGAGCGTCGAAAGAAACGTCCGGCTCGAACTCGATTCCCTTTTCCGCTATCTTTCTGAATATCGAGCAAATTCTGGCGTGAGCGTATTGTAGATAATAAACCGGATTTTTCTCGCTTTGCTCCTTGGCTAAATCCAAGTCAAATTCCAGATGTGTGGAAACGCCCCTCATCAAAAAGAAAAAGCGGACGATATCGGAACCTACTTCGTCGAGCAAATCGTCGAGAGTGTAGTTGCGTCCGGTTCTTTTGGACATTTTCACTTTCTCGCCGCTTTCGGTCAAGGTTACGAACTGATGTATAACGACTTTTATTTTTTCTATGTCGTAACCGAGGGCTTCCACGGCGGCTCTAACGTCGGGAACGGTATCTATATGGTCGGAGCCGAAAACGTCGATTATCAAGTCGAAATTCCGCTCGAATTTATTTTTATGATATGCGATATCGGGCAATCTATATGTCGGCTCTCCCGTCGATTTGATTATAACGCGGTCTTCTTTTAAACCGAGCTTGCTAAGCGCCAACCAAATCGCTCCTTCCTTTTCGTAAGCTATTCCCTTTTCTTTGAAAAAATCGACTATTTCCTTGACTTTCCCCTCGTCGTATAAATCGCTCTCGTTAAAGAAAACGTCCTGCTCGACGCCCATTCTTTTTAATGTTTGAATGATTTTTTCAAAGCACCATTTCTCGCCGAACTTCCTAACGGCTTCCAAGTCTTTCTCGTCGCCGTTCTTGTGCTTATCGCCGGCTTCTTCGATTAAATCTTTAGCAATGTCTTTTATATACTCGCCTTGATAGCCGTTTTCGGGAAAAGGGTAATCTTCGTCGCCGAGCGCTTGCTTGTATCGCGCGAATATCGAGAGAGCCAGAACGTTCATTTGATTGCCGGCGTTGTTGAAATAGTATTCTCTAACGACTTCGTAGCCGATTTTATTGAGAAGATTTGCAAGCGTGTCTCCTATAGCGGCGTTTCTTCCGTGTCCTAAATGTAACAAACCGGTGGGATTGCAACTCACGTATTCTAAGTTGGCTTTTTTGCCGCGTCCAAAGTCGTCTTCACCGAATCTCTCGCCTAATTGCTTTATTTCTTTAAGTTTATCCGTATAGAACAGGTCGGTAAAGCTAATATTGATAAAGCCGGGACCGGCAATTTCGATATTTTTAATATATTTTTCGTCGGCGTCCAGATTGTCTATTATGTCTTTAGCTATATCCCTCGGCGGTTTTTTGAAATGTTTAGCGAGCCGCATAGCTATATTAACAGACAAATCGCCGAACTCTTCTTTAGGTATTTCAAACGTTATCTCCGCGTCGCTTGGGGCGTTTATCTTTTCCAAAGCTTTCCTAAAAATAGGCGTAGCGTAACTTTTAAACATCGCTTTCCCCTTGTTCAGAATTCTCGAAATATAGTTTCTTAGCGTCGAACTTTTTCAATTCGCCTTCTTCCGTCATCTCGAAGAAATCGGCGTCTCCCCATAATTTTTCTAGGCGGTAATAGTTGCGCGACTTCTCGGTCATTATATGAAACACAACGTCAAAGAAGTCGATAAGAACCCAGTAAGCGCCTTCAAAACCTTCGACGCTCGGTTTTTGTAAATCAAACTTCTTAATTCTCATTTGGGTTTCTTCTACGATAGCTTTTACCTGGGCGTCGCTTTCGGCTGTGCAGATAACAAAATAGTCTGCGGGCGCAGTTTCTATTTTGGTCAAGTCTAGTATCAATAAACCTTTAGCTATTTTATCTTGCGCAATTTTCGCGCAAAACTGAGACAGTTCTTTAGTCGTTTCTGGTTTGCCAATTTTCGCCAATATAGCTCCTTGTTTTATTAAACTAAATTAATCAAACGGTTTCAATTTCTTATAATCTTTTCCGACAACCACGGTGCTTCTTAGAAACAAGCTCGAATCTATTTTTGATTTCACTAATGAATCGCTAACTCCGAGAGCGAAAGCCACTTTTTTCGCCGATTTAATATCTCCCACTCTATCGAGAACGAAAGACTTATCAACGGATTTTCTGTAGTTTCCTATATCGACGACGTCGAATCCTCTAACGCGAAGGTAATCTCTCGTTTCAGCCGCCAATCCCTGAACGCCGCAACCGTTCAAAACGTTCACCTGAACTACTTCCTCGACCGAGATTCTCTGTATCTCGTCGTCTAGACTGGCGTCTATCGGCGGAGTAACGAAAAACCTCAATACTAACGAGGCGCCGAACAAAAAGACGGCTACGCTCAAAAAAGCGATTATAATCGCGCTTATTACCTTAAATTTAACCGACACGCTCATTTATCTATTCTTTTAAAATTATTACAATCCATAATTGGCTAACTCATTAATCTAATTGTCGCTAAAAAGATGTCGTTTCTTTTTAAGTTTGGCAAACAGCATTTTTCTCGCCCTGAACAAGTGCGCTTTAACGGTGCCTAAAGGCAAATCCAACTTTTCGGCTATTTCTACGTATTCCATATCGTTTTCGTGCCTTAGCTTTATGATAGTCCCGTATCTTTCCGGCAATTCGTCGATAGCTTCTCGCAAAGCGTTTTTCCTTTCGTTCGCTAAGATATTCAAATCCGCTCTGTTTTTGTCGTCTTTTATTTGTAAAAAGTAATCGTCGTCGGAATTATAAAAAGGTTGATTAAGAGAAATAGTAGGGAACCTTCTTTTTCGCAAAAAATCTATGCAATTGTTAGACGCGATTTTATATATCCAAGACGAAAAAGAGTATTCAAAATTAAAAGTCTTCAACGACCGATAGGCTTTAATAAAAGTCTCCTGAGTCAAATCTTCAACGTCCTTTTCGTCTTTTATCATTTTTCTAATTAGCGCGTGAATCAATCTTTTATACTTATTCTGTAAAAGTCCAAAAGCCGAATCGTTCCCTTCTAAAACTTTTCTTATAGCTTCGTAATCTTCCTCTTTATTTTCAATCGCTACCCTACGCTCTTCCATATAAAGAAATAAGTTTAAACTAAACAAGAAATAGCAAAATTGGCAAAAAATAGGAATTGAGCAAAACAAAAAATCATAATTCGGATAATAATTAAAAAAAGCTCTCGCCCAAAGGACGAGAGCTTGCAAGCAGTGAAGATGCTGTTAATTGTTAATTAGAATAAACAGAAACTTTCTTTTGGTTTTTTCCTTTTCTTTCGAATTTGACGTTTCCGTCAATCAAAGAGAAAATTGTATAGTCGTTACCTAAACCGACGTTTTCGCCGGGATGAAATTTTGTTCCGCACTGTCTAACTAAAATATTTCCGGCTTTTACGAATTCGCCGCCGAATTTCTTGACTCCGCGTCTTTGACCTATCGAATCTCTACCGTTTCTTGTAGAGCCTCCGCCTTTTTTATGAGCCATTTTTTACCTCCTAATTTATTTTAACTGATTACTTTTCGTTCGTTTGTTCTTCAGTTTCTATTTCGGGTTTGGCGGTCTTGGCTTTCGTTTTTTTGGTTTCGCTTTTTCCGCCCGCGCCGATTGAAATATCCGTAATTCTAACTTTCGAAAATCTCTGTCTGTGTCCTCTAAACTTTCTGTAGCCTTTGCGTCTTTTCTTGTGAAACACATTAACTTTGTCGTCTTTTCCGTGTTCTAAAAGCTCGGCTTCGACCGTTCCTTTCAAATACGGCTTGCCAACTTGCGTTTTGTCTCCGTCTATGGTTAACAGTATTTTATCGAACTTCAAAGTTTCCTCCGGTTCGGCGTTGAGAAGGGGCGTAATTACTTCGTCGCCCTTTGCGACTTCAAACTGCGAACCGCTTATTTCTACTACCGCTTTCATCTTTTACCTTTACTTTTTTGCAAATGTTTCTTTTACGAATTCCAAATATATTAATTTTTTTGCATAATTCAAAGTTAGGCGGATTTACTCTCTCCTTTTTTGCCGTATTTATATATCGGCTTGCCTTTGTTTTCTACGTAATCTTTAGTTATTACGCATTTCTTAACGTTCTTTCTATCGGGTAGCTTATACATAATATTCAGCATTATGTCTTCGACTATCGCTTTCAGCGACCTAGCTCCCGTTTTCCGTTCTAAGGCTCTTTTTACAATAGATTTCATCGCTTCCGGTTCGAATTCCAAATCCGAGCCTTCGATTTTGAAGAGTTTCTTATATTGTTTAACTACCGCGTTTTTTGGTTTCGTTAATATATCCAAAAGCGCTTCTTCGCTCAATTCCTTGAGTGGCGCTAAAACGGGCAGACGACCGACAATTTCGGGAATGAAACCGTATTGCAGCAAGTCGTCCGGCTCCACTTCCGAAAGCAACTTGTAGCTTTCCTCGACCGTCTCTTCTTTTTCCGCCGTAAAACCTATAGTTTGTTTTTTTAATCTTCTGGCGATTATTTTTTCTAAGCCCTCGAATGCGCCGCCGCAAATAAATAGTATGTTCGAAGTGTCCACGTATAACAAATCCTGCTCGGGATGCTTCCTGCCGCCTTTTGGCGGTATTCCCGCGACGGTTCCTTCCAATATTTTAAGCAGAGCTTGCTGGACGCCTTCGCCGGAGACGTCCCTAGTTATGCTTTTCGATTCGCTTTTTCTCGTTAGCTTATCGATTTCGTCTATATATATAATTCCTTTTTGCGCCAAATCAATATTATAATCGGCGTTTTGAACCAAAGCTAGAAGTATATTCTCGACGTCGTCTCCCACGTAACCGGCTTCGGTTATAGTAGTAGCGTCCGCTATCGCGAAAGGGACTTGCAGTATTCTCGCAAGCGTTCTCGCCAAAAGCGTCTTGCCGGTTCCGGTCGGTCCGAGAAGCAAAATATTGCTCTTTTCTATCTCAACGTCTTCAAATTCTTCAGTCAAATTCTCCGATTGAATCCTTTTGAAATGATTGTAAACGGCGACGGAAATGATTTTTTTAGCGTACTCCTGCTCGATAACGTATTTGTCCAGTTCGCTTTTTATTTGCGACGGTTTGGGAAGTTTGCCGTCTAAATAAAAATCGAGGCTTTTTAACGCGTTTTTTTCAATTATTCGCGAACAGCTTTTAACGCAAGAATCGCAAATATACACGCCGTTAATTCCTTCGATTAAACTTTTTACGTCCTTAGCGGGTCTTCCGCAAAACGAACAAAATATTCCTTTTTGATATCTATCTTTGCTCATAAAAAGTATTTGCTTATTTGTTATTAATCTTTCTTATCGTCTTTCTTCTTATTCTTGTCTTTGTCTTTGTCTTCGTCAACTTCGTCTTTTCTTTCCATTATTTTATCTATAATTCCATACTCCAAAGCCTCCTCGGCGCTCATATAATAATCTCTATCGGAATCTTTGCGCACTTTTTCTACGGATTTACCCGTGTGCTTTGCTGTTATCTCGAAAAGTCGCTCGCGTATCCTCAGCATTTCATTAGTGTATATTTCGATGTCGGTCGCTTGACCTTGAGTTCCGCCTAATGGCTGATGCATCAACATTCGCGAATTCGGCAGCGAATAACGCTTGCCTTCGGCGCCCGCGCATAAAAGCACTTGCGCCATCGAAGCGCCCATTCCTATGCAAATAGTGGATATATCGGGCTTGACAAACTGCATAGTGTCGTAAATAGCCAACCCTGCGCTAACGCTTCCGCCCGGAGAATTTATATATAGATTTATGTCTTTGTTCGGGTCTTCGCTCGCCAAGAAAAGCATTTGCGCTATAGCCAAGTTCGCGACGTTGTCGTCTATTGGCAATCCAACGAAAATAATTCTTTCCTTCAGCAATCTGGAATATATATCGTAGGAACGCTCCCCTCTGCTCGTTTGCTCCACAACTATAGGTATAAGCTGATTATTCATTTTCCTTCCTTTGATTGAATGTTAAAAATATTTTGAAATAGGAACGAAAAAGGGCGTCTAATCTTTTAAATTAACTCTTTTAAGGAGTTATTATGTTAGAATCCGAGTCTTGTTTGGATTCGCCTTCGCCCGATTGAGCTTTGAGATTTTCGGCTTGCCGTTCTTCTTGTTTCTGCTTTTCATACTCCTCGAAGTCAATTTCTTCGGTTTCGGAATAACCTATGAGAACCTCGATTAACTTATTCGAAAGTATTTTATCCATAATTTGTTTGTTTTCTTTTATCTTGCTTTTAATAGCCTCTTTTTCGCTGTTCAGGCGATTGGCTTCAACTTCGGCTATGCCGTCCAAATCGAAATCGTCCACGTTGATTTCTTCTTTATTGATAATTCTGTCTCTGATAATCTCCCATTTGACGGTTTTTTCAGCGAGCGGTTTTAAGTCTTGGGCTATGGTGTCTTTGCCCAAATTCTCAATTCCCGGCGAGTCTTTATATTTCTTAAGCACGTCTTCCGCCATAAGAGCGGAGACATTTTCTACTATCGAACTTGGGGCTTCCAAGTCGTTCATTTCGACTAACTTACTAATAATCTCGTCTTCCATCTCTCTTTTGCTTTTCTCGTTCCATTGCGCTTGAATTTGATTTCCGACTTCTTCCTTAAACTCTTCGGTGGTTTTCATAGCTCCCTTTGTATATTCCTGAACGAATTCGTCGGTCAATTCGGCGGGCACTAGCTTTTTAGCTCCTTCGACGACTACCTTAAATATTTGGTCGGGAGCGTTCGGGTCGAATTCCGCCGGTTCAAAATTAAAAGAATCGCCGACTTTCATTCCGATTAGTTTTTCGCGCATTTCGGGCATTATTTTGTCGTCGTCTAAGAATATTTTTGTCTTCTCTTCTTTAGATCCCACTATCGGGACCATATTTTCTTTATCCATCGGCTGCAATTTTACGTCGGCGACGAAAAGACTATCGGTGATTTCCTCGGCGTCCTGTAGGTCGCCGTTGTTCCTACATAAAAGCTTTATCTGCTCCTCTATTTCGTCGTCGCCTACGTTGTGAACCGGCTCTTTAATTTTTAAATTTTTGTAATCCGCCAATTCAAACTCGGGGATTATTTCGTAAGATATCACAAAATGATATTGGTCTTCTTCCTTTTTGATATTGCTTAATTTCGGGGAACCTACTATAGAAACTTTCTCTTCTTTTAGGTAATCTTGGAAATATGTATTAGACATTTCTTCTAACGCTTCGGATTCAATTTTCGGTCCGTACATCTTCTTGATTACGTTGACGGGAACTTTCCCTTTTCTGAATCCTTTAACGTCTATTCCCGGTTGAGCTTTTTTATAAGCTTCCTGAAATTTCGATTCTACATCTTCTTTATCGACGAAAATATCGACTTCTCTTTGGCTCTTATTAATCTCTCTCGTTTTCGTTTCCAATGTGCTACCCCGTATGTTTTTGAAAAATATTAAATAAGGGATAGCTCAATTTGAGCTCTCCCTTTTTCTAATTATAGTGCGGACGAAGAGAGTCGAACTCCCACGGGCAAAAGCCCACTAGATCCTAAGTCTAGCGCGTCTACCAATTCCGCCACGTCCGCGTTTTTTACAAATCACTAATTTAAGTATAGTATCTTAAAAATAAAAATACTTAATCGTTATTATTAAATTCAATATATTAACCGAATGAGAACGGGAAAAATTATAAATTTTTATGAAAAAAAACAAAGTAGTCATAATAGGAGCGGGCGCGTCGGGAATGACAGCCGCCGTCGAATTAGTCGAAAGAGGCGTCCATACTGAAGTTTACGAAAGAAAATCATACGTAGGCGGAAGAGCTCGTTCATTCAAAGATAAAGAAACCGGCGAGATAATAGACAACGGTCAACATCTGCTATTCGGAGCTTACAAAAATTTTTTAGCTCTGCTAGAAAAACTCGGCTCTACGAATAAACTGTTATACCGCAAGGGAATCGACGTTCCATTCATAGAAAAAAACGGAATCGTCTCCAAATTCAACTCCCTATCGCTTTCGGGAAAAGCCGGAATACTTCTCGGATTATTGGAGCTAAAAGGGATTGACTTTAGAGAAAAGATTCGCGCTATCGATTTCGCCTTAAACTTATCAAGAAATCGCGTAAGCGTCGAGAACAGAACGGCTCTACAGCTAATGAAAGAAAACGAGCAGTCGGACAATATAATCTATAGGCTTTGGAAGCCGATTTGCTTGGCGGCGATTAACTTGGGAGTTGAAGAAGCGGACGCTTCCTTATTTGCCGAAGTATTGAAAAAAGGATTTCTATCGGACTCGAGTTCGGCAAGAATAATTATCCCAAAAGCGCCTCTCTCCTCGCTTTTTGAAAATTTCGCCAATTTCCTCGAAGAACGCGGCGGCAGTTTGCATTTGGACAGTCCAATAAAAAAACTAAAGATACGAGACAGCGAGTTGCAATGGATAGAAACCGAGAAAGATAGAATAGAAGCGGATTATTACATATTCGCCGGAGATATTCCTTCGCTTAAAGCTCTCTTACCGACTGAATTGTCGAATTTTGATTTCAAATATTTAAACGACTTTGAGTTCTCGACCATTATTTCAGTTTATTTGTGGTTTGACAAAGCGTTCAAAGGAGAAACTTACTATTCCGTTCTAAACTCGACTATTCAATGGATATTTAATCGGCGAAAGCTAGTTGAAGCGCCTCCCGAAGTAACTAAAGAATATCCCGGACAGCTAACAATAACCATAAGCGGCGCCGGCAAACTAAACGAGAGAAAAAGCGAGTCGCTGATTAAGGATATATTGTACGACTTACATCTCTTGTTGCCTCGTTTCGCCAAAGCGAAGCTCTTGAGAGCGAAATTAATCAGAGACAAATTCGCCACTTTTAAAGCTTCGCCGTCAATTAACCAAATTCGCCCTCGTAACGTATCCCCGGTCAAGAATCTTTTCTTAGCGGGAGATTGGACTGACACGGGATTGCCCGCAACTTTGGAAAGCGCCGCAAAAAGCGGAAAAGTTGCCGCCGACTTGATTTTGAAAAAAAATTATTAAATTTATTTTAATATTTTACGAGCTTTAATTATATTACTAAAATCATATTTTTATCTATAAGAAATTTGTGCAAAATTAAGGACTAAAAATGAGCTATAAGACAAAGTTTACCGAAGACGAGTGGGAATTGATGAAAAAATCCCCTTTTATAGTGTTTAACGCCGTCGCCGGAGCCGACGACAAGATAGATAAAAAAGAAAAAAAAGCCTTAAAAGAATTAGTCAACAGTTCCGAAAAAGTTTTAAATCAATTTTGTAGAGAAGTTTTAATAGAGTCTTCCAAAGACTTTGAAAAACTAAGAGAAGAGTTTGAGAATAAAAAAATCGACGCCGGCGATTTGGAAAAGCAATTGAATCAAATAGCCGTCATTTTGAAAGAGAAACTCGATAAAAGCGGTTCGCTAATCTTCAAAAAAGTGTTGATAGCTTTCGGCGTATTTATTGGAAGGTCGTCCGGCAGTTTGTTCGGTTCAAACTTAAGCGACGAAGAAGTCGAGGAAGTAAAAAGAATCGGCGACCAACTCGAAGTTTCGCCCGAAGAATTGCAGTTAAAACCTAGTTTAGACGAACTACTGCAGAGCTTGGCTCAAGCGTAATTATTTACAGTAATAAACATCTCTCCATTCCCAAATTAGAATTTTTTATCTCATTCCCAAATTGGAATTTGGGAATGAGGATGCGACGACAATTGGAATTTGGGAATGAGGATGCGACGACAATTGGAATTTGGGAATAGAGTTAAAGTTTAAAGCTAATATAAATTTACGAAAGTCGTGAAGCTTTTTCTTTAATATGCTCGTACATACTGCCAAAGGCGTTTTGCCTTGACGGAGACAAACTCGATATTATATCTGTCTCCTCTACTAGCTTATCCAAATGCTCTTTTGAGCGATTAATTATATCGTCGGCTCTCTGACCGTCGAATATTCTAAGTAAAATAGCCACTTCCCCTTGAACTAATTTTGAATCGGAAAAGCCTTTATAAAATATTCTGCCGTCTTTGTTTTCGGCGGAAATATAAACCGTCGATTGGCATCCGTGAATTAGATTGTCGTCGTTTTTTTCTTCTTCCGGGAAATCGCCCAGTTCGGAGCCGTAATCCATCAGAGTTTGAAACATAAACTCTTTTCCGAGTTCCGAAGCGGCTTTTAAATTCTCTTTAGTCTCGTCGGCTATCTCTCCTATGCTTTTGTTCGGTATCTCGTAATTTTCATTAACGTTCTTCATAAAAGCTAAGCTATTTAATCAAACTAAAATCCAAAAGAACGACTGGAATGTCGTTTACCCTAGTTATTCCTTGACTAAAAGGAATTTTTTCGCTAATAGACTCTTTTTGTTGTATTTCGCTTTTGGGAATATCTTCTATGCCGTCCACTTTGTCGGCAGTTACGGCTCTAAAATTATCGTCGATTTTATAAACAATCGCTAGCTCCCTGTGCGAATCTCTTAAATGCGTTTCCACTTCGTCGAAAAGCGAAATCAAATATTGTAGCTCCTTATCCTTCGCTTTCATTATAATCTTTTTCGACTCCTCGAAACCGAGTGTTTTGTTTGTTTCTTTAATTTCTTCGGCTAATTTATGAATCTGCTTATGAGGGGTGTCGAACTGAACGAGGAACAAAGATAGATTGATATCGTCGGTTTCGAAGTTGTCGTACCATTTGCCGAATTTGCATTTATGCGGGTCCATCTCTCCCCTGAACTCTCTTTTTTCTTCCACCGACGCCAATAGCTCGTCCATCCAATTTATATGGTCCTGTTTCCTTCTATTCAATTCCTCCATCGTCTTTTCGTCTTCTTCTTCCAAGCTCGGCAATCCAAGCAACTTTCTCATATCTTTTAAAGGAATGGTCTCTTTTCTAAGCTTTATAACGCCCCTGTCGCTTTCTTTCATACCGGGAATCGGCGACGGTTCGGGAAGGGGAATGATTTCCTTAATAAAAGATATTTCCACGCCGAACTTCTCGTCGCCAAGGTTAAAGACCAAATATTTATTCTGCATCTCGCTATAGTTCTCTTCTACCGCGTCTTTTATCGCTTCGTCTTTTTCTATCATTTTAGCAGTTAATATGTAAAACAAAAACGTTTATGTTTCATATTTTCGGAATAAATCGATAACTTCTTTAGCATTTTCTCGCTTCAATAGTTCGGATTTGAAATCTTCGTCGTTCATCATTCGGGAAATCTTGCTAAGAAGTCTTAAATGAGTTCCAACGTTTGACTCCATTCCCAAAAGTAAAAAAGCTATTTTAACCGGTTTGCCGTCTAGCGAGTCGAAGTCTATCGGTTTTTTTAGCGTAACTAAACCTCCGACGCTGTCGCTTACTGAATTCGTCTTTGCGTGAGGCAACGCTATTCCCTTGCCGACCCCGGTTGACATAATGTTCTCTCTTTCAAACACTTCTCTTCTGGCTTCCGCCTTGTCCTTAATTTTTCCGCTTTTGTCGGCTAAGGAAATCAATATATCTAAAAGTTCTTCTTTATTTTCGACTTTTAAATTTGTCTTTATAGACTCTATGTTAATAATTTCTGATATCTTCATAAAAACCTAAAACAAATCAATTCTAAAATATTACAATACAGCCTTGCAATTTAATAAAAAAAAGACTGAAATTATTTTAAAAACTTAATTTTCGTCAATCCATTGTTGCACTAAAGCCCCGTATTTTTTTGTGATTTCAACGGCTTTTTCGGGTTTGTCGCTTTCCCCCATTACTAAGAAAGAACCTTTTTCTTTGTCGGGCAGAACCAAAGCGGAATCGCCGTCGGTAAAAATCTTTACGCCGTCCACAAGCAAACGTTCTTTATTTTCGGAAAATTCCATAGCTTTTCTCATCACAGTTCCTTTTCTGTCCCAAGGGCATTTCAGAGTTTTATGATACTGGTAACGAATCGGTAAGCTCTCGTCCAGTTCGGAAATCCTATAGCCCGTAACAGAAAGCATTTCCAATATCTTGCCTATAGAGTACATACCGTCGGCGGCGAAAAGAAAATCGCTAAAGATAAAGTTGCCCCACACTCCGCCGACAAAAATAGTTTTGTCCTCTCTGGTGGCTTCCATCATAGCCGAGTGTGTGTCTTTTATTCTATATACCTCTACGTCGTAATCCTTGGCGATTTCCTCGACTTCGGAACTCGCCATTATTGATACGGCTATCTTGTAAGGTTCTTTATCTTTATTGGTTTCCAAAAATAACTTGGCAACAATTGAAAGCAATCTCGTAGGATTGTAGAAAACGCCTCTATCGTCGAGCAGCGAAATCTTTTCGGCGCCCGGCTCTATTATAAATCCCATACTATAACCGAGCGAGCGCATTATTTTTTCGGCTTCGGCGGTATTCTCCGTAGTGGCGTTGGGCTGAAACTTTCGCGAATCGACGTAATCGTGCAAAGACAAAGCCTCGATATCCATTTTACCAAGCAGAAACGGCAAGATAGTCGAAGCTAGCCCGTATGAATAATCTATTAATAATTTGAACTTAGCTTGTTTGATAGAATCTACTTCAAGAGATTCCAAAAACCTGTTCATATATATTTCGTTAGTTCTTTCGGGATAGTAAAGCTCGCCCACTTCGTCTTGATGCGCTCTTTTAATATATTCGCCGAAAAAGAACCTTTCGATTGATTTGGCTTTGGAAATCTGAATATCTCTTCCTTCTGGGCTAAAAATAATAATATCTGTCCTATTGGGATTCCTCGGCGACCTTCTTACGTGAAAACCGCCCGCGTATTTATTTGTTCTCAACTCCTGCCTTGTTTGCGGAATAGAAATCTCCTGCAAATCGTTAATATTGACGCCGATGGAAGAAAGCGACGCCGTAATGGCTCTTTTCATTATTCTTGAAACTCTGTCGGTGTCTCTGCTAACAATCAGCGTAATGTTTTTCCCGTAAGCCATTCCAATTGCCGCGCCAAGCTTAGCTCCGAATTCCGGATGAATCTCTATATTAGAAAGTCCCGTTATGCGAGCGTCGGTAAAAAGCTCTCTGTGCCATTTTTCTTCTTGAACTAAAGAATTCGACAGAGTGGCGCCTTCCTCGATTTCCTTGTTGGGCCACAATTTGATATTCGGGCTTAACTTAGCGTGCGCTCTAATTACGCACCCCTCGGAAATAAATACGTTTTCAGATACGATTGCGTAAGAGTCTATTCTACAATCGTTGCAAACGACGTCGTCGGTTAATTCGGCAAAATCTCCGACTATAGTGTTTTCCCAAATAGTCGTTTCGGTAATTTTAGCTCCCATTCCTATATTGACGTTGTCGCCGATAACCGAATCGGTAATCTCGGCGTGTTCGGAGATGTTTGCGTTTTTTCCAATAACTACGTTGCCTTTCAATTTTACGTTGGGAGCAACGTTCGAGCCTTCGCCTATATAAGCGTTGCCTTTTTTACTGCCTTTCTTTTCCAATTTTAATTTGCCGGATAGAGCGTCCTTCTGCCCCTTTTGATATTCGTTCAAATTCCCTACGTCTTTCCAATAACCCTCAACTATGCAACCGTATAAAGCCATTTTCTTTTCGAGCATTAAAGGAAATAAATCCTTGCTGAAATCAAACTCTTCCTGGTATGGAACCAAATCCAATACTTCCGGCTCTAATATATATATCCCCGTATTAATAGTGTCCGTAAACACTTGTCCCCAAGACGGCTTTTCGAGAAATCTCGTAATCTTGCCGTCGTCGTCGGTCATAACTATGCCATATTGCAGAGGCTTGGGAACGCGAGTTAACAATATGGTCGCTTTAGATTTCTTTTCTTTGTGAAACTTAATAGCTTTGGACAAATCGAAATCGGTCAATACGTCGCCGCTAATCACTATGAAAGTTTCGTCGAGGTAATCGTTGGCGTTTTTGACGGCTCCGGCTGTCGAATAATCAGCTTCCGCCAAAACGTAGTCCATATCGATTTCAAACTTCGAGCCGTCTTCGAAGTAAGAAGTTATTATTTCCGATTGATAATAAAGAAGCGAAACGACTTTATCAATATCGTATTTTTTCAATAAGTTAACAATATGCTCCATCATAGGAACGTTCAAAACGCTTACCATAGGCTTTGGCAGGGTCATAGTCAAAGGGCGCAATCTAGTGCCGAATCCGCCCGCCATTATTACCGCTTTCATAGATTTCCTTTATTTATTCTTCGTCCAAAATTATTAGCGTTAATTTATTGATTTATTATTTGAGTTCAAACACTTTTTTAAAAAACGGCGACGTTTTAAATATTGATAAAAAAATACGGATATTATTGTATATTTTATAAGTTTGTATTAAAATTTTTTCGAATAAACGAGGATAAGGTTTTGAAAGCATTGGTAACGGGAGCGACAGGATTTGTCGGAAGCTGGGTCGCCGATTTGCTAAGGGAAAAAGGATTCGAAGTAAGATGCACCGTAAGAAAAACCAGCTCGCTTCGTTGGGTAGAGAACAAAGGATATGAATTAGTCCAAGCCTCGCTTTACGATAAAGAAAGCCTGAAAAAAGCCGTGGAAGACGTCGATTATATATTTCATATAGCGGGCTTAACCTTCGCTCGAAATTTCGAAGCTTTTATGAAAGGCAACAGAGACGCCGTCAAGAATCTACTTGAAGCTACGGAAGAAGTCAACCCGAACGTGAAACGATTCCTTTTAATGAGCAGTTTAGCGGCTGTCGGACCGTCGAAATCTTTAGGCGAACCGGTATCCGAAGAAACGCCTATGAATCCGATTACCTCTTACGGCAAAAGCAAAAAAGCCGGCGAAGACGTAGCCAAAGAATATAGCGAGAAGTTTCCAATAACGATTGTCAGGGCGCCGGCGGTTTACGGACCGAGAGATTCGGCAATATTCCCAATATTTAAAGCGGCTAAGATGGGAATCGGAACTTTAATTGGCAAGTCTCCCAAGTATATAAGCCTAGTTCATTCTTCCGATTTAGCTCGCGGCATTGTTGACGCTACTCTTAGCGAAAAAGCCGCAAACGAAACTTATTTTATATCCTCCGAATCTTTTCACACTTGGGACCAACTAATAAAAAGTATGGCTGAATTTTTTGGCAAAAAGAAAGTTATTAAAATTAAGATTCCGCATTCAATAGTCCTCGGAGCCGGCGCCGTTACGCAATTTGTCGGAAAATTTTTGCCTAAGCCCCCCATATTTAACTATGAAAAAGGCGTGGACTTTATTCAAGATTATTGGACTTGTTCTATTGAAAAAGCAAAACGCGAATTGGATTATTCGGAAGAAATGAAAATTGACGAAGGCGTCGAAAATACTATTCAATGGTATAAAGAAAACAACTGGCTTTAACCGCGTAAAATATGAAACTAATAAAAAACTTTACGGCCGCGACAGTAGCCGGCGTTTTCATACTGATAATAATCATTGTATTCGTCAGACATTTCTATACCCTATCCTTAAATCCGGAATACAAAGAAATTAGTTTCGACAATCTTGAAAACAAGGTTAAGGTTTACGAAAATCAACTCGGAGTTCCTCATATTATAGCTAAAAATCTATCCGACGGATTCGCTACGCTAGGTTATTTACACGCCAGAGACCGGCTCTGGCAAATGGAAGTAAAAAGAAGAAACGCCGAAGGAACTGTTTCCGAGATTTTAGGCGAAGAATACGTTTCATTCGATAAGTTCATCAGAGCTTTGAACTTTAGCGAAATCGCAAAAAAACATTCCAAAGCTCTCGACGACAAAACTAAAAAAGTTCTGCAAGCCTATTGCTCGGGAATAAATCATTATATAAAAACAAATCCGGATAAACTTCCATTCGAATTCGGCGTTTTCGATTTCCGTCCCGAATTGTGGGATATTGACGATTGCGTGGCGCTTCATAAATTATTCGCTTTTCAAGCAGGCGGTTCGTTCAAAACAGATTTTACTATAGGCAAAATAGCCGGGGAAATCGGAGCGGCAAAAGCTCTGGATTTAATACCGAGAACTAAAAAAACGAACGATAGCTCAATATACGGCTTCGAAAGCGAAACGGAACCAAACAACAAAAACTCGAAAAACAACGCGTTATCTTTATATAACAATAATTTCAAAAGCTTACGGAATTTATTTCATAAAAGTCAACTCTCATATATTAAAGCTCTACAAAATGTTAACATAGGAAGTTCCGTTTGGGCGGTAAAAAATAAAGACTCGATAAACCAAACCGCCGTATTAGCCAACGATTTGCACGGCGAGTTAAAACTCCCGCCTATGTGGTACCAAGCGCATATAAGCGCTCCGGGATTCAACGTTATAGGCGCCACAACTCCCGGGATTCCTTTCTTTTTCTCCGGCCGAAACGACTCAATCGCTTGGGGAATCGCCTCAGCCAAAATTGACGACTGCGATTTATACCTCGAAAAAAAAGCCGACGAGGAGGATTATTATTACAATTCAAAAGGCGAAAAGAAAAAACTAAAATTCATTGTCGATACAATCAAAATTAAAGACGACGAACCGCATCTATACTATAAATACAACGCCGAACGCTCCCCGATAATACCTTCTCCTCCCACAAATTACGCTTCGCCGACCGGCGCTCCCGAAAAAAAATTGGAAACGGAAAAAGAGACTTTCGGCAATCATTTGCTTACTTTCTGTTGGACGGGAACTTTAGCTACAAATGAATTAGGCTCTCTTTTGAAGCTCAATCAATCCAAAAATTGGAACGACTTTTCTAAGGCGTTAAAAAAATGGGGCTCTCCCGCTATGAATTTCATTTACGCCGACAAAAAGGGCAACATTGGATTATTAACCGCAGGCTCCATACCCAACAGGGAAGAAAACGTTAACCCTAATTTACCAAATCCGGGATGGATTGACGGATACCAATGGAAAAACGCGCATAATTTCGGAGTTATAAAAAGCGAATACAATCCAAAGAAAAATTACGTTAGTACGGCAAACAACTTGATTAAAAATGATTCTATCCAATACCTGTCTAACAATTGGGCGAGCAAATACAGAGCGGAACGAATAGACGCCTTAATAAATGAGTATATGAAGTTTGAAAATTATAATTACACCGACTTCGAAGCCCAGAGGATGCAAATGGACGTATTATCCCTTTTAGCAAAAAAAATAATCGCCGTTTGCGTACCGATTTTTGAAAGAAACTTAAAACTGCTGTCTATAAAAGAAAAACGGGTTTATTTAAAACTGAAATCTTGGGATTGCGTAATGTCCCCAAACAAAGCCGAACCGACGATTTTCGCCGTATTTTTTCAAATTATGATAGAAAACGCCTTCAAAGACAAGCTTTCAAGCGAGTCATACCAAAACTATCTAGCGTTGAACTCAACCGTAACAAGACGCTTAACGCAAGCTTTACTCGCGAAAAACGACCGTCTATTCGATATAAAGAATACAAACCACAAAGAAACAAAGACATACGCCGTAATAACAGCTTTTAAACAAGCTGTTACAAAATTGTCAAAAATGTATAAAAGCGAACGTATAATCGATTGGGAATACGGTAAAATACACAACTTAACATTTAATAGAGATTTCTTTCACAAAAAAATATTCGAATCATTGAATCCAAGAAAAGCATTAATAATCGGCGGCGGACTAACTACTATAAATCATCTGCCTTGGGATTTTACAAAACCACACCGCGTTAAATCCGGAGCGACCTTTAGGATTATATGCGCAATGTCAAAATCTAGCGTTTTAAGCGTCGTCCCGGGAGGCGCTTCGGGCAAACCGATGAGCCCTAACTATTCAAATCAAATCACCCTTTGGCAAAACTGCGGATATATTGAATTAAACGCGAATCGAGAACCTTCAAAAGCTTTCAAACTAAAAATAATAGCGAAATAGAATTAATCGCCTATCCTTATTCCGAAATTACAATTTCGGAACGACAACGAAATAAATACCGACGACCTATATCTAAATGTTAGAGACGACGCGTTAAAATTGAAAACTTAAAGCGCGTCGGAAGTTGAAGATTATTTTATTTAAACGAGCCTCGACCGCTTGAATTCCGACGGAAATTCCGTATTTTTGTAAGATATATTTGATTTTTTAAAGGAAGAAAGAAAATGAGTTTATTAGCGAGAGAACAGATAATAAATACGGATTTAGACGACGAAATGAAAAAGTCGTATTTGGATTATTCTATGTCCGTAATTGTATCGCGAGCGCTGCCGGACGTTCGCGACGGTTTGAAACCCGTTCACAGAAGAATTTTGTACGGAATGAACGAATTGGGCTTACATCCCAATAAATCTCACAAAAAATCCGCCAGAATAGTCGGCGAAGTTTTGGGTAAATACCATCCTCACGGCGACACGTCCGTTTACGACGCGATGGTTCGAATGTCGCAGGAATGGGCTATGCGGTATCCTTTGGTTGACGGTCAGGGAAACTTCGGTTCGGTTGACGGCGACTCAGCGGCGGCTATGAGATATACGGAGTCGAAATTAGCGAAACCCGCTACGGAAATGTTACGCGATATTGACAAAGAAACCGTCGATTTCGCTCCCAATTTCGACGATTCGCTCCAAGAACCAACCGTTCTTCCGACAGTGTTTCCATCTTTACTTGCCAACGGCACAAGCGGCATAGCCGTCGGAATGGCGACCAATATACCGCCTCATAATATAAAAGAAATCGTCGATGGATTAATCGCTTACATTGGCAATCCAGAGATTATGGCGCAAGAATTGGTGAAATACGTTCCCGCTCCGGATTTCCCTACCGGCGGTATTATTTACGGCTACAAAGGAGTAAGAGAAGCATACACAAGCGGAAGAGGACGAATAATCGTAAGAGCCAGAGCGGCGGTTGAAGAGGATAAAAAAGGCAAAGCCTCTATTATTGTTACGGAATTGCCTTATTTAGTCAATAAAGCCAATCTGGTCGAGAAAATAGCCGAACTAGTTCGCAGGAAAGTTTTGGAAGGCATAAGCGATTTGCGAGACGAATCCGATAGGGACGGAATAAGAATAGCTATCGAGCTTAAAAAGGACGCCATACCTTCGGTCGTTTTAAATAACCTATATAAACATACGCAAATGCAAACGACTTTTGGCGCTAATATAGTCGCTTTGGTAAACGGCGCTCCGAAGCAGATGAACTTGCTCGACTTAATGCGAGAGTTCATCAAACACAGAAACGAAGTCGTCGTCCGAAGAACCGAATACGACCTTAAAAAAGCTGAAAAACGGGCGCATATTTTAGAAGGCTTTCTAATCGCGTTAGAAAACATCGACGCTATAATCAAACTCATTAAAAAAGCTAAAGACCCGAAAATCGCTTCAGCGAATCTTCAAAAGGACTTCGACCTGAGCGAAGCTCAGGCGAAAGCCGTTTTGGATATGAAGTTACAAAGATTAACAGGGCTGGAGAGAGATAAAATCCGCGAGGAGCATAAAGAAATTATAAGAAAAATTGAATATTACAACTCAGTGTTGGCAAGCAAGAGCTTACAAATGGAAATTATATCCGACGAATTAAAAGAAATACGAGACAAATACGGCGACGAAAGACGCACTGAAATTATCCACGACGCCGAGGAATTTACCGTAGAGGATATGATAGCTAACGAAGACGTAATTGTAACAATTTCTCATAGAGGATTCATCAAACGAACTTTACTGTCGAATTACAGAAGGCAACACAAAGGCGGCAGAGGCTCGAGCGGCGCGACAATGTACGACGACGACTTTATAGAACACTTATTCCAAGCTTCAACTCACGACAATATATTATTCTTTACCGACAAAGGCAGGTGCTATAAAGTAAAAATATACAAACTGCCGGAAGGCGGCAGAAGCGCGAAAGGACGTTCTATAGCCAACGTCTTGCAAAAAGAACAAGACGAAAACGTCGCTACTTATTTACCCGTTTCCGATTACAAAGACGATTTGTTTATTCTAATGGGAACAAAGAAAGGGGTAATAAAGAAAACCAATCTTTCTCATTTTGCCAACGTTCGCTCAAACGGAATAATCGCCATCAACTTAAGAGAAGGCGACGAATTAATTAAAGCGAGAATAACCGACGGCTCGAACGACGTAATCTTAGGCACTAGGAAAGGCATAGCTTGCCGCTTCAGAGAAAGCGAAGTAAGAGCGATGGGAAGAACCGCCGCCGGCGTAAGGGGCATCAAACTTCAGAGCGACGACTATGTCGTATCTATGGTTACTATAACGCGCCCCAACGAGCAGTTAATCGTTATCGGCGAAAAAGGAATCGGTAAGCGAACCGAATACAAAGACTTCCGATTAACTAAACGCGGCGCCAAAGGCGTTATTTCAATGAGAATAACTCCAAAAACCGGTAAAGTTGTCAGATTGTTATCGGCTCTCGACAGCGAGGATTTAGTCGTTATAACACATAAGGGCGTCCTAATTAGACAACCTATCAAAGATATTAGGATAATCGGCAGGAATACTCAAGGCGTGCGTTTGATTAGATTAGACGAAGGCGACTCGATTGCGGATATTACTACCGTCTCGCGAGACGACGGAAACAAAGCCGAGACAAACGGCGAAGATTCCGCTCAAGGCGAGCAAGAAACGCTGTTATAATATATATGAAAATAAAAATTATAGAAGACTCTATTAAAGTAGTCGCGATATTTTTCGCTCTCGCGGCTACTTTTCATATACCGATAGAAACATTCGCGCAAAACAAAAGTCCCGACTCGGCGACATTCTCTACTAAAAAGAAAAAAAAACGAAGCGACACTACCGAAACCTCTGAAGCGGATTCAGTAAAATTAAATAAACCGGCTACGTTTCTCGGTTCCAAGCAGACTTTAGATTCGAGCGCTTATCGAACGATTTCAAAAAGAGATATTTTATTTGACGAATATCATACTTTTTTCGAAATTTTGAAACACAAAACCAACGCTTATCCGCTATATTTGGGGACGCCCGCTCAGTTCAATTCGCTGTCTTTTTTTGGCGGTATGGCTAATGATTTGGGGGTGTCTTTTAACAACGCTCCTCTTTTCGACCCTTGCTACGGGTCTTTTAATATTGAGCAGATAGCGCCGGAATTTATGGAAAAAACCGAAATTTTTGTCGGAAGCGACGCGGCTATTCTATTCGACAACTCGGGCGGAGCCGCGATTAACGTCCAAAGCCCCGTTTACGACGTTAACTATCCCTATACCCGTTTGTGGTATTCTCAGGGCGGAAACGACCATATATCTTCCGACGGCATTTTTTCTCAAAATTTCGCTCCAAACTTAAATTTTACTTTCGGATTCAGGAGATTATCCGGCAGGGGGCGCTTTCTGAATTCTCAGTCGGAAGCCTGGAACGTTCGCGGAGCCTTGAGATGGAACGTTTCCGAGCGAACCAACTTGTCTTTAACGGAAGTATTCACAAATCACGGCTACGGCGCGTTCGGGGGAATCGACGCCGACAAGTCAACCGATTTACAAGGCGAAACGCAAATATTTGACAACGATTTCGCCGTTCCAATTTTCGAAGACTATAAAAAAAGAGTCTTACGCCACGATATTTCCCTGAACTTAAGCTCTTATATTGCCGAAGATTCGTCGGAAGTTCTGCAAGGCGCTCTGTTCTTTTCCAATTCCGATTGGAAAAATAGATTATCGACAGATTTGTTAAATTACTCGGCGGATTCGTCGAGGAACAACTCGCCCGGTTGTAGATACTTCGGTCTAAATTTAGAATACGACAACAGATTGATAAACGCTTTTAGAATAAAGACTGGATTGAATTCATATTTCGTAAACCTAGACCAAGGGACGTTCAATAGAAAAATGGAAACAATGTCTTCTTCCATATTTCTAAGGGGAGAATTGAATATAACAAAAAAGCTGAGCCTGTCCGGCGGCGGGCGCGCAAGGATATACGACGACGAATTGCTTGTGGGAGGCGGCGGTAAATTGCAATATCAATTCGGCGAAAGCTTTACGGTTTTTGGCGATTTTTCCTATTTTGAACAAGCCCCCACTCCGAGCGAGTCAAATATAAACATAACCAAAAAAATCTACTTAGCCATAGTAGAGACGCGTTTGAAATCTGAGCGAGCGAGAATAAATTTCGGCGGTTTCTATCGAGACGCTAAAAACCCAATTTTAGGAATCGAGAAAAGCGTCGGCGAGCAAGATTCAGACACGTTGTTTTTTATTGTCGGCGAGTCTGAAAGAGTATTCGGAGCTTATTTAAATTTTAGCGTTAATGTTTTTAAAGCTCTCACGCTTGAAGCCTTCGCTCAATATCGCTATAGCGAGAGGGACGGCGAACGAAAAGAGCTTTTCCCGTCTATTTACGGCGGAGTTAAGACATATTACGAGTTTACCAGAGGCGCGAGCATACTCAGAGCGGGAGTGTCTGTGGAGGCTTTAAGTTCCTTTCGAGGCGCAAAATTTATCCCTCAAACGAGGACTTACGTTTCAAGCGATTACGAGGGAACTTTTATGAACGACGGGGTCAAGGTTTTTGTCTCCGCGAGATTGGGGGACGCTTACGTAAAGCTTTCTTTTGAAAACGCTTTGTCGCAAAACTTGTATTACGTCCCGCTTTATCCGGTTTACGAAAGAAATTTCAGACTCTCATTCGTTTGGGCTTTTTTGAATTAGCCAAATTTCATAGTTTCGCATTCTAAAGAATTCGAGGAGGTTTTTTATATGAAAGCCGCTCTGTTATACGAAAAACTGGACGGTGAAAAAGTAAGATGCAATCTTTGCTCGCATTATTGCGATATAGAAGAAGGCAAGTACGGAACTTGTCTTCTCAGAAAAAACGTTGGGGGCGAGCTATACACATATAGCTGGGGCGCCGCCGAGGGATTCGCTATCGACCCAATCGAGAAGAAACCTTTTTTCCATTTCAAACCCGGCGCTCAAGCCTTATCGTTTGGAACGCCCGGCTGCAATTTTAGATGCAAAAACTGCCAGAATTGGAATCTATCCCAAGCCAACAAAGAATACTTACATAGCTTATCCGCCAAAGCTCCGCCTGAAAGCATTGCGGAAATCGCGGTGAAACGCAGAGTGGATGGAATAGCTTATACGTATTCAGAACCGACGATTTTCTTCGAATACGCGAGGGACGTCGTTAGGGAGACGAGAAAATTAAAAAACGGCGAAAATCTTTTCCACGTATTTATATCCAACGGTTTTATGACAAAAGAAACCGTCGAATTAATCGACAAAGAGAATATAATAGACGCGATTAATATCGACTTGAAATTTATGAACGACGACAGATACAAAAAGATTTGCTACGGGAAAGTCCAGCCTGTGCTTGATAATATTAAAAGATTCAATGATTTAAGAGAAAAAATACATCTGGAACTGATAAATTTAGTAATCCCCGGCGAAAACGATACGGTAGAAGACATCTCAAAACTTTGTCGTTATGTTAAATCGGTATCGCCGGATATCCCTATACATTTTAACAGATTCTACCCAACTAACAAGATGATAGACAAGCCTCCGACCGATTTGAACAAACTGCTCCAAGCCAGAGAAATCGCATTAGACGAAGGATTGGAATACGTTTTTATCGGCAACACGGCATTAAAAGACGTTGAAAACACTTATTGCCCAAATTGCAACGAATTATTGATTCAGAGAAGCGGTTACGGGATTCAAAAAAATTTGATTAAAGAGAGCGGCAAAGCAAAATGCCCGAAATGTGATTATAAAATTAATATTAGATTATAATTTATTCATAAAATATTTTTGTTAGAGCTATATTAAAAAATTACGGTATATTAAAAATTATTAATTGTGAAAGAAAGACAAATATATTTTAAACATTTTGAGGTATTATGATGAGAATTCGCCTTGTTTTATTAACTCTTTGGCTTATTTTGTTATTATTCGCCGGTTGTATGGAAATTCCCGAGGACGTAAACGCTCCGGAGTGGAATACCGAGCTGAACCTTCCCCTCACAAACAGACATTACACGCTTGAGGATTTGATTGAACCCGACGACTATATTTCAATCGATTCGGCTAACGGTTTTATCTATAGAATAAAGCACGGAGACCAAGTTGAAAAAGAAGGAATCGAGAAATTTATCGAAGGACGAATGGACGATAATCAAACGGACATAGAAATACCTATAGCCAACGGAACTGGGAGCGCCGGCTTGAAGTTTCCGAACGGATTGATTCTCGACAGCGCGTATTTTTCCGGAGGTCTGCTAATAATTACAATCCAGAATAACTCTGATTCGCCGCTAGAAGTAAAAATGACTATTCCCGGTTTTTTGTCCGCTTCGGGAGACCCTTTCTCAAATAGCGCGACCGTAAATCCTCAAAGCAACAAAGAAATCGAGCAATCTTTGAGCGGCTACTCTTTCTCCCCTTCTAACCAAAGTATGGGACCCGACTCATTAGAAATTGAAGGCGAAATATTGAGCGGCGACGTCGCCGGTAGCCTTACTATTAACTATTCTTTAGAAAATACGTTGTTCGCCTACATAGCGGGCGTTATTCCGCCGGTTACTATAAATCCAACGACTAGAGAACAAGAAATGCCTATAACCGACGACGTAGAAGATTTTCGCGATAAGGTTAAGCTGTTCGACGTTCAATTGAAAATTAGCTCAGATTATTTCGACGCTTTAGAACCGGACGACGAGCATAGCCCTTTCGACTACAGAATAGACACTTTAAAAATCTTTGGATTAAGAGAAAACAAAACGGAAAGAATATACTTAAAACTGAACGACAGAGCGGACAACAATTTAGGTTCGATAGTTTCGACTGAAGGCTCCCTAGAAAAGATTTTTGACGAAAGCAATTCAAACATCTCCGAAGTGCTTTCCTTTATGCCGGAGGATTTGGGCATTTACGCCGTTATCACGGTCAATCCCGAGGGAGTATCAGGAGCGGCTACAAGTTTAGACTCAATTCAATTCGCCTATGATATAGAAATGACGAGCGCGGCTTCAGTAAGCGGTTTGAGCGTCGTCGATACTTTGGATTTGGAAATGGAAGACGACGCGCGCGAAAGCGTTCAGGATTTTAGAGCCGCGACTATCAATTTCAAAATTGACAACGCCATAGCCTTTGGCGGTAAAATAATTATGGATTTCGCAGACGAACAATACAATCCGCTCTTTACTTTGGATACTGTTTCATTCGCTCCCGCCGACCTCGACGCGGACGGCATACCTATAATGAGACATTCCGAACCGGTAATCGAGTTGGATTCCGCTCAAATATACCATCTATCAAATTCAAATTTCATTATTATGAACTTGATAGTAAATTCTTCGGGAGCGGCGGAGAATAAAAAAGCCGTATTTACATCTAAAGACTGGCTCGACATTATTTCATTCTGCAGAGTTGTTTATCATATTGATACAAGCGATTAATTATTTGTCCACCAATTTAAGGCTAGTAAAATGAATAAGAAACTGAATAAATTGTTAATTGTCCTCATTCTTGCATTTTTAAGCTTTTCTATTTCTAAAGCGCAGTTCGGTTCTTTTGGAACAATAGACGCACAAAGCGCGGCGATAGGTAATTCCTTCGGAGCTTCCGAAAGCGTTACGGCAATAGGAAAAAACCCCGCTTTTCTTGTATGTCCGGCGGACTCTAATTCAAAAGTGGTCTTTCAAATACCTAACGCTATGGGAAAAGCGTTGAACTCTTCTATGTCATTCGACGATTTCAATAAATACTTCAACAATCCGAGGTCGCTTAACTTGTCGGACAAGGAGAAAGATAATTTTTTCAACGCAATAAAAGGCGACCCATCGCTTATTTACGATTTTGGCGCCACCGCTTTCGCGATAAGCTGGACGCCTTCGCCCAAAATTGGAACTTTTGCTTTTTCTACGACCGATTACTCGGCGGGAAATATGACTATGCCGAGAGAGTTCGTCGATTTAGCGCTATACGGCAACAAACCAAACACTACATATTCTTTTAGCAATATGGACTTCCGGTTTTGGTATATCAGGACTTACAGCTTATCTTACGGTAGAATACTAAAACAATGGGACGACGAAGACAGTTTTATTAAAAATATATCCGGCGGTTTAACGCTTAAGTTAGCTAACGGATACGCTTATAGTTCGCTCGAAGAAATCGACGCGAATTTATCTACCGGAGAAAACAACGTAATTACGGGAAATATTAATTATTTGGCTAAAACTTCTTTCTCTCCCGATTTTGGCGTTAAATACGAATTCGACGAAGATACGCCGGAAGGAAACGCCGGTTACTCTATGACTCCGGGAGGAACGGGCTTTGGAATGGATATTGGTTTCGCCGCTAAACTCAAACACGGCTTTCAGGTTGGCTTAGCGGTAACCGATATTGGTTCGATAGCTTGGAACGAAAGAATAGCCGAATACGCAGGCGCCGGAGACATCTACGCGGACGACCTATTTGACGAAAACCAAAGAGAGGATTTAGAAAACGCTTTTAACGACAGCTCTTACGCGGGCGGCAGTTTCTCGACTAGTTTGCCTACCGCTTTGAGATTAAGCATCCTTTACGAACTAACAAATTCAGTCGAAGCTATACCGGGGAAATTGCATTTGGCTTTTGAATACGACCAAGGTTTTAACGATATGCCCGGTAATTCTACTATGCCTCGAATTGGATTTGGAGCTATATGGAAAACCTTGCCCTACGTTCCGGTTATTGGAACTGGCTTTACGAACTCAAGAGACGGTAGTTTGAGGTGGACTTTTGGACTGGGCTTTTCTACTTCCGTTATAGATATTATGTTCGCCACGCAGGATTTGACTACTCTAATGGGAGGCGGTTCGTCGCCCTATATATCTGCGGCAGCTAACTTCGTCTGGAAAATTAATTACTAATTGAACTTCGAACTCTTCGGGTAAACCCGAATGTTAACGAAAGCGGGAACTGCCGCGTCTCTCAAGAGCCGTTAATCTCAGGGGTCTATTCGTCGGAAACCGATAGACTTAGCTGTCTGCCAGAGCAAAAGCGACGTTCGGGCGCGACTACAGACCGCTAAAGAGGCTGTCTAAAAACTCAAATATTACATCGGGGCAAGCCCCAATGCATTTTTTCAATATAGACTAAAAGTTTATATTACATCGTTTTACCCTGATTTACTTTGGGAGCACACGGGCTTGCCCGTGTGTGAATTTACTACTTTTGATACAGTCTCAAATATATTTGAAATATTTATTTTTCTAAAGGCGGCTGATGATACAAAGTCCTGACTGGCTCTAACCCCAAGGGCGTGCCTTCCTGAATCGCTTTTAAAACCGCCCCTCCGCCGGTGAATATATAATATTGCGGATGGTCGATAGCGACAATATAAAGTCCGGGCAACAAGCGCTTAAGCTCTTGCATAGTGTCGCCGCCGCCGTATAATTTAACCGCTTCGCGATTTTGGTCAATCGTTTGGTCGAGGGCTATCGTTCCTTCGTTGAAATGCGGCACGAATCCCATTACGGCGTTTACGAAAACAGTCTTAGCTTCCTTAAAAATCTTATTTATCTTCTCGTCTTCAAACGACTCTTTAGCTACGTCTAATACGTACTTCAATTCTTTCTTGTCTTTCAAATCGTCGATACTGTGAACTCTATGTTTCCCTTCAATTTTGCCGTCCATTGTATCCGATTCAACTATATACGGTAGCTCGATTAACTTCCCGGGATAATTTTTAGAATACTCTACGAATTGTTTAGCGTAATTTAGGTCTTCAGAGCTGACTCCTTTTATTGAAATGTCGTACTTAGCCGCTAAATACGCGTTATACATAACCCCGCCTAAAACCAAGTAATCGGCTTTTTGTATTAAAGTATATAGGGAATCGATTTTTGTGTCGAACTTGGCTCCCGCTACGACGGCTACAAAGGGTCTTTTAGGATTGTATATCCGCTCCAGGTTAACTAATTCTTTCTGCATTAAGTAACCGGCGTAAGACGGCATATATTTTGGAACTCCAACTGTGGAAGCGTGCGGCTGCCAAGAGCCGAACGCGTCGTTTACGAATATGTCGGCTAAGCCCGCTAATTGATTAGCGAAACGCTCCATCTCTTCCCCGTTGCCTTCCTCGCCTTTGAACCAACGAGTGTTTGGCAAATATATACAGTCGATTTTATGGTCGTTCAGCTCTCTAATAATATGATTAATAGACGTTTCTATTCCCAAATAGCCTTCTTTGCCGTGCTCGTAAAATTCGGGTACTTTTATCTTTATGTGAAGCTTGTTCTGCAAATATTCGACAATCGGCATTATCGAAGTATCTTCCGAAATGTCAATCTCCCCTGTTTTCTTATCGCGCGGTCTTCCGACGTGAGTCATTAATATTGTCTTGCCGCCTTTGGCGTTAATATGATATAGCGTTCCAATAGTGGCGTCGATTCTATACGGGTCGTGCATCTCCCCTTTTTTCACGACATTATGGTCCACTCGAACGAGAACGACTTTTCCGCGTAAATCCGCTTCTTGAATGACGGGAATTTTTAAGTCTTTGATATCCATAGAGCTCTCCAATGTTTTTGGTGGGAAATAATATTATATTTCTTCATTTATTAATGACTCTATCGTTTTTTGTCCCGCTTTTGTTTTTGAGACGTTTAAAAAAGCTATTTCTTGAGTGAATTTTAAACTTAATTCTCTTTGGATAACAAAGCAAATAAACATATTTTTGCTATGTTAAGTTTGGCTAAAATTATAGATTGGATATTTTAAATTTAGGAGAAGATATATGGACTTTGCGTCTAACACAAAAGAAGATATGAAAAAGATGTTCGAAAAAATCGGAGCGAGCAACTTCGACGAGTTAATAGAAAACATATCGAAAGACATTCAATTAACCGAACCTTTGGATTTACCGGAACCGCTTTCTGAATACGAAGTTATAAAACAAATCCGCAAATACTCCGAAGAAAATATAAACTCAAGTACACACGTTTGCTTTATGGGCGGCGGCGCCTACGACCATTTCATACCGGCGATTGTCGGCGATATAATCGGGCGTCCCGAGTTTAGAACTGCCTATACGCCTTACCAAGCGGAAGTGTCTCAAGGAACTTTGCAATCAATGTACGAGTATCAATCAATGATTTGCGCTTTAACGCAGATGGACGTGGCAAACGCCTCGCTTTACGACGGAGCTTCCGCTCTCGCTGAAGCTTGCATAATGGCTAACAACGTCAATAAAAAAAGCAAATTTTTCATAGCGGGAGCTTTAAATCCGCGCTACAAAGACGTCTTGGAAACAATTTGCCGCGGCAAAAAATTTGAGTTTATATCATTTGAAGCCGAAGACGGCTCTTGCGATATTGACGCTCTGAAAAAAGCTATAGACAATAAGACTTCGGCGGTTATAGTACAACACCCCAATGCCTACGGTTTTTTGGAAGACGTCGATACAATTTCCGAAATCGCTCACGCAAACAAAGCTCTGCTTATTAGCTCGTTCGACCCGATTTCGTTGGGAATCCTGAAAGCTCCCGGCGAATACGACGCCGATATTGCGACGGCGGAGGGACAACCTCTCGGCATTCCCTTGAGTTTTGGCGGACCTTATCTAGGCGTTTTCGCGGCGAAAAAGAAATACGTCAGAAAAATCCCCGGCAGAATATCGGGAGCTACAAAGGACGTCGACGGCAATAGAGGATACGTATTGACGCTACAAACCAGAGAACAGCAAATTAAAAGAGAAAGAGCGACTTCAAATATTTGCACCAATCAAGGATTAATGATGCTAGCCGCCGCCGTGTATATGTCCGTAATGGGCAAAGAAGGCGTTAAGGAAGTAGCTGAGCATTGTTTCCAAAAAGCTCGTTATCTCGCTTCCAAAATCAAACAAATCCCCGGATATTCTTTATTAAGCGACAAACCGTTCTTTAAGGAATTTTTGGTCAAACCGCCCGCGCCCTCTTCAAAAATAATCGACGAAGCCGAAAAAGAAGGCGTTTTGCCGGGTATAGACACTAGCCGTTTCGAAAACTGCAAGGACGGTCTATTAGTGGCGGTTACGGAAAAAAGAACGAAAGAAGAAATCGATAAATTAGTTGAAATATTTAAGAAATTCAGCGAATAATATGTATATTGAGTCGAGCGTTTCTAACAACCGTTCGACTCATAATTAAACGTTATGGTTGACTTAAAAAAAAAATACCGATTCAATTACGACGGAGAACCCTGCTAATAACTTTAGCGGCTATCTTGATATTGGCTTTCGTTATCTTCTCGCCCTACGGAGCCGTTAATAGAATACAATTGTCACAAGAAAAAAATAAAATAAGCGATAAAGTAAACGCGTTACAACGCCAAAACGATTCGTTACGAAAAGAAATAGAAAAACTCAAAAAAGACACTTTGGAAATTGAACGAGTAGCCAGAGAAAAATACGGCTTGATAAAACAAGGAGAAAAAGTATTTTTCATCGACGAGAACGAGAGCGATTAAATGTATTTAGGCGTAGATATAGGGGGAACAAACATCAAAACGGGCGTACTCGACGAGAATGCCCTTCTGATTGAAAAAAATTCCGCGCCAACTAATTCAAATAGAGAATTTGAAGATTCCTTAAAAAATATCCTTGAAATAATCGAAGACGTCTTATCTAAGCGCCTCATTAAGTCAATAGGCATAGGTTTGCCCGGAACAATAGACGAATCCGGCAAAATAAAACTCACGCCTAATCTGCCCGATTGGAACGACAAGCCATTCCAGCGACTTTTAGCAGAGAAATTAGACGCCGATTTGCCAATAGCAATCGACAACGACGCCAACGTAGCCGCCTTAGCCGAACTAAAATTAGGAGCGGGAAAAAATCTCGACGATTTTATTTATATAACATTAGGCACTGGGGTTGGAGGAGCTATAATATCCCAAGGCGAAATTTTAAGGGGAAGCAACGGCGCGGCTGGAGAAATCGGACATATTATAATCGACAAAAACGCCGAAAAACAAAATACTCCGGCATACAGGCAAGGGACTCTGGAAGAACTTATTGGCAGAAATCAAATAATCGAAACGGCAAAAAGTTTAATTAAGAAATATCCGCGCTCAAGATTGCGCAAACTTGATAATTTCGACGTCGAAGATATAGCGGAGACCGCTACAATAGGCGACAGAGCCGCTTTGGAATGTTTTCAAATTGTCGGCAAGGACTTAGGAGTAGCTTTAGCCTCAACCGCAAATTTGCTCGACGTCCCCGTTTTTATTATAGGCGGCGGAATCTCTCAATCTCCCCAAACGCTTTTCGACTCGGCGTTAAAAACTGCTAAAGAACGCTCCTTGCCTTTTATATCAAAAAGCATTCAAATCGTAAAATCCAAATTTCAAGCGGACGCTGGAATAATTGGCGCCGCCTTGTTGGGGAAAAGCGAATTAGAAAATAAAGAATAAAATGAAACTCTGTCTTACCATATTGATTTTCATTCTCGGAACATTTGCCGCAAAACTTTGCGCTCAACCTCTTCAAATCGATTCAACCAAAATCGAGGACAGCGTTAACGTCAACAAAAAAGAAGTCGTAACTAAACCTTTCTATGAAATAGTCAAAGACGAACCGATATTATCAGAAGATTTCGAAATGGAAAAATCCCCCACTACTGCGTTGTTCTATTCTCTGACTTTCCCGGGCGCCGGGCAAATTTACGTGGAATCTTATTGGAAAGCGCCGATTTTTGTCGGGGCTTCTTCCGCTCTAATTTACTTCATAGTAGTCAATCACAACGAATTTGTCGATTTGCAAGCCGAATGGAAGAAAATGAGCGACGACGACCCGTATAAAACTGTCTGGAAAAACAAAAAAGAATTCTATAGAAATCAAAGAGATATGAGCGCGTTTTACTTGCTCGGAGTATATATATTGGGAGCTATAGACGCGTACGTGGACGCTCATCTTTACGATTTCAGCGTTGAAAAAAACATATCTCTCGGTTTAAACGCCGATAAACACGGCTCTATTGGAATACGATGTTCGATTGGATTCTAAATAATTAACAAGCTCCGAATAATATTAATCAGCTATTTTGAAATCTTTACTTCTCTTTTGTCGCCCTCGTCAAGATAAGAAATTTCAACGACGTATCTATTTTCTGGATAATTATCTCCGGCTTTGTCAGCCCATTCGACGAATTTAACGCAGTCCTCCGACGCTATCGCTTCTTGGAAACCGATTTCGTCTAATTCTTTCTTTGACTTTATGCGATATAAATCTATATGGAAAAGCGGAGCAAAATTGTCGTCAAGCAAGCCTTCGTATTGATTAATTATAGAAAAAGTAGGGCTGGTAACGATATCGTTGACTTTGAAATAATCGCACATACCCTTGATGAACTCGGTTTTACCGGAACCAAGCTCGCCGTATAGCAAGACTAAATCGCCTTTTTTTAAGTTTCGAGCGAAATCAAAACCCAATTTCTTTGTTTCTTCTTCGCTGTTAGTAATATATACATTTTTATCTTTCATATTTTCAAATATACAAAAAATAATCTCCCTCAAACAAAAAAAGCCCCTTCGGCGCTTAGCCGAAGGGGCTTTATATATTCTATCGAG